>DAIDAY010000002.1 GCA_027310365.1 bacterium
TCCCTGACCCCGTACCCTGCCCGGACCATCCGGACCGCTTCCATCCGGAGGCGGAGCAACCTTTTGTTTGTTTCGTACATACCCATATTCTAACCCTCCAGTGTTTCCAAGCTATTGAACCATTACGTGGTATTGACCTTTGCATATATATGTTGTCCTAACCCGTTTCCACCCTCATCTTACTGACGCATCCCCACCTTTTTAATTTTCATCCACAGTTATTTAGCCATGGCTAAATAACTGTGGAGAATGGTATAATATTTGCATCACTATGGCAGATGACAAAAAGCGCAAAAACGAAAACAGGAAGATGAGATTGCGAAAAAATTCCAACCCGCACAAAATCATGCGCCAACTTGTAGCGGGCGGAGGCATCTTGTTAATTTCACTCGCCTCGCCGGTTGCTGGAGCTGCAATGATCAAGAATTTATTGCGCGGATATTTTTATAAGAGATCCTTTGAAAAAGAGAGGTTTTTAAGAGATTTGAAAAACTTGCAAAGGCGTGAATTGATAGATTTTAAGGAACTGGACGGCGGCAGGGTTCAGATCGTGATCACACGGGCGGGGCGGCAAAAAATGCTTTCCTACGATATTGACGATATTCATTTAAAAAAGACGGGGAAATGGGACAAAAAATGGCGGCTCATTATCTTTGATATACCGGTCAATCAGAAGCAAGCCAGAGATGCATTCGGCAGGAAATTGCGTAGCATGAATTTCTACCCCCTGCAGAAAAGTGTTTATGTTGCGCCTTATCCATGCGAAGACGAGATAGAGTTTTTGGCGATGATCTTCGATGTGCGCAGGCACATCCTTATTCTGCATGTCAGTGATTTTGAGGGAGAGGAAAAACTCAAAAATCACTTTGGGTTATGATGCCTCTGTGTTTAATCCATAATTAAAAAGCCATGGCTAAATAACTGTGGATATCGCACCGCGGATAATTTTTATAGAGTTAAATTTGCTTGGGCCGCGATGCGGCGGTTTTTCTTTTTCAAGATTTGGATGTATGCGGCGGCGGCAATCATTGCGGCGTTATCGGTATTAAATTCCATGGGCGGCGCGAAGAAATTGACGTGTAGCTCGTGGCTTGCAGCCTGTAGCGCATCTCTCAATGCTTTATTTGCTGCGACGCCGCCGGCGAGAATGATCGATTTTGCTTTGAATTCCTTGGCGGCCTTGGCGGTTTTGTAAACCAGGGTTTCCACGGCCGCTGCCTGGAAACTCGCCGCAACGTCCTCGATGAATTTGTTGCTCTTAAATTGGCTCTCGTGGTCTTTTATATAGTAAAGCACCGATGTTTTCAATCCCGAAAAACTGAAGTCGTAGTTCTTCCCTCTCATCATGGGGCGAGGAAAGTCTATCGATGCTTCGTCACCATTCTCCGCCATTTTTTGTATCTCCGGACCACCGGGATAGGGGAGACCAAGCATCCTCGCCACTTTGTCGAATGCCTCCCCTACAGCATCGTCTCTCGTCTCGCCGAGTTTTTTCCACTGGGTCAGCGACTTCAAGAGGAGAAGAATGGTATGTCCCCCGGAAACCACGAGCCCGATTGCCGGGGAAATTTTCGCTCTTGAAAATTGGAAATGAGAAATGGGAAATTGGGATTTTTGGGTCAGCAGAAAGCTGTAGAGATGTCCCTCCATGTGGTTTACCCCGACGAGCTTCGATCCGGGGAAGTGATTGTGATGAATTTCTTTTGCGAAGTTGATGCCGGTCCAGAGTGCCGGTTCGAGTCCAGGGCCTACGGTCACCGCAACTGCGTCCACCTTCATATTCGGTGTTTTGCCGGCGGCATTTTGCGCTTGTTTGGAACTTGAGATTTTGGATTCAGAATTTGCAAGGATCCGTTCAAGGATGACGGGCAAATTCTTGAGGTGTTCCCGCTTTGCGATATTAGGAACCACGCCGCCGAAAGGTGCGTGAAAGGAGATTTGCGAAGAAACGATGTTCTCGAGAACCCTGAAGCGTGGCGCTTTTAATCCGCCGCTCGCTTCTACGATGGCGATTGCCGTTTCGTCGCAACTTGTTTCTATGGATAAAATTTTCATACAGCCGGTCGCAAGGTATATAATATAGTAAAAGTGAAAGGTCGCCTTTACAAGTTTTGCTCATGATTCAATTTTTATTCATTTTCAGCGATTGGGGGCTCCTCATCTTGCGATTTGTCCTTGGACTTATCATGGCGAAGCACGGTTTTCCGAAGATGAAAGATTTGAAAACGACGGGCGCGAGTTTCGGGGATATGGGCTTTAAACCCGGCCGTTTTTGGGGGACGCTTGTCGCTCTCGCTGAAGTTGCCGGCGGTCTAGCGTTAATACTCGGATTTCTCACCCAGATTTTTGCCGTCATCCTCCTCATCGAGTTTGTGGTCATTCTTTTGAAAGTAAAACGGAAAGCGGGTTTCGTCGGCGGTTATGAATTTGAACTCCTGATTTTCGCAGCGCTTTTCCTCCTCGTGCTCTTCGGCGCTGGCTCCCGAAGTTTGGATTGGGCGCTCGGCCTCGTCGTTTTTTAGATGAGTTCTCGTATGCGTTTCTATGAAATCTTGCCCGGCCTCGCCGCTTGGCTGACGCTTTTGGTCTTGATGTTTGCTTCCTGGCAGTTGCCTCAGGCGGTTGTCGTGTTTATTTTACTCTACGATTTTTATTGGATCCTTAAATTGTTTTATCTCTTTCTTCACCTGCGTTACGCTTTCTCCAGGATGAGAAAAAATCTCAAAACCGATTGGCTGGAAAAGCTGCGCAGCGAGAATCTTGCGTGGGAAAATATTTACCATTTGCTTATTTTGCCGACCTATCGGGAGCCGTACGCCGTCGTCGAGAGCAGTTTCGAAAGCTTGGCAAAAACCAACTATCCCCAAGAGAAGCTCCTTGTGGTTTTGGCGCTCGAGGAACGCGCCGGCGCGGAAGACGTCGGGGTTGCAGAAAAAATAAAAAAGAAATTCGGCGAATCGTTCGGCGGATTTCTCATCACCGTTCACCCCAGTGGATTGCTCGGTGAAATTCCCGGCAAGGGTTCCAACGAGGCGTGGGCGGCGCGCCATGCCGTTCCCGCCTTGGTCGACCAGAGCGGCATACCGCATGAACGCGTCATTGTGTCGGTTTTCGATATCGATACACGGACGGATTCGAATTACTTCGGCGTCTTGACGTATTCCTTCTTGAGGGCCGAAAAACCTCTCCGTTCCAGTTTCCAGCCGATACCTTTTTTCACGAATAACCTTACATCGACAAAATTTTTTGCGCGGCTCATTGGCTTCTCATCGACATTCTGGCAACTCATGCAATCCTCAAGGCCAGAACAGTTGGTTACCTTCTCTTCCCACAGCATCCCCCTTCAGGCTCTCATTGATGTCGGCTTTTGGGAAACCAACCTGGTATCAGAGGATTCGAGAATTTTTTTCCAGTGCCTGAATCGCTACGACGGCGACTGGCGGACCGTCCCGCTGTTCTACCCGGTTTACATGGATGCGGTTCGAGGAAGAAGTTTTTGGGACTCTATGGTCAGTTTGTATAAACAGCAACGCCGTTGGGCGTGGGGGGCCGAGAATTTTGCGTATCTCGTCCGCGACTTCAAGGTGAATGGGAAAGTGCCTGTCGAAAAAAAGAGATTTTGGATCCGAACGATGTTTGAAGGATTCTATTCTTGGTCGACCAGTTCCTTCATCATATTTTTCTTCGGCATCATGCCGAACATCCTGGGAGGAGAAGGTTTCAAGAACTCCGTCTTGTCGTATAACCTGCCCCGGATGACAGGCGTTATCCTGAATTTGAGCACTATCGGCATCATCGTCTCGGCGATTCTGAGCTTGGTGCTTATGGTACCGCGGACCAAAGATTTTAAGAAAAAATACTATCTTTTGTATCTTTTGGAGTGGGCGCTTATGCCCATCGTCTTCATATTCTTCGGAGCCATACCAGCCCTGGATGCGCAAACGCGCCTCATGATCGGCGGCAAGGCGCGCCTCGGCTATTGGCGAACGCCGAAAAGATAGTTCAAAGTTAAAGAGTTTTGCATTCCAGCTTTGACGTTTGAGTATCGCATTTTAAACTAAGGTTATGTCTGAATACATCACACGGGCGATCGTTTTGGGCTTTGAAGGAAAAAAAGAACACGACAAAGTGTTTGATCTCTACACAGAAAGCTTCGGCCGCATACGCGTGCAATCTCCCGGAGGCAGAAAAATACTCTCCAAGTTATCTCCCCATTTGGATACGGCTGATTTTGCCACGGTGAAAATCATTGAAAAGAACAATCTTACGCTTGCAGATTCCTTTCGGGAGGAAAAGATAACGGAGAAAAATGGTAATGCCGTCTTTTTCGCCCGGATGCTGAGGGTGCTTTCACTCGTGAAGCGGCTTTCACCCGAAGGCTTGCCCGATGGAGGCCTGTGGCATTTCCTTGGAGATGCTCGTCGCCGGGGGGAGATCGATTTCCGCGCGTTGCTGGGACACTTGGGTTACGGTGTGGAAAATGCGTCGTGTGAAGAATGTGGATCTCGGCGCGTAACGGCCTTCAGCGAAGCGAGCCAGGAATTTTTTTGCGATGCATGTTGTTTAAAGCTGCCCGGAAATAACGTATTATACCTCTAAACAGAAACAACGCGGGAAAATGTCTCTCAAAGCTATAGAAAAAAGAATGAGGAAGTACCGGAAGAGTACGGAGAGGAATTACTTACCTCGCTGGATAAAAAGAACCCTTACGGGAGCGATCGTCGTCGGTTTGCTGATCATTGTCTTTGGCGCCGCTTTCATCGTGTATTATTTGAACGAGCCCCGAGGCGTCGACTTGGCAGTGTCAGCCCCTTCGGATGTCGCGCGGGGCGTTCCTTTTGAGCTGGACGTTAACATCACAAACATTTCGGGGGCCCCGATGCAAAATGGTTTACTCACCGTGACATTGCCGGAAGGTCTCCTCCTGTGGAGCTCGAAGATCAACGGCAATATTTATTCGGAGAGCATCGGCAGCGTCGGTACCGGCAGTCTGACGAAGAAGGTGTATAAAATCATTGCGGTGGGAGGCTTGAATTCCCGTCAGGACCTTGCGGTTTCTTTTTCTTATCTCAATCAAAACGGAACGCGGTTTGAAGTGAAAAGCGGCGCAGCCGTTCTCGTTTCGAGCGAGGTGGTGAGCGCGAGCGTCGTCAAACCCGACCAGATTCTGAACGGCTCATCCTTCTCTTTTACGGTGAACTATGTCAACAATTCCGATTTCGATTTTCCCAATCTGGTATTGGAAGCCGATTTTCCTGATTCTTATACCTTTGATTCGGCTTCTGAGCCGCCTTCCTCGCTTTCGAATGTGTGGCAATTGGGATCCTCTCTTGCCCGTTCAACGGGAACCATTGCGATCAAGGGAAAATTTTCCAATTCCAGCGCTTCGTCGTTTGACATCCCCCTCAAATTTTTCACCGTTTTGAACGGGAAGAACTATCAGGTCGCCGATTACGACGCTTCCTTTTCTCTCTCGCCGTCACCCATTGGGATAAGCATTTTTACCAACGGAATGGACCATTATGTCGCGAAGCCGGTGGACACTTTGAATTACGTCATCCAGTACAACAATATGAGCGGCATCGCCCTCACCAACGTCACGGTGAAAGCTGCCTTGAGCGGTTTTGGCAATTGGTCGTCGGTGAAGACGGACGGCAGTTTCGATCCCAACGTTAGGACAATAACGTGGACGAGCGCCACGACGCCCCCTTTGCAATTTATTTCCCCCGGCGGGACCGGGAGACTCAACTTCAGCCTGAACGTAAGTTCCGCAATCCCGACATCTCTCCAGGGATTGTCGACCAAGAACCTGTACGTAAGAGTCGTCGCTTCCGTAAGTTCTCCCTCTGTGCCGTACTATGTTTCGGGCAACAGCACGTTCGCGGAGACGTCGGTCGAGACGAAAATTTCAAGTTTGGTATATTTGAACGCTCGGGCGCTTTTGCAAGATCCGGGAAGCGGCATCGTCAATGCGAGGAGTTTCCCTCCGAAAGCAGGGGTGCCCACCACTTATACTCTCCACTGGCTTTTGAGCAATTATGGGAACGACTTAAGTGAAGTGAAAATCTCCGCGCCGCTGCCGCCGGGCGTTACTTTCACCGACATCGCAAAAAGTAACATTGCATCCTCGACGCCGGCGTACGATACCTCGACCCAGAGCATGGTTTGGAACGTCGGCGATGTTGTGGCGAACAGCGGCCTTATCACCGGTCCCATCGAGGGTATTTTTCAGGTGCAAGCGACGCCGGATGCGAGCGATATCGGTTCCTATAAAACGATTTTGGGAAAAACGATTTTGAGCGGCAACGACAATTTTACGGGGACGTCCGTCAACGCTTCGTATGAGCCGCTGACGACGCTTCTTCCCACCGACCTTACGGTTTCGCCCGGAGAGGGGGTCGTCACGCAGCGATAAAAAACCCCGATCCCCCGCAGAGACCTCCCTTCACCATCATGCATCCTCGCTCATCGTCATCCGCAGCGGAATATGCGGAGCTTCACTCCGTCGCCTCAAAAATTAGTAGGTACTGAATTTTGAGGCGAGTTCGGGATTCAAACACAGTCCCAGTCCCAGTTGTTTTCTCGCCTCTTCCTCTTCGCCTTCCTGCGCAGGCGGGTCGCTCCGGAGACAGCCTGAGCGAGGGATGCCGGTTGAGTGGTTTGGCACGGGATAGGTTTTAATGTACCATTGAGACGAACATGGATATCGGGGAAAAGGTGGCGAGTTTGGCGAAGCGAAGAGGATTTATTTATCCGGGGAGCGAAATTTACGGCGGCCTTGCCGGCACGTGGGATTACGGCCCGTTGGGCACCGAGCTCAAGCGCAATATCAAGAACGAATTCTGGAAATCGATGATCCAGGAACGGAGCGATGTCGTTGGGCTCGATGCCGCGATCATCATGAACCCGAAGGTGTGGGAAGCATCCGGCCACTTGGAATCGTTTTCCGATCCGCTCGTGGAATGCAAAAGGTGCCATCACCGGTTCAGGGCCGACCATGGTGAAGGAAAGAAATGTCCGGACTGCGGCGGAGAGCTCACGGCGCCCAAAAAGTTCAATTTGATGGTTGAGACGTACCTCGGCGTGATTGAGGGCGAAAAGCAAAAAACATATCTCCGGGGAGAAATAACCCAGGGTGTCCATGTCAATTTCAAAAATATTTTATCGTCCACGCGCGTGAAAATCCCGTTCGGTGTCGCCCAAATCGGTAAGGCTTTCCGGAATGAGATAACGCCCGGCGGT
The DNA here is from genome assembly GCA_027310365.1 of bacterium. Lineage (GTDB taxonomy): Bacteria > Patescibacteriota > Minisyncoccia > UBA6257 > GWB1-50-10 > JAKAHT01. Next base: position 7,243 of record DAIDAY010000002.1, read on the forward strand.
TTCACCTTCCGATCGCGCGAATTTGAACAAATGGAACTCCAATACTACGTGAAGCCCGATGACAAGGAATCCATGAAGCAGTTTGAATACTGGAAAAAAGAACGGATGGATTGGTATGTTTCGCTGGGAATAAACAAGAAAAACCTGCGATTCAAGGAACACGCGAAGGACGAACTGGCTCATTATGCCAAAGCCGCTTTCGACATCGAATACAATGCCAAAGGGGAATGGAAGGAGATGGAAGGAATCCATCATCGCGGCGATTGGGATGTGAGTCGGCATCAGAAATTCTCGGGCGAGGACATGACATACTTCGACGAGGAAACGAAGGAGAAATTTCTCCCCTATATTATTGAAACATCCGGCGGTGTTGATCGGGCGACGCTCTTTTTTCTCATGGATGCGTACGAAGAAGAAAAAGTGAAAGAAGGGGAAACAAGAGCGGTTCTGCGCTTGCATCCGAAGCTCGCGCCGTACAAGGTGGCGGTTTTCCCGCTCCTCGCAAACAAGCCGAAACTTGTCGATGTCGCGAAAAGAATCTACGACGATTTGAAAAAAGATATGATGGTTGCGTGGGACGAGCGGGGAAACATCGGGAAGCGGTACCGCACGCAGGATGAAGCGGGAACGCCCTTCTGCGTCACGGTTGACTTTGACAGTCTTGGGAATGATGACGTAACCGTACGCGACCGGGATACCATGAAACAAGATCGTGTAAAAATCAAGGAGCTTGATTGGTATTTAAAAGAAAAGATTGGGGGGAAGAGTAAAGAGGGTAAATAGATCGTCTTCGCGTCGCAAATGCTCCCGCAACGGTGACTCTCGATCTTGTTGCTTACGACTAATCTCCCCGATACGGGAAATTATGCTTGGCAATACGATTCCTCTATACCGAGGGGAAGCTATAAGATATCCATCGGTATCGATGGCAAGAGCGGAACGCCAGCCGTGAGCGGCGTTTTCACTCTTCAGTAGATCGAAAACAATCCGACGGAAAACCGGCAAGCTTTTCTTTGAGCTTGCCGGTTGTGTTTCCCCATCGGTATAATGGAATCATGACAAAACCGCAAAGATTCAAGTTGAAGAACGGACTCCGCGTCATCCTCGTGCCGGAGTCCCAGAATTTGACGACAACCGTCATGGTTTCCGTCGAAGCCGGATCGGAATACGAAACGAAAGAAATCAATGGCTTGTCGCATTTTCTTGAACACATGTGTTTCAAGGGGACGCACAAGCGGCCGACGGCCATGGACATTGCTTCCGAACTCGACGGCTTGGGAGCGCAGTATAATGCTTTCACATCCCAGGAGTCCACGAGCTATTATGCGAAAGCCAAGAATGAAAATGCTGGAGAAATCTTGGATGTGGTCGCGGATATGTACCGAGATCCGATGTTTGAACATCAAGAAATTGAAAAAGAACGCGGTGTCATCATCCAGGAACTCAACATGTACGAGGATACGCCGATGCGACGGGTGGCGGAACTCTTCATGAACGTCGTGTACGGCGACCAGCCGGCGGGATGGGATATCGGCGGGAAAAAAGAAATTATCCGGAAACTTTCCCGCGACGACTTTATCGACTATCGGAGCAAGCACTATCTTCCGCAGGCGACGGTGGTCACTATCGCGGGGGGGCGCGCAAAGAAAGAGATGCTCAAAAAGGCCGAGGATTACTTCAAAGGATTGCCGGGCGGGAAAAAAGGAGCAAAACCGAAGACGAAAGAGTCGCAGCGGAAGCCAGCCGAACTCGTTTCGTTCAAAGATGTCGATCAATCTCACCTCGTTTTGGGCTTCCGGGCGTTCGACGTATACGACAAGCGGAAATACGCTCTCAGGGTCGCCGCCGATATTTTGGGCGGCGGCATGAGTTCGCGGCTGTTCCAAAAAGTGAGGGAAGAACTCGGCGCGGCGTACTACGTGCGCGCCGATGCGGATCTCTCCATTGATCACGGCCTCTTTGAAATGGCTGCGGGCGTCGAACACGAGAAAATCGACCTGGTGGTGAAAGCCGCTCTCAAGGAATTCAGTAGGGCGGGAAATGAAAAGATCGGCGCGCAGGAGCTCGCGCGCGCCAAAGAGCACCTCATCGGGAATTTATTTATGTCCCTCGAAGGATCCGACGAAATCGGTTCCTTTTACGCCGCACAGGAAATCTTTAGACTGGGCCTCTCGACGCCGCAGGAAGTCGCAAAGAAGATCAACGCCGTGACGGCGGACGAAATACGGAGCGCCGTACGGCAAATCGTCCGGAACGACCGGCTGAATTTGGCGGTTATCGGGCCCTTCAAGAAGCGGAGTTTTCTTGATATATTAAGGGTGTGAATCAATCGTCGCAAAAGTTGGAAGTAAGTTGGACGGCGCTCTGGCGTATCTTCATTTTTGTTGGATTCGCCCTTCTCCTCTATTTCGCCCGTGCGGCCTTTGCGGTGCTTCTGATCGGCATTGTGCTTTCTTTGGGTATCGAACCGATCATCGCATTCTTGAGTGAAAAGCTGAAAATAGGAAGAGTGATGGCCACGGCAACCGTCTTCATAGTGGGCATTCTCACCCTTGCTCTCGTCGCATATATCGCCTTGCCGATCTTGATCGGCGAATTTGCAGGATTTCTCGCCAAGTTGAATCAGATCCTGCCGTCTTTGCCGGCAAGCCTGACCTCGATGTCCATCACGAGCGTCCAGTCGGGCATCAGTAAGGTCTCCGGATTTCTTGCGTCCATCAACTTGTCGTTCTCGGCAACCTTTCTTGCGATCTTGCAAAACATCGTTTTCATTTTTTCGACCATCATCGTCACGCTCTACCTTTCCATGGAGAAAAATGGAGCCGACCGGATGCTTCAAATCATCTTGCCCGAGAAATACGAGAAGGATGTCGTATCGATCTTCAGGGGTTTTGAAAAGAAAATGCGGCGATGGTTAGCTACCCAATTCGCCTTGAGCTTATTCGTCGGCGTCATGGTTTTCCTCGGCATGTTCTTGATCGGCGTGAAGTATCCCGCGATTCTGGGACTCTTAGCTGCCATTCTTGAAATCGTCCCCATCATCGGGCCGGTCATTACGGGCGCGCTTGCCTTTGTTGTCGCGGCGGGCGATTCCGTGGCGCTTGCGATTTACGCCGTGATTTTCTTCGTTTTGATACAGCAGCTCGAGAACCACGTTTTGGTTCCGCTCCTCATGGGAAAGAGCATGAAGGTACATCCGGTGGTGGTTCTCGTGTCAATCCTCGCGGGAAGCGAAGTCGCTGGCTTTACCGGCATCATCCTTTCCGTCCCCATCGCGGTTCTCGTCCAGGAGATATTCAACTATCTTGCCGAGAAGCGATCCAAGAAACTGGAGCTGAGTATTGAGTAATGGAAAGGTTCTATCTGACAACAGCCATACCCTACGTGAACGCGCGGCCCCATGTGGGCCATGCGCTGGAATTTGTCGAGGCGGACGTTATCGCCCGCCATGAACGCTCGCGGAAGAAAGACGTTTATTTTTTGTCGGGGACCGACGAAAACGCCATCAAAAATCTCCAGGCGGCGGAGAAAGAGGGAATAAGCGTCGAAAAATTTGTTGCCCAAAACTCCGGTGCGTTCGAAGAGCTCCTCAAGGCGCTCAATGTGTCACATGATCAGTTCATCAGGACGACGGATAAAAAACACAAAGCGGGAGCGCAGGCATTGTGGCGCGCGACGGCAAAGGAGGATTTATACAAGAAGACGTACCGGGGATTATACTGCATCGGGTGCGAGCAATTTTATGAATCCGACGAATTGAATGAGAGGGGAGAATGTTCCGAACATCCCGGCAAGAAACTTGAAACCGTCGAAGAAGAAAATTATTTTTTCAAATTATCCCGCTACGAAGGATGGCTCCGCGAACTTATCGAGAGCGATCGCCTGAAGATCGTCCCCGAGGTTCGCAAGAACGAAATCTTGGCGTTTATCAAAAAAGGATTGAAAGATTTTTCCGTCTCGCGCCCGATTCAGCGGACGCACGGATGGGGGGTATCGGTTCCCGACGAGCCGCACCAGACGATGTACGTGTGGTACGACGCCTTGGCAAATTACATCACGGCCTTGGGATATCCCGACGCCGGCGCTGAACTGTTCAAGAAATACTGGGCAAAAAGCGACGTTCGTCTCCACGTCATCGGGAAAGGAATCAGCCGCTTCCATACAGTCTATTGGCCCGCAATGCTCAAGAGTGCCGGGCTGCCCATCCCCACGGTGGAGTTTGTGCACGGATACGTGACGACGGATGGACAAAAAATCAGCAAAACGCTCGGGAACGTCATCGATCCCTCGGAGATCATCAAAAAATACGGAGCCGATCCGCTGCGCTATTATCTGCTCCGCGAAATCCCTGCGTACACCGACGGCGACTTCACGTTCCGGAGACTGGAAGAGCGGTACAACGCGGACCTGGCGAACGGCTTAGGAAACTTTGCGGCGAGAGTTCTCGCTTTGGGAGAGCAGGTGGGGGATATGGCCGTTGCACGCGTAGAGAGGGAAGTGGACGAGAAGATCAAGGAAGAAAAAGAGATTTTGAAAAATAAGCTTGAAGAGTTCAAATTTCATGAGTCGATCGGGGCGATCTGGGATCTTATCAAATGCGGCGATGAGATGGTGAACGACAAAAAGCCGTGGGCGATAGAGGGCCGGGAAGAAAAGGCGGCAGCAGTCTTCAATCTTGTCGCTATCTTGGACAATGTTGCGGTGATGCTGAATCCTTTCCTTCCGGAGACAGCGGCAAAAATAACCGAGAGCATTCAGTGGAGTGGCGATACGGTGAGGGTGAGGAAAGGCGGCCTCTTATTCCCCCGCTTGAAATAATAAGAAAACCATGACGCTTAAATTTTTTGATGCACATGCGCACGCGCACTTCGCGGCGTTCAAAGACGACTATCGCGAGACGATCCGGCGGGCGCTTGCGGCAGGCGTCGGGTTGATCAATGTCGGCACCCAAAAAAATACTTCATGCCGCGCCGTCGAGGTCGCGCACGAGTTTGAGCGCAATCCGGTGTATGCGGCGATCGGATTGCATCCGATCCACACGGCGAAGTCGCATCACGATGAGAATGAACTCGGCGGAGGCGAAGCGGCAAAGGCATTTACCAGCCGCGGTGAAGAGTTTGATTATGCATATTACAAAAAGCTGGCGCTTGATCTGAAGACGGTCGCGATAGGAGAATGCGGCTTGGATTATTTTCACATCGAGGGAGATATTGAAGTGATGAAGAGGAAGCAAAGGGAGGCATTCCTGGAACAAATGAAGCTGTCGGGAGAGGTGAAAAAGCCGCTCATGATCCACTGCCGCGATGCGTTTAGCGATTTGATTGATGTACTAAGCGCTAACTACGAAACACTCAATACCGGCAATCTGGGCGTGGTCCACTTTTTCACCGGCACTAAGGATGATGCGAAGAAACTCCTGGATCTTGGTTTTGGCTTTACCTTCGGCGGCACGGTTACCTACCCGCCGAAAGCCGGCATATCGGACTATAAAACCCTCGTCGAGTATTTACCTCTCGACCGAATTCTCTCGGAGACCGATGCGCCGTACGTCGCACCCATCCCGTATCGCGGAAAGCGGAATGAGCCGGCGTACGTCGTGGAAACGGTAAAGAAGCTTGCCGAGATCAAGGGAATTTCCGTCGAAAAGATGGCGACGCAAACCGTCGAGAATGCCGAGAGGATTTTCGGAATCTCGCACTAAGTTATTTAGTCATGGCCTTTTAACTTCGTGTAGAAAAAACAAAAATCCCGCGGCGAATCCATACCTGTCGCGGGAGATTGAAAACAAAAAATGAGCCAGTTTAAAGACGTGGCTCGGGTCTGTTACTATTATTTCCAGAAGAAATCTAAGATTTTCTTCTGGACATCCTCGGAGGGCGAGATAAATCCAGCAAAGCCGGATTCACTTCCGCCACCTACCCAATCACGAGGGTTACCAAGACCCGCATCATGAATCAGTTTGTTGATTTCATGATGCCGCGGGCCGAAATAAATCCACTTGTCCGGCGCAGCAACAATAAGCTCATCATAGGTGCCGAACATACGGTCGGTGTAGCAGGAAGTGTGTTTTTTGCATCGTACGATGCACTTCCTCCCGCGCCACTCCGCCGCTTGGATATCTCTGACCGCTTGGGCTTCCTCGTCGGGCGTTATGCCTTGAGCGCAGCGATCGGAGATGCGTATCGTTTCGATTTCCCCTTTCGTCGCGCCGGCTTTTTGAAGACCCGGTATCCACCACTTGTCGTTTACCGCGACAAGTTGCTGATACCGATTGAGTGGCACACCGAGTTCTTCAGCAACCTGCTCAATCGAAGATTTTTCACTCGAACGATCATCATCACTGTAAAAGTGATGATCGATTGTCCTGCCACCCCAGCGGGCAGTGCCAGCAAGCTCCACCCCAACCACCTCGGTGTCGGGGTTTTGTGCAAGAACTTTCTCGACCCATTGCACAACCGGATTTTCCAGTTTCTCCCAGCTTGCTCCCCACGGCTGGGATGAGACAATCACGGTCTCACCGACGTCGTGAAGCAAGTTTATGATTTCGACCGCTTCAAGGTCGTTCCGGGGAACAACCCAAATTTTTTTCATTTCCTTTCCTTCCTTCGCGGAACCAGTAAACTGCATCTCGCCGTTTTCTTCCCAGGCGACACAATCTTGGTTCGCAAAAATTTTAATGTTGTAAGTAAGCTCCCTCATTCTATCGAGATCGCCGCATTTTCCTCGTGCAATCCAGATAGTTTCGGTTTGAACATCACCCGTCGTCGAGAGTACCCACATCCCGCTTGCACATACAAGGTCAAGTAATCCGATTTTTGCAGCTTGTTGCTTAAAGAACTCAACAATTGCCACATCAACCGGTTCGCCCGTTTTTTGAAGCGTTGGAATGTAGAGAGCGTCTCGACTATCATTTAATGCACGCCCAAACCTTTCTTGAGTTGGACCGCTTATTTGCGTCCACCAACCCATATCCGGCTCGAATGTGCATCCTCCTGTTTCCCGAACGGAAACAAAAGGATCAAAAACTAATCTCTTCAATATTATTTTCTCCTTTTAATTTGTGAGGTATGGCTTTTAGACCACACCTCGTTTTCGTCAATTTCCGGTTGGGGTTCCTTGACCCTCCGCTTGGAGGATCCAAACCTCCTCGCGATACCTGACGTACACGCGAGTTTGGCCCATTTTCTCACCAAGGTGGGAGGCGAGGTCATTTAACATTCCCTCGACCTCTTCGTTGGCGAGATGACTTCCGTAGAGAGGTGTAACCTCTCCTTGGAAGACAGCGTTCGGTTCGCTGCCACCGCCGGCCTTCCCATCGCCTTCCGGCCAGGCATAAACTACTTCGCCTGGCGTGAAAGTACCGGTGATGAAAGATTTCCCTAACGCGGCCCTCTCCATCATCCAGGACTTCGCCGCTTCGACCACCTCTATTAGGGTATGTTTCTTAGCGGAGTCACCGTACCCTTCCTGGGTGCCGACGGTGATGGCGAACGCGCGACGCTCGCCGCGAGAATTCTCAACAATTTTATACATATTTTCCTCCCCAATATTTAACGTCGTTGGGACCGACTTTAATTGAAGAAAAAAGTTTAACATAAAGCCGAAACCTCAAGGATGTTTCAGCGCCTGCCCAGGTAGTGACCTGTTCCGCAAGCATGCCCGCTAGGGCGTAGGGAGGTTTCTTGTTTATTTTCTGGGTAAATTATGACATATATCAAGTCAAAAGTCAATATACAAATATCCTCATCGATACTGCATAATACGCTCTATGCAAGCAGTCATACTGGCGGCGGGACTTGGCACGAGGATGAAAGATCTCACGGCAAGTACCCCAAAGCCGCTTTTGAAGATCGGCGAAAAAACGCTCCTCGAGTACAAACTGGAAAACCTCCCCGGTGAAATCAATGAGGTTATTTTGGTTGTGGGTTACCTCGGGGATCAAATCAAAGCGACGTTCGGCGAACGGCACCTCGGGAAGAAAATAACATACGTGGAACAGAAAGAACTGAAGGGTACCGGTCACGCTCTTTCTCTCTGCAAGCCTTTTCTCAGGGGAAGGTTTCTTATTTTGATGGGAGATGACCTTTACGCAAAAGAAGATTTGCAAAAGCTGATAAGCTATCCGCTGTCGGTTTTGGGATGCGAACTTCCGGAAGATATCCTCGGCGGGAAGCGGGCGGAAATAAAAGTGGATAGAGAAGGAAATATGATCGCAATAGACGAACGGGCGGAGGCAAAAAGGGGAATGCTCGAGAATGCAGCGGCATACGTCCTCGACGAAAGCTACTTCGACTACCCGCTCCAACTGGCCGACCCGACGTCGAGAGAATTCGGCTTGCCGCAGACGATGGCCCAGATGGTTGAAGATGGTAAAGCGGTAAGGGTGGTGAGGGCGACATGGTGGAAGAAGATTGCTTGTCCGGAAGATTTGAGGTTTTAATCGAGGAGAGAATCATTTTCTCGGAACCGGGCGTTCGCTTGCTCCAGCGGCAAGCGCCACCCTGCGCTCTCGGCGCGTGACCCCCTGGAGACCAAGCTCACTCGCCTCCGAGGGCTTTCTCAAAAACAATTCTCTCCTCTCCTTTCTTTTTATTGGAATGAGCGAAGTAACCTTCAAAAAGAGGGTTTTTTTGGTTAGAATGAATCCATCATGAAGAAGTATAATTTCAGCCGAATCGAGAAAAAGTGGCAGGCGAAGTGGCTGAAAGACAAGACGTACGAACCGAATATCGAAAAGCCCCGGAAGAAGGGGAAATTCTATAACCTTATGATGTTTCCGTACCCTTCGGCGGAAGGATTGCATGTCGGGAACATGTATGCCTTCACGGGGAGCGACATCTACGGCCGCTTCAAACGGATGGAGGGGTACGACGTGCTCGAGCCGATCGGCTTGGACGGCTTCGGCATCCATTCGGAAAATTACGCACTGAAGGTAGGTACCCATCCGGTGAAACAATCGAAAGTTTCCGAGAAAAGGTTTTATCAGCAGCTCCGGATGATCGGGAATGGTTTTGCGTGGCAAGAACATGTTGAGACGTACGATCCCGAGTATTACCGCTGGACGCAATGGCTTTTCGTCCAGATGTGGAGGCACGGATTGGCGTACCGTAAGAAGCAGTCGGTGAACTGGTGCCCGAAGGATAAGACGGTCTTGGCCGACGAGCAAGTCATCGCGGGAAAGTGCGAACGATGCGGCGCAGTCGTTGAAAAGAGGGAATTGGAGCAGTGGTTTTTTAAGATAACCGAATACGCCGGCAGGCTTTTGAAAAACTTGGATGCCATCGACTGGGCCGAAAAGGTGAAAATCGCCCAGCGGAATTGGATAGGGAAGTCCGAAGGTGCTCTTCTGAGATTTCGACTGACGTCCGACGTCCCAAGTGTTGGCGTTAATATTAAGGACGTCGGACGTCCTTATCTTGAAGTTTTCACGACGCGGCCGGACACACTCTTTGGCGCGACGTATGTGGTGCTGTCGCCTGAACACGAACTTGTTGAAAAGCTCAAAGATCGCATCTCAAATTTCAAAGAGGTTGCGGCGTATGCGAAGAAAGCGGCTGGTAAGTCGGACGAAGAACGGATTGCGGGGGGAAAAGACTTATCTTCGCATAAAGCTTCGGCGGAGCGCGGGAAAACCGGTGTTGAACTCAAGGGAATCAAAGCAATCAATCCGGCGAACGACGAAGAAATTCCCGTGTGGGTCGCTGATTACGTATTGGGCAGCTATGGCACGGGTGCGATTATGGCGGTGCCGGCCCACGACGAGCGGGATTTTGAATTTGCGAAGAAGTTCGGCTTGCCGATCCGCCAGGTCATCGCTCTCGAGACCGGCATTCCCCGGCCCAGCGAAGAGCGTCGAGATGGGGGATGTGGCGTCGTCTTCGACCCCCGGACTCAAAAATATGCCGTAGCCGTGCATCCCGACGGCATCGTGCGGCTCTTCGGCGGCGGATTTAATGACGGGGAAGACGGAAGAGAAGGGACGCTTCACGAGATAGCGGAGGAAAGCGGCCTTTACGATTTCAGTCATGTGGAGGAAATCGGAACATGCTTCGCCCATTACCGCAACCGCCGCAAGCAAGTATATCGATCGGGGTTGACGAAATGTTTTCTCGTCATTCTGCGGAGCGACAAAGTAAAAGAACGCCATCCTGAACCGCACGAAGTAAACCTCCACCTTGAGTGGATGCCGGCGGCGGAGATTGTTAAAAATTGGAAAGGATACAACCAAGAACGCGACCTTGATCACTGGCTCGCTTTTCTTCGCGAGGGCGTAGCTCGTGCTATCGAACTTGGGTATGACACAACGAGCAATCCGGCTCATTTTCCTTCCGAGGCGCTTCTCGGTGTGGGCAAGGTTGTCAATTCGGGAAAATTCGACGGCGTAGATTCCGAAGAAGCGAAATGGGAAATCACGAAATTCGTGCATGGTGAAAAGAAAACGCAGTTCCATTTGCGCGATTGGCTGATCTCACGCCAACGCTACTGGGGTCCGCCGATTCCGATGATCCGCTGCGAGGTGTGCGCCGCGGCAGGGAAGGGGGAAAACAAAGAAATGCCCGGCTGGTATGCCGTGCCTGAAAAGGATTTGCCGGTGAAACTTCCCATGGTCAAAGATTTCCGGCCGGAAGGGAAAGGAGAATCGCCGCTCGCTTCAGTGAAAACGTTTTACGAGGTGAAATGCCCTGCTTGCGGATCGAAAGCACAGCGCGAGACGGACGTTTCGGACACCTTTCTGGATTCTTCGTGGTACTATATCGGCTACCTCATGAAATGTAATAATGGAAAATTGAAAATTGGAGATTCCGCATTCGCGGAGCGAATGCGAGTTTGGTTGCCGGTCGACATGTACATCGGCGGCGCCGAGCATTCGGTTTTGCATCTGCTCTATTCCCGGTTCGTTTCGATGGCGCTCCATGACTGGGGGTTGGTTGATTTTGAAGAACCCTTCACGACATTCCGCGCTCATGGTCTCGTTATTAAGGAGGGTGCGAAGATGTCTAAGTCGAAAGGAAACGTGGTGAATCCCGACGAGTACATCAAGAAATTCGGGGCCGACGCGCTCCGGATGTATCTCATGTTCATGGCGCCTTTGGAGCAAGGCGGCGATTTCCGCGACAGCGGGATTTTGGGGATCACGCGTTTTCTCGATCGCGTGTGGAAGATAACTCAACGGGTGCTCGATCCGAAAAAGTCCGTGCATTCCGCTCCGGCGTTCGCCGACACGCATCATGTGCCCGATGGTTTCAAACGGATTCTCCACAAGACGATAAAGAAAGTGACGGAAGACATCGAGAGCCTCCAATACAACACGGCGATCAGTGCCCTCATGATCCTTTTGAACGAAGCCGAGAAACAGGAAAAGGCGACCGGTTTGCCGCGTTATTTCTTCGAAGATTTTCTGAAACTGCTTGCGCCTTTCGCTCCGCACATAATGGAAGAATTGTGGCGCGAACTCGGAAACAAAAGTTCGATTCACCTTGAATCGTTGCCGGCGTATGAAGAAAAAATGCTGAAAGAAAATGCCGTCGAGGTAATCGTGCAGGTGAACGGCAAACGGCGCGGAAGCGTCATGGTTGAGGCGGGAACTTCGGAGGAAACTGTTCAAGACCGTGCGCTTTCGGTTGAAACCGTCGCGGCAGCCCTGAGAGGACAAAAGGTGAAGAGAGTGATATATATAAAAGGAAAGATTATTAATCTGGTTATTTGAGACCCTAATTTCACAGTATGCTTCAAACTGCGTTTTCAACTATTTTCACGATGCCACAAGGCGGAGCAAGGAAGCTGTGCTTCACAGAAGTCCAGCGACGCAGCTCCAACGCTGTGGATCGAGAAAAGAGCGAAAACCCTTCGGGATACGGCCAATTTCCCCGAATCGCTGCTTCGCTCTTCCTCGGTGCATCGTCAGAGATTAATACACCTTCGTCATTGCTCATTGCGCTCAGGGAGATTGGTCAGTATCACAGTCGAAGATACTTTGAAAATAGGGTCTAGCATGTGGAAAACCATCTTTTTTATCGTAGCGATCATTCTGGTCATTGTGGCGCTGGTTTTCGTCGTGCGGCAGGTGAGCAAAAGTGCGCAGTTTGAGAACCTCGGTTCTCTCTTCAAAATTAATTTCCGCAGTCCTTCGCAGTACAACAACGGCAAGGGAAGCGTTTCGGTAAGCCAAACGAATCAGACGCCGAGTTCCAGGAGCACCACGGGCACTCTCTCATCCCCGTCATCGGGGCAAACTCCCGGCGTCGCGATCCGGAACCAAAGCTCGATAACGCCGCCGGCGGGGTTCACCGCTGCCGACCTCTCGCCCTCCTACGGCCAGGTGCGAATCGGTTCTGTCTCGGTATCCTCCGGAAGTTATGCCCTCAAACGCGTTTCTCTCAATGCTTCATACACTCTCAAGGACCCTGTCGACGTAACGGGATGGAAATTGCAGTCAAATAAAGGAGCTATGCCGATTCCTCAAGCGATCGACGACTTTGTTCCGCCCGGATTCGGAGACAAGAAAAACATCGTTTTCCCGAGCGGCGGCCGGCTGGACATCTATAATTCATACAGCCCCGTCAGCGCCAATCTCAGAATGAACCAATGCGCCGGCTATCTGAACAATACCTACCGGTTTATTCCGACGCTCCCATGCACTTCCGTAAGCCTATACCAGCGCTCGGATATATCCACTTTCCCCGGCGACTGCCAAAGCTTTATCCTTTCTTTGGGGAGCTGCCGCATACCGACGCCCCAGCAGTTGAATGCTTTCACCTATGAATACGAATGCCGCGCATTCCTGGATCGGTTCAACTATGCGGGCTGCTACACTCTCGAAAGAAGTTCTCCTGATTTTTTCATGAACCAATGGCTCATCTGGTCTCCTGGCGCTTGGCCGTTCGATCCCAGCCACGATCGCGTCCTCCTCTTAGATGCCAAGGGTCTTCTCGTTGACGAATACATCTACTAAAAATGACCGATGAGCTGCATGGCTTTCGTGTAGCGGGAGTTCCCCGCCTCACAGGCGGGGAGTTTCATTGGAAATGAGAGCAATGAGAATAGCGGGAACTGAAGCTCTATTTCCGTTCGGCGAGCGTTACGGTGGCTTCCAGTTTCTCTTTGCCGCGGAGGAATTTCAATTTCACGTTGTCCCCGACCTTCGACTGGTCGAGCATATCCTGGACAGAATCGCTCGTGAGGTGCTCACCGTTCCACTCGATGATGATGTCGTTTTCTTTGATACCGGCGATGTCCGCCGGACTTCCCGTTACCACAGCTTCATCCATGGGGTGCTCCTTCGTGACGTACACGCCATAGTCGACGGGAAGGGACATTTTTTCCATCATGTTCTTGTCGATCGTGACATAGCGGATGCCGAGGAGCGGCCGCTTGATTCTGCCGAACTTTTTTAAATCGTCGACATCGCGCTTCGCCGTGTTGATCGGTATGGCGAAGTTGATGTTTTGCGCTCCGGCCACCACCGCCGCATTGATGCCGACGACATACCCTTTCAAATCAACCAAAGGACCGCCGGAGTTTCCCGGATTGATGGCCGCATCGGTTTGAATAAGGCCGCGCAGTTCTTGAATCGGTTCGCGGGGATCTGGTTTTGCTTTCACGGATCGCGAGAGTCCGGAGATGATTCCCATCGAAACCGTATTCTTGAAAATGCCTAAGGCATTGCCAATTGCCAAAACCGTCTGTCCTAACTCGACGTTCGAAGAATTGCCGAGTTTGAGGAAGGGAAAATATTCTCCGTGTTCGGGGAAGATTTTCAAGATGGCGACGTCATTGATTGGATCCCGCGCGAGAAGTTCCGCTTCGAAAACCTCCCCTTTGTCTGTGATTGCTTTGTAGGTAACCTTTGATTCCGCGATGACGTGCTTGTTGGTAAGAATGATTCCTTTCTCGTCGACAAAAAATCCCGAACCGCCGCCGATCTCGACAGTGCCGTCGGCATTGATCTTGTCCTTGGGTATCTCATTTCTTTTCTTCGATTTCTTCCCGTATGATTCGTTCGATAACCCCAATTCTTTTTTTAGGTCCTCCACGTCCTTGGAGAGAACGATGGAAACCACGGCCGGCATGGTCTTTTTGATGATTCTAATGGTTTTTGCGTCGTTGCCGAGCATGTGTTCATTTTACCCCCCATCTCATAAAGATTAAGTGCGCGCCGGAAGATGTGGATTTTCATTGGGTTCGATGGGAGAGTACCCAAGGAGCAAAAAATAATCGCCCCCCGTAAGGGGGACGATTATTGAGCATGATTATCTTCTCTTGCTCTTCTTGGCCTTCTTCGAAGACTTCTTTGCCTTCTTTTTTGCTGCCATTGTTTTTTGTTTTTGCTTTAAGTCGTGATGTTGGATTGTCGACTCTCCAATCGCGTCAGACTCTTTTCTCTATATCTTTATTATAGAGTTTTCATTCGAAAAAAATCTGTGGATAACTATTTTCTCATGAAATATCTCCCCGCTCAGGCTGTCTCGAAAAAAATTATGGTTCGCCGAGGATATGATGTCGCGGCATTGAGGATCATCGCCGAAGAGGCTGGCGGGAAGGCCACGGACTTGAATGGAAAGGAGCAGCGGTATAACGAAGACGACACAGGCTCCACACCGAGATCTTGTCGCGCGTCCAAGATGGGAAATTTAAAAAAACGAACCGCACGGTGGGTACTGTGCGGTTGTCGATGAAACTTGTGTGTTCTCTATTTGCCGTCTCGGTAAACTTGAGTTTCGAGGCGAGGAACATCGCCTAACCGTGGACTCGGTTTGGAGCCGAGTCGGATTCGGATTTTTCCGTGAACTCGTCCCAAGCGCTTTTGTAGCCATCTTTCTTGTCGCTTTCGGCGAGCGCGATGAGACGATCCCAGTCTGCTTCTACTTCTGCTATGTTTTCCGGCGGAACAAGAAGCTTGTGGAGTAGGTTGAGCTTCGCTTCAAGCAGTTCATTAAATGCAGCCATTTTTACTCCTTCTTTCTCATTTTTTCAATGACATCCCGTATTTCCTTGGGTAAATCCTTCGCATTGATGGCGATCCCGAGAACGCCGTGACCCTTTATCTCTTCAACAAGCCGGCTGAACATTTCTTGGATTCTGCCTGCCATCTCCGCTCCGGTGGTCTCTTCCGCATCCTTCTTTACCATATGGAGAATGATGCGGAAAATCTTAAAGCGATCGAAGAGCGATGACTGCCGGTCCATGATATTCCAGAGAGCAACCGCGAGGGCAGTTTCGTCGCTGGAACCGCGATTCAGAAGGTTCATGATGAGAGCCGTCTCTTCGCGTTCGTTGGCGAGGCTGCCGTCTTCGGCAGGTGCGGCTGCCGGGGATTCGTCGAGGTCATCAATGAAATAGATGTCGTCCGGGATGCGGGTATAGGGTGTGTGGCTGTCTCTCAAAAGCGCGGTCAGAAAGAAATCTCTCTCATCGTCTTTTTCGAAACGCTTTTGATACGCCCATACTTTCTCTGCGAGGTACTCTTCCGTTGGGTTGTGTTTGATCCACACGTGAAAGACCTTGAGGGCATCGGTCAAGATGGTTTCACTGAGTTCCTGAAATCGCTCATTGGTCATCCTGCGCCCTTTATCTGTGAAATCACTCTCGAGTGCAAGGTGACTGGTGCGTAGTACGAATGCCAAGAGCGGTATCTGATCCGCTTCGGGTGCTGCGTCAAGTATGTCGATGATCTTGCTTGCCTTCTCGGTAGTGAGTTCAAAACTGCCGCCCAATATGTCGAGCAGCAGCTGCTCGATTTCCTTTCTGTCGTTCATAAAAACCTCCTTTTTGGATTTCCGTCACTATTCTTTGTAACAATGAACACTGAGAACAAAATAATAAATTATTTATCTTGAGATGTCAATGGCATGTGTGAAGATGACACCCGTTGAGTCTACGATACCGGACATCGTAAGATTGGCTTTGTGGTATGATAAAACAATATGAAATTCAAAAAAGCAGTTTTGATAAAAATCGCGGATACGCACCTTGACCCCAAGTATTGGGGCGAGATCGACGCTTTGGTCGAAAAGAGGGTATCCCTTGACGTTGATGATCCGAAATTGAAGGAAGAGTTGAAAGATTGTGATTGTCTCTTGGTCGGTTTCCAGATTCCCATTGACGAAGACATCATCGCTGCCGCGCCGAACTTGAAATACATCGGCATCCTCGCGACGGCGTACGGCATCGTCGATCTTGCCGCGGCGGCCAAACGAAACATCCCCGTCTGCAACCTCGGCGGATACAGCACGGAATCCGTCGCGGAGTTTGTGATCGCGGCGCTCCTCCACGAGATGCGGGGCATCAAAGAAGGTTTGAAGCGTTCCGAGTTGGGTAACTACAGTTTCGAGGGGATGTGCGCCCGGGAACTGAAAGGCAGCGACTTTGGTGTCATTGGTCTCGGGAATATCGGGAGGCGCGTCGCGGAACTCGCGGCGGGTTTCGGTGCCAACGTCAGTTATTGGTCCCGCACGAAAAAAGAATCCCCATTCCAGTACCGGGAACTCGATGATCTTTTGAGCCATTCAACCTTTATCTCCGTGAACGTCGCGGAGTCGGAAGGAACAAAGGCGCTCCTGAATGCCGAAAACCTGCCGCTCATGAAACCGGGGAGTATCCTTGTGAGTACGGTTCCGCCGACGGTCATCAATACGGATGCGCTGGTTGCCCGGCTTTCGAAGAACGACATGACGTTCGTTTTTGATCATCCGGACGAAATGCCGAAGGAAGAACTTGCGAAGCTTGTAAGGTTCAAGAACTGCGTTACCTATCCACCCATCGCGTTCATAAGCGACGAGGCGCGAATCGCCAAGCAGGAAATATTTGTCGGGAACATGGCCGACTTTCTCGAAGGCAAAGCTCCGAGGAATAAAGTCAACTGAAGGTAGTGGAGTACAATAGAATCATGGCGACGAACGTTCTCATCTTCCACGGTACGGAAGGATACCCCGGGGAGAATTGGTTTCCTTGGATGAAGGCGGAGCTCGAAAAGCACGGCTGCAAGGTTTTCGTTCCTCAATTTCCGTCGCCGCCCGTCGTGCCCGCGAAGATCGGCGAGTGGTTCGACGTGCTGAAGGAATACGAGCAATATATCAACAAACAAACAATCCTCATCGGCCACAGTTTGGGAGGCAAGTTCCTTCTGCGGGTACTGGAGAAACTAAATCATCCGGTCAGAGCCGTCTTCTTCGTCGGAACGCCCATCGGCATTCCGCCCATCGCGAACAACGATCGGGACAACGCTTTCACAGGAAATGATTTCGCTTGGGACAACATTAAGAAGAAGGCGGAATATTTCGGCGTCTTCCAGTCGGACAACGATCCGTACGTCGGCCTTAGTAACGGCAAGGAGCTCGCAAAGCATCTCGGCGTCGAGCTTTTCTTCGTACCGAACGCGGGCCATTTCAACACGGCCGCCGGTTATACGAAATTCGAGGCCTTGTGTGATCGGGTGCTCGGAGTTCTCGTGAATTCCTAAGCCCTTCCCCTCGGCGCGAAAGTGAAATTGAAGGCGGCGGGGTAGGTGAGGGGCTGTGTATAACTTTTGACATTGGTATTGACAAATATTCTGACATGAGCTATCTTGATAGCAAAGTCGAGATAATTCCTATTAGGCTATGCTTTCAAAATTTATCCAACGACTGCGAGAAGAACGGGGCTTCACGCAGGAGTTTTTGGCGTCGAAACTTGGCATTTCCCGCCCGACATATATACAGATTGAAAGAGGAGAGCGAGATTTAACTGTTACTGAGGCGCAAAAGCTTGCAGATGTTTTTGGTATTACTCTTGAAAATTTTCTCGCACAAAAGGCGCCGAAGCATGAAGTTGTTATCGAACGTGGTAAAAAAATATCAGACGATTCAGCCGATCTCAAGATTCGTATCATGGAAAAGAACCTCGAGAAATTTAAGCAGGTGCTTTTATATATTCTAGAGAAAGTGGGAAGCAAACCGAATGTCGGCGAAACCGTGTTGCATAAGCTTCTTTACTTTATTGACTTCGATTATTACGAGAAATTCGAAGAGAATCTGATGGGGGCGACGTACATCAAAAACCATCACGGGCCGACATCGGTCGAGCTTGGAACCGTCATTGAAGATATGGAGAAGAGCGGCGAGCTTGAGGGGGTAAAAAGCCAGTACTTTAAATATGAACAGAAAAAATACCTGCCGCGGAAGCATCCCAATCTCAATATTCTTTCCGCGCGAGAGGTTGAACATATTGATGATGTGCTCGCGCGGCTTTCAGACAAGAATGCCAAAGAGATAGAAAATTATTCACACGAGGACATCCCATGGAAATCCGCGGAGGACGGCAAGCCACTCTCCTACGAAAGTGTCTTTTATCGTGATGAGAAATACTCCGTGAGGAACTATAGCGATGAACTTTGATGAACTGCCAGAATTTCAAAAAGAGTTCAAGCGACTCGCCAAAAAATATCAGTCGCTGCCTGACGATATCCAGGAATTCAAGAAAGTCGTTTCGGTTATTCCTCTCGGCAACAGCAAGCACTTCAATATCATCACTCAGAATGAAACTTTCTGCGTCATAAAAGCGCGGTTGTTTTGTCGCTATCTCAAGGGTTCATCGCTCCGAGTAATCTACGCCTACCACGAAAAAGAACAACGGATTGATTTTATTGAACTGTATTTCAAGGGCGATAAGGAAAATGAAGATCGTGAGAGAATTAAAGAATATCTCGAAAGGGAAAAATTATAACACCGATTATGGCTAGCGCAAAATGTAAAATCTGTGGGGCGATGATAATTGCCAGTATGGGTTTGACCGTGGCTATGGAGTCGCTTCCCGCCATCTGCAGAAACTGCGATGCAAAACTACAACATCCGCCGGAGGAGAACACCTTAGTAAAAATAATCACCGTATCAACAACAGGGACCACGGCATTTTTGGCAGCCGCCTCGGGCTTTACCCTGAACTCGAATCAAGATATTTACAGCCAGTGGCATCAGGTTATTGAATAACCCCGCAACTCTCCAGAAGGTCTTAAGCTAAAGTGCGTATGTCTCATTGAATTTAGACTGTCTATGGGTAAAAAACCGCAAAGACGAAAATATAAAATAATAAGAGAGGAATCTTATAGCTACCTCTCTTTTTCGTTTAGCAAAACAGATAAGAGGAAGCTGTTTAAACTACCGAATGAAATCTTCGGCGATGTATGCGAGAAAAGGATCGCGGAACCAATATTAGCAAAAACATTTCAAGTTTATAAACCAGAGATGCTTATTCAAAAAGCATGGGATCGGTCATATTTTGAGATGCTAAAACTATACAAGAAACACTACAAGAAGCCATTTAAGAAGGATCGCCATTTTCTTATCAATACATTCCTTTCTCCGTTTGGGATTTCCTTTAAAGAGAATCGAGACCTTCTCACAAATGACTTGCTCCCACGGAGACTTTTTACCAACAAAGAGATCAACAATAAATATTTCCCCGATTTCTTATCTGATCGGGTTATTGAGAAAAAGTTAAGAACCGAAATAGAGTGCTTCGTACATTTTTGGGCGAATCGATTTTGGGTTTCTTCAGACCCAGATCTTGGAAGGCAATACAGGATACTCACTCCATGGGAGAAAATCGTGTTGTGTGAACTTGTACGCCGCAACCTCCGCCCTCGTCGCAGGGGGATGATTCCAGACAAGCTAGAAAAAATGATGATAGGAGATATATACAAGGCTTATGGAAAAGTTGTTTTAGATCATCTTCCCAGTACTCCAGCTAAAGACATCAGTTTACTGAGACAGTGCCTATCTTCTTACTCAACAAAAGAAGACTTTTTCTGTGTATCTAAATCCAAATCACGTTTCGAAAAACCATTTTATTTCGTGGAGGTAAAAGGCGAGAGGGTTAAAGCCAACCATCCTACTTTTACGCTCAGCCAAAAGGAATTTTTCCATCAATTTAAGGGCAAGGTAGGCATCTTAATACTGCGGATATTCTTGGCTCAGAACAAGATAGAGGTAAAATGGCTTATTCCAAACTCGGAATCATAAAGTTCGTCAAACCCTTCCTTGGAAGTTACTCAAAGTTTACAATCTCATTGAACCCAACGTACCATTTCGGGTATGCTTCTCTCATACATGGAGCAGAAGGCAGAAGGAATAAATCTCGGATTTTGGAAAAAGTTGAAGAAGCCGATTATGGCGATGGCGCCCATGGCGAACGTTACGGACGCGGCTTTCCGGCGGATGTTTTCCGAGGTTCGCAAGGCGAACCGAGGAACCCTCCATAGCTTTAGCAGAGGAGGGAGGGGAGGAAGGTGCGGTCCCGACGTCTTCTGGACGGAATTCGTGTCGGTGGAAGGTCTCCTCTCGGAAGGTCGGGAGAAGCTTTTAATCGATCTTCAATATGGCAAGGATGAGCACCCTATCGTCGCGCAGCTTTTTGGCGGGAAGCCGGACCAATTCGAGCGAATAGGAGCATTGATCCGCGACCTCGGCTTCGACGGTCTCGATATCAACATGGGGTGCCCTGACAAAGGCGTCGAGAGGTCTGGCGGGGGAGCTGCGCTCATTAAGAACCCCACACTCGCGAAGGAGATCATCCGTGCCGCGAAGCGCAGCCTCGGCGACTTGCCCGTTTCCGTCAAAACCCGCATCGGATACCGGAAGAACGAGATCGAAACCTGGGTGCCGGCGCTTCTCGAAGAAAATATCGCAGCTTTGATCGTCCATTTCCGGACGCGGAATGAAATGTCGAAAGTCCCGGCGCACTGGAACCTCGCGCCGAAGATCGTGGAGATGCGGGATCGGATCGCGCCAAAAACGCTTCTCTTGGGGAATGGAGATATTGCGTCTCTCGATGAGGCAAAGCAGCGCGCAAAAGAAACCAGCCTCGATGGTATGATGGTGGGGCGCGGCGTTTTCGGGAATCCGTGGTTTTTCTCGGGGTACACGCCGAGCGTGAAAGAAAAGCTTGAACGCTTGGTCAATCACACGGAACTTTTCGAGAGGCTTTATAAAAGTGACCAGCCCGTGAGATTAAAGAACTTCGAAGTCATGAAGAAACACTTTAAGGCATACGTTTCCGGTTTCGACGGCGCAAAAGAGTTGCGCATCGAACTTATGAAAGCGAAAAATGCCGATGATGTCCGGCGGATAATTAAGCGGCTCCTGAGGGGAATCTAGCTTGCAGTGGCGGGAGGAATCAAACAACGACCATCCGCTCTGCGGCAGATTGTCGTTCTAACACCCCTCGGTTTAGTACCTGCCTGCGCAGGCAGGTTTCCGCCGAGGGAGACCAACGCGTTCTCTCTTCGCCAACTCCTGTTCAAATCCTTCCCAGAAACCAAAACAAGACAATACAAGGCCGTCTCCTTTTGGTTTTGCGGAGGGTACAGGATTTGAACCTGTGAGGGGATTTCTCCCCAAGCGCATTTCGAGTGCGCCGCACTAGACCACTATGCGAACCCTCCGTTATTTTCCATGAACAGAAGTTGGTATGTGCCCCCGGACGGAATTGAACCATCATCATCCCCTTAGGACGGGGCCGCTACTGTCCGTTGAGCTACGGGGGCAAGATTTACCCACTCGCCGTCTCTTCATAGATACTATCGATTTAAGAGCTTGTCAATTGGACCATTACGACTTTCTTGATGGGGATGCCGGCGTGGGGGTTATCATCAGAGCACTGCACCTTTCCAATATATCCCGCCATTCATTTACTAACCCCTGAGTATCGTAAGGAGGTGAATCGCAATGCTGTCTCAAGACAAGCAACGCGATATTGTCACTGAAGCTCTTCGTCATCTCGGAAGAGAATATGATCGGGTACATTTCAACTGCCTCACGTTCGTGCGACTGGTGTATGAGAACGTTGGCCTCAAACTTCCCCCGCTTCGACTCAATATTCTGCCCTCTCAATTGACCAACCCACCAGTTGGCTTCATGCTGTATCTGAAACACAAGACCGCATCGAAGGATCGAAGATTCACTCATGTAGCCATTGTTTTGGATAACTGCACCTGCATCCATTGTTCAAAGTTTTTCGGGAACGCAGTCGTCATAACAGAATACGAGAAACTCTTTGAGATGTACGACCTGGCCATGGAGCAAACCGGATCGGGATAATATCGCTTTTTAATGGAAGTATCGGAACTACTTCCATTTTTATTCTCATTTTAATGAGCAAAGCTTAACACTCCATCTTTTTCCAAAGAAATAAGAGACCCCCCCAAAGGTCTCTTAAGTTATGTACAGCGGGCTGCACCCGTCTCCAATCTTCAGTTGGTGCCACTTCCTGGGTAAACAACTTTACAGTGGTCCCAGCAATGACTGAAGAAGTGGAGAGGGCTCGAGAATTATTTGTGATCAACAAAGAAACCCGGTTAGACAACTCTCAATACAACATCGAAGATTTCATCGAGGCCTGCTTGCGTTACCACGAAAATGACAGTAATATAGCTGTTGGGAAATTGAAGGAAGAAAAATAGTGAAGCTCTCCGCCTTCAAGCACGGGAGCTTCCCGGAAGCGGAATACGAGATTCGGGATGCCATCCGTTCATTCCTGCCGCACGGCGGCGGGGCTTTCCGGGCGGGGCTGGCAAAACGCACTCTTAGCTCAGTGGTAGAGCGTTCCCTTGACATGGGAAAGGCCGGGAGTTCGATCCTTCCAGGGTGCACACAGATAGGATAAAAGATTCTCTTCGTGATTTTTTCACATCAGCAGGGAAATGGGTAGCGCGAGAATCCGTTGACTCCGCATGCAAGCAGGGCTTCCTTCGGGGTATGGCCGAAGGCTCTAGAACCCTACCCATTCAATCAGCGTTTCAAGGAGTGTTTCTTCATACTCGCCCTCGTGAACACTCTTTCCTTCAAGAAATTTTTTTACCTCTCCCTCGATACCCTCCGCGAGGGGAATTTTCAGATAAGGATTGGCGATCGCTTTCTTTTTCAATACCAGGATAGCGCTGCGGTGCGGCTTCGGCACAATGGCGAAGCCGCTTATGTCGGCATAGCGGTAAACCGTTTCGGAGTCGCCGATTTTGAATCCTTCACTGCTCAGTTTGAATTTCACGTTTTCCGGCTTTCGCTCACCGAGGTAGACGACCATGATGCCGCTGATAACCAGAAAAACGAAAAAAAAGAAATTCTTCTTCAGCAGCGCGAAAAGAATTATCAAGAAGAAAGCAACGGCGAAGATGGAATACCACCCTGCGCCTTTCGCCGAATAATTGAATTCGGGAGCTTCCCAAACTATTTCATTTTTTTCTGTCGCGTACATGTAAGCCCCGAGGGGAATCAAACTCCTGTTTACGCGCTGCTGTGTTCCCCGCTTAAGTTAGACGATAAACTCTTGGTAGCCTCAATGGGATTCGAACCCATGTTACCGCCGTGAAAGGGCGATGTCCTGGACCGGGCTAGACGATGAGGCCATTCTCACTCGATCTGAAGTAAGCGGAGTACTCATCATGTACAAACAGTATAAAGCTTTTTTGAGCTTCTGAAAAGAGACGGATTTTCCGAGAGGGTTCGTCGAACGGAACAGTGGGCGGCCAACGTATTTTACGTTACCACAATGATTTTTTTCTGGGTCATGGTTTTCCGTGAACCAGAACCTTGCCCAACAGGCAAATCTGAAGGTATCCATCGCCGCTTCAAGGGATGTTTTCGGCTTCTCTCAAGATGCGGATGGATGCCGCCCGCTGTTTATAATCGTAATTGAGCAGGGAGGGCTATATGCCGCACCCGCTTTGCTGCCGCGGCTGGGCCGGCTGGCCGGCGCCGATGCCGCAGCTGCTTCCGCTGCTCTGCCCGCGTGGCTGGCCGACTTGGGCGGAAACAAGCGCGTATCCCGCAGCGCTTGAATAATCGGCCCCAAGCACTTCTTGCGGATTGATGTCTTTCCAATCGATGCCCTTATTTTTCAGGTATGTCGCGATAGTAAGATAGACATCGGGGAACCAGTAAGAATTGGCGGCAAGAGCTGCTTTCCACATCTGTTCTTCGGTTGCGCCTTGAGATGCCATGAGTTCCAGGAGACCCAGCATCGCCATGCCGTGGTTGCAGTCCGGGAAATGTGTTGAATTGCCGCAACAGGGGCGGTAGATGCCTCTTGAGATCTTATCGACAAGGGCTTGCTGTTCCGGTGTCAGCGTAAAGAACGAATGACGGCTGTAGTGATCCATTGCGCTGCCTTTGGCGATCGTCCAGCCGCCGGTCGCGGCGAAATTTTGCGTGCCGCCGTACTTCGGGTCGACCATTTCTCCGGATTCCAGTATTGGGTTTTTCTGGGCGAGACCGAGCGCCCAGAACAGGTTGAGGAGATAGCCGGCGTTGTCCTGCGTGATTTTTATTTTGCCGTCGTTTTTGCCCAGCAACAAATTGTTGTCTTCGTCGGTGAATGCGCCTCTCTGTTCGTAGATCGCCCTGAATTGACCGGCGTCAATCGCGCCTGCGCTCACGAGTTGCGCGCCGAGGTTGCCCCACGTGGCCGGCAGAACGACGCCCGCCGAGGGCACGACGCTTTCCTCCAGTTCAGATCCCCGCACTCCCTGCGGAGAAGTCGGCGAAGTCGCCTGCCGTTGGGGCGTGTTCCGGAGTCCGGTGGTGTACACCCATGCGCCGGCGATTATGGCCGTCGAGACAAGAATGCTCGCCGGGAGCAAATAATCTCTTTTGGATTTTGCGGCCGGCGGAGCATCTTTGCCTATTTCATTTCGCGTTTCTTCTTCCATGGCTCTTATTTTAGTTTTGCGACTTCAGCGGCCAACTGATCGTTCCGGATGCCCATTTGCGGATCGTCGAGAACATACCTGACTATCCCTCCTTTATCCATGAGCACGAAGGTGTGTCCTGGGAGCGATCCCGGGTGCATGGAAGACGGCATTCCCAGCATGTTGAATTTATTCGAAACCGCCGCTCCTGTGTCAAAGACTACGGTCGCTTGAGCCAGTTCCGGCATTTTATCGATTGCTTTCTGCCAGTCTTCTTTTGCGTCGACCAGCACTGTCAGAACGACGGTGTCAGCCGTCCTGAACCGATCGTCTTTTGCTAAGGCGACGATTTGATTCCAGCATGCCGGATAGCACATCAACCCTTCGCTGAAGAAGAGAATGACGTTTTTGCCGCGCAGGCTGTCGGATGAGTACGTGTTCCCGTTGCGATCAGCAAGCGAGAACGGCGGCGATTGTTTTCCCATCAAACCATTCAGGAACGCAAGCGAAGTATTTTGCTCCGCGTTGGCATGCATGGGATCGGCTGCCGAAGCGCCGGCCGGCGCACTGGTCTTGTTCCGGCCGCCGAAGTAAAACAGCGCGGCTACGATGAAGACCGCAACTGCAACGAATACTATTATTTTTGTGTTATTTTTCATGTTGTTTTTTGTCCTCCGGAGCCTCTTCGACGGCGGAGGATTTCAATTGGCGTATCGCTTTTTTTACGATGAGAATGATCACCCCGATGAGGAGAATCGCCCAGACATATTCAGGTACGATCGTTATGAAGCCGTTGACCGAGTTCGAAATCCTGGTGAGAAATATGTTTACGCTTATCTGGCTCCCTGCATGGACAAACAGCCGATTCATCAGAGCCAAATAGAGAATCAATATCCCCATCGCCAAGAAGATGATCCCTGAGATGGCTTCGGAGACGGCGATGTCGATTTTTTTGTTGCCCAACGGGTATGCAATCCGTTTTTGGAACGTTCTCCTCAGCTTCTGTGCGACGCCAGTCTTATCTGCGACGAGAGAAAGGAGGAATAGGGGAGCGACCATGCCGAACACGTAGCTCAAGGTATAAACTCCTCCCCACACTATCGATCCGGGAAGAATCGCGAGCGCCAGAACGCCGGCTAATACCGGCGCGCAGCAAGCGGAAGCGATGCCGGAAAAAACACCGAGAACGAAAACCGAGAACGCGTTGTGCTTCTTCAGAGTCGGGTTGACCCGAAACGGCAGCGGGAAGCGCTTGCCAGTAAGCAGAATCAGTCCCAGCAAGATTAAGAACAAGCTGCCGGCGGCGAAAATCGCGTTGTGGTAGCTGCTCACGAACTGGCCGAGCGCGGCGGCCCCGAGACCTATCGGCAGAAATACGGCGAGGATTCCCAAGAAAAACAGGAAAGTCATCAGGAACACTTTATACCGCTCCCGAAAGATAGAAGCGAAATACGCGGGCAAAAGCACCGTGATGCAGCACGGCGCAAAGAGCGCTGCTGCTCCAGCGATGAATGCCGCTATGATTGATGCACTGAGCAATAATTCCATAATGTTCGTTCTGTAAATCTATAAAAGCAAAAACCCGCCAGGTCGTTCGGCGGGTGCATGGACCTCGGATCAATCCTCAGTTCTCCCCGGCTGGACCCCGCTCAGCAGTCCATCTCTCCGCGAATCGGAGAGCTTTCTGCGGAATGGACCGGGAACAGCCATGCACCCTTTGCGGTGCATGCGGATATTTTTTTTCGCGTAAGGCAATCCAGCGCAAAAGCCATCGTTTTGACGGATAAAGCTCCGGGTCGTCGCGCCGGCATCTCCCGCGAGAAGAAATTTGCAGCGGCGACGTTCTCTGCGCCACCGGCCCGAAAAGCGGGGATGCGGCGATCAATAAGACAAAAAGCGCCAGGAACGAGGCGCCGGCGCTCACCGCGCTTTGCGCAAAATTTTGCAGTCCGGAAATATGATGAAACGCCTCGGCGAGAGGGCCGCTGTTGGCGAACGGCGCGCAATTGTCACTCGACAGCGCGGAAAGAGGGCAGGAATGCCGGCCATTATAATTCGCCATGCTGATCCCGAATACTCCAAACAAGCCAACGGCTACCAAGCTGGCGACAACTACGACGGCAATGATTCCCGATCGCATGGCATTGTCATTTTAGCATAGACCAATCACAATTTTCAATTGCGCCCGCCGGAAGTTCCCGCCGCGCCGAAGCCCGGCGGCGAAGCGCGGGAGACAGGGTGGATGCGGGGGCTATGAGCGCAAGCGGGGTTCCACGCGCTTTAAGAGAACCGCGTTCGTCGCAACGATGATTGAAGATGCGGACATGAGGAGCGCGGAGATTTCCGGGCGCAGCGACCAGCCGAGTGCATGGTAGAATACGCCGGCGGCGACTGGAATTGAAAGCACGTTGTAAACCGCCGCCCAGAAAAGATTCTGTTTCATTTTGACAACGGTAGCCTTGCTCAAGCGGATTGCCGCTACGATATCGTAGGGATCGGATTTCATGAGCACAATATTGCCGGTTTCGATGGCTACGTCGGTGCCGGCGCCGATGGCGATGCCGATGTCCGCCTGCGCCAGCGCCGGCGCATCATTGATGCCGTCGCCGACCATCGCCACGAATTTACCCTCGCCCTGGAGTTTCTTGACCCATGTGGCCTTGTCGGCCGGCAAGACATCGGCGAAGACCCGGTCGATGCCGAGTTGCTCCGCGATCGCCCCGGCGGTGCGTTCGTTGTCGCCGGTAATCATGATGATTTCTATACCGTTCTTGCGAAGCTCCGCAACCGCCCGCTTGGAATTTTCCCGGGCCGTGTCTGCCACCGCGATTGCTCCAATAATTTCTTTGTCGAGCGCGAGGAGCATCGCCGTCTTCCCCTCGTTCTGCAGCTGCTCCAACTTCTGCCGCGCCTCGTCGCTCATCGGCACCGCATGCTCCTCCATGAGCCGCTGGTTGCCCAAGAGCACCAAGTGCCCTTCGGTGTCCACTTTGCCCTGCAGCCCGAAGCCAGGTTCCACTTTGAATTCCGCGACATCCGGCTTATCGGCATTCAGAATATCCGCTTCTTTTTGAATGGCGGCGTCGAGCGGATGAGAGGATTTTTTGCCCAAACCCGCTGCCAAACCCACGATGAATCCCTTCACGCCGTGGCCGGCGACCGCTTCGAATCGAGAAACGTTCAGCAGTTCGAGACTTTCTCTCGATGCTTTGTCCACGATCGTCTTGGCCAGCGGGTGTTCGGAGTGCTTTTCGATTGAGGCGGCAATGCGCAGGATCTCGGCTTGTACATTCTGGCTCTTCGCCTCGATGAACGAGGTGACATCCGTTACCGCCGGCTCTCCCTTGGTCAGCGTTCCGGTTTTATCCAGGATCATCGCGTCGATTTTGGAGGTTTTCTCGAGCGTCGTCGCGTCTTTGATGAGAATATTGTGCTTGGCGCCGAGGCCGGTGCCGACGGCGACCGCGGTCGGCGTGGCAAGGCCCAAGGCATCCGGGCAGGCGATGACCACCGTGGAGACGGCGAACGTCAGCGCGGTGATGATGCCGGCGCCGGCGATGAAATACCAGCCGAAGAAAGCGGCGAGCCCTGAACCGATGGCGACGATGACCAAGATTCCCGCAGCCTTGTCGGCAATGCGCTGGCCGGGCGCTTTGGAATTCTGGGCGGTTTCCACCATTTTGATGATCTGGGCGAGTACTGTCTCGCCGCCGACCTTCGTCGCCTTGAATTTGATCGCCCCGCGCTGGTTGATCGAGCCGCCGACGACTTGGCCGCCGACTTTCTTGTGAATCGGCAGGGATTCGCCGGTGACCAGGGCTTCGTCGATGTAGGTTTCTCCTTCGATAACTTCGCCGTCGACGGGGATCTTGTTGCCAGGGCGAATGACGACGATGTCGCCTTTCGCCACTTCGGCGCTGGGGATGGTTACTTCCTTGCCGTCGCGAATGACGGTCGCGTGAGGCGGCACAAGATCGAATAAAGCCCTCAAGGCCTCTGACGTGCCCCGTCGGGAACGCATTTCCATCCAATGACCAAAGAGCACGAAGGTTACCAGGGCCGCCGCCGCTTCGTAGAATGTCCGTGCGTCCGGTTGCGTGAAGGTCAGTAACACGCTGAAAAGGTATGCCGCCAGCACGCCGGTGACCACGAGCACCGCCATGTTGAGCCGCCGCGCCTTAAGCGACCAATAAGTTCCGGCGATGAAGATCGAGCCGGTCCAGAAAACGACCGGCGTCGTCAGGATAAAGAGGAGCAGGTTGACTGGGATCGGCGATGGCAACGCCAACTGAAGGTATTCGGTTGCCACTGGCGAATAAAGAAAGATGGGGATGAGGAGAAGAAACGAAATCCAAAACCTGCGCCGCATGTCGGCTTCCATTTTCTTCGCCATCCTCGGGTCGGTCATCGCCGCTTCGTGATCTTTATGGCTCATCTCCGAGGCGTCGTGCGTGCCGTGTTCTTGCGCCGCCCCCTCGCCTCTTCTTTCTCTCACGAGTTCCATGCCGCAGCCGGGACAGCGGCCGGGCGCCGATTGCCGGACTTCCGGATGCATGGGGCAGGTGTAAACCACCGCCTCTTTTTCGGCGGACGGCGCATCCCTTCGTGGTGCGTGCTCCTTATGCATGTTGTTGTCATGATTCATGGTTTTGTTTCCTGTATGATACCCCCCCTGGGTATTTTCTGTCAACGGCCAAAGCGAGCGCCATCGCCAGAAATCCCGATTCTTC
Source organism: bacterium (assembly GCA_027310365.1). Lineage (GTDB taxonomy): Bacteria > Patescibacteriota > Minisyncoccia > UBA6257 > GWB1-50-10 > JAKAHT01. Next base: position 36,628 of record DAIDAY010000002.1, read on the forward strand.
CAAAATATCCAGCGGCGCGGCCCGCGCCGCCATCACGCCGACGATCCAGAGTGCAGCCCACACAGCGACGATCCGCACCTTCACGCCGCCAAATAACAGCATTGCCACCAATGCATCATTGACCCCGATGATCATTGCAAATGTCCCCGTGGATACCGGCACTATACCCGCGAAGAACGCCCGCTCGATGATTTCGCCGATCTCTTGCGGGGCGAAAAATGCCGCCAGGGAATTCGCCAGGAAGACCAGCGCGAGTCCGATGCGGATGAGAAAGGGAGGGGAAAAAAATTTATTCATCATCGTTGAAAATTTATTTCGGCCGCTTGCCGAGTTTCACCACGAACCCGACGAACAAGATTGCCGACGCAGCGGCGCCAATGGTGCTTAACTGCATTCCCCAAATCGTTCTCGTCCCTTCCAGGTAAAAGAATCCGCTTGTCACAAAGAGGAGAGCGACCAGCACCGTTCCGAGAATCCGCAGGTCGTTTTGACGGTCAAATTCCTTCTTGAATTCCAGGAGTTCTGTGGCGTCGAATTTCACGCTAACCCCCCCTTTTTCGAGTTTTTGCAGAAGACCTTGAGTTTGTTCGGGGAGCGTCTTTAAAAATTCCAGATAGTCGAAGACATCGGCCTTCAAGGTTCCGAGCGCCCGCCGCGGATCCAAGTAAAACCTGAGAGCCTTGTCGACAAAAGGCTGGAGTTCTTTGTTGAAGTCAAATCCCGGATACAGCTTCAATCCCATCGCTTCGGTGGTGATGATCGCTTTGCCGAACAGCGCGAGGTCGGCGGGAAAACTGATGTGGTTCCTCGTCCCCTTATTGATGACGCGAAAAAATACCCAAGCGACGCTTGGCCGGGTCGGCGAGAAGAAAAGTTCGCTTAAAGCGCTCGACGCGTCTTTTTGAAAGCCGGCGACATCGCTCTTGTCGGAGATGATGGCGAGATGCATGAAATGTTTGAAAAAATTATCGATGTCCTTATCCACGAACGCCACGAAGCAGCTCACCAGCTCTTTGCGCTGCTCTTGCGTAAGGTAGCCGACCATCCCGAAGTCATGCAGGCAAAGAACATCGCCTTTCATGGCGAAGAAATTGCCAGGATGAGGATCCGCGTGGAAGAAGCCATCAATGAGGAATGCCTGGAAGCTAGCCCCGACGCCGTGGAGAGCGAGTTCGCGCGCATTGATTTTGAGCCTCTTGATGCTGTCTAAGTCGTTGGCTTTGACGCCATGAACGAATTCCATCGTGAGGACCCGGCCGGAGGTGTAATCCCAATGGATGTCGGGGATCTTGATGTGGGGATTGTCCTTGAACGCATAGCGGAAGCGCTCGGCATTGTACCCTTCGGCTTTGAAATCAAGCTCGCGGAGGGTCCAGTCGGCGAATTCTTTAACGATGCGCAGGGGTTGATAGGGACGCAACTCCGGTACAAAGCGTTCCGCGAGATGAGCAAGATAAAAAAGGATGTGGATATCCTGCTCTATGATTTTTCCGATATTCGGCCGCTGCACCTTTATCGCCACTTCGGTGCCGTCCCGAAGATATGCCCGGTGCACTTGAGCCAGCGATGCCGCGGCAATCGGTTTTTTCTCGATAGACTGAAAAATCTTTTCAGGTTCCTGCTTCAGCTCCTCCGTCATAATCCGCCGCGCCTCGTCGTATGAAAAGGGAGTAACGTCGCTTTGCAGCTTCGAAAATTCGCTGGAAATTTCTTCACCGACTAAATCCGCGCGCAGGCTCAGCACCTGCCCCAGTTTAACGAAAGTAGGCCCCAATTTTTCCAGTACCTCGCGGAGGATATCCGCGGACACCACTCGCTCCTCTCCGGCCATCCGAATGAGGCACTGCTCGGATGAGCGGCGAGAGAAGAAGCAGTGAATCCGGCACGACCACGGCACGAGATATTTTAAGCGGATTTTTTCGACTAAAATCCCGCCGCCCGCCTCAAAGAGAACCGCGAGAATTCTGCGCAGACGATTGAAATCGCTAACCTTGCTTTTGATGCGTCGTGGCGACATGTGAACGATTGGCCGCTTTCTCCCTGCGCCGCAGATAGGACTGCAGTGAACCCTTGATTTTCAACGCCCGGAGAACGTCTTTAAATTTTATCACTTTCAGAAACTCAAAGTCGAACCCCAGTTTGAATAATTCACTGGCAGAAAGGCCGGCGAGGATCCGCATCAGGTATTGCCATTGATCTTCCGTCAGATCTCCATAGAGTTTCTCGGCGATGAGGTAACTGAGCCGCCATTTTTTACCGATGTACGCCGCCCAACGATCATCGTATTCGGCGAGAGCTCTCCGGCTGACGTCGTTCGCCGAGAGTTTTCGGTCGATGATCTCGGCGGCCATTCTACCGGAATGAAGCGCGTGCCTGATCCCTTCGCCGGCAAGGGGATTGATTTGCATAGCCGCGTCGCCGATGACCAAGAAGCCATTCGAGGAATGGTTCTTGATTCCGCCGGTGATGTAGATATTTCCCCCGTGCAAATCGACAGGTTCCGCGTCGCCGAACTGCGGGAATTTCTCCATAAATTTTTTCAACAGCGCCATCATGCCGGCCGTGCCGTGGTTGTCTTCCGGGATGCCGTGCTTGCTTGCGCCATAAACCGCTACGCCGACTTTACACTGGTGTTCGCCGAAGGGGAATATCCAGCCGTAGCCGTGGGGAACATAGACGTCGCTGAAATAGAACGCCAGGACGTTCCTGAATTCCGGCGGAACGCCCTCGACGATCAGTTCTATGCCGATGGCGGCCGCTTCGGGTTCCGCTTCGCGCAGACCAATCTTCGAAGCGAGAACGCCGACAGGTCCGGAAGCGTCAACGACGACCTTCCCCCTGATGACCCCTTCTCCGAAAACGCCCTTGCATTTCACGCCGACGACAGAATCTCCTTCAAGAGTCGGTTCTTCTGCCGCGGTGCTGATCATCACTTTTCCGCCGTGTTTGACGGTTTCAGCGGCAAGAAACTGCTTCAGTTCATCGAATGCGAACACATAGCCGCGGGTTTCTCCGTAGTCCCATGTTTTCGCCCCGCCGCGCGCGGCAATGAGGACTTTAGACCACGTTCCGCGTCCGATCTCGAAAGGTAGATCGAAATCCTTGAAAGTTTCGAGGGGCGTGCCGCCGCTCGAGAAATTCGGCCGGCCGATGCCGGTCGACTTTTCCATCAATAAAACCTTCCGTCCTCGTCGGGCAAGCTCTCTAGCGCATTCTCCGCCAGCCGGTCCCGAACCGACGACGATAACGTCAAATGCTTCGGAAAAATTGTTGTGCATGTTTTTTAATTTTTATTTACCCCTCCTCCCGAGCGCTCGAACCTTTTTCAGCCAAGCGCGGCGTTCCTGGTCGGTGACAATCTCCGTCTCGCTGAAAAAGGTGATGGCGCCTTGGATGCCGGCGAGCGTCATCAGAGAACGCTCGATGCCGTTCCGGCAGTCGTCGCACGCGCACCAGTATTCTTCCGCTGCAGCATGCGCGCCGGCCGTTACGAAAAACCGCGCCGTCCTGCCCTTCAGGCGTTGAATGGGTTTTTTCGACGTTTTGTCGAAATTGAAAGCGAAGCCGGGAAGCCAAGCGCGATCGAACAATCCTTTGAGAACGGCCGGCATGGCGCTCCACCAGCTGGGATAGATAAAGACAAGATGATCCGCCCACTTCACGTTTTCCTGGAACAAAAGCAGGTCCGGTTCTACCTTTTGGACGACCTTGTAGCCGTCGTGTAAAACGGGGTCAAAGTGCATTGCCCCGACATCCATTCTGCGCACGCTGTGTCCCGCCGCCCTGGCGCTTTTTTCGTAAGCAGACGCCAGCGCTCCCGAAAACGAATCGGCATTCGGGTGGCCGCACAGGACAAACACTTTTTTTGCTGGCATGGCGCTGCGTTTCAATCGCTTTAGTTTTTCGCGCGGCGCGAAAGTTTCTTCTCCAACGCTTTCAATTCGCTCCTCGTCGGCAGATCAAGCTCCTGAAGAACTTTTTTCACCAGCGCGCGCGCTTTTTGCTCCGCTTCCTGCCGCCGCGATTGCCCTTCTCTTGCCCAGGCATCGAGAGTCTTTCCCCACTCTTTCTCCGACGGATTTTTCCCGGCGATGGTCTTGAGTGTTTTCCGGATCTCCTTTGCCGAAGCGCCCGCAAGCCCCAAGCCCGCCAAGAGCATCTTTTCATAAATGTCCATGTTTGATGAATGATTTATGTTTTCGCTATTCGACCTTTTCGATTTTTTCAATCAAACCGTCCGATATCCAAACAACTCGGTCGACGTATCGCCTGTCGTCCGGCTCGTGCGTTACCATCACGACTGTTTGCTTCAATTCCCGGTTCAGTTTCCGGAAAAGTTCCAGGACGGTTTTTGCCGATGCGGAATCGAGATTTGCGGTCGGTTCGTCGGCAAAAAGCACTTTCGGAGAATTAATTAAAGCGCGGGCAATGGCGACCCGCTGCTGTTCGCCGCCGGAAATTTCATTGGGGTAATGGTCGAGGCGATGGCCGAGGCCCACCAAATCCAGGAGCTTGGCTGCGTGTTCCCAGCAGTGCTCCGGATCTTTGCCGTAGGCCAGCGCCGGCAACCAAACGTTTTCTTGCGCCGTCAGTTCCGTGATCAAAGCGTACTCCTGGAAAATGTACCCGAGTTGCTGGAGCCGGAACTTCGTTTTCTCGGCATCGGAAAGCGCGGTCACCTCGAAATTTCCTATGCGTATCGTTCCCTCCGTGGGCGTATCGATGAGGCCGAGTTGGTGAAGCAGCGTCGATTTGCCCGAGCCGCTCCGGCCCATGATCGCCACGAATTCCCCCTCGTTGATTTTGAAGGAGACGCCTTTGAGCGCCGGGGTGGGAACTTTCCCGGGATACGTTTTTTTCAGATTTTCTATTTGAATCATGGTGGCGTGCCGAAATTTATCCCCAAATAGCCGTGAGAATGTCTTTCCGGGCGACGAGCCGCGACGGCAGATACCCCGACAGGAAACCGGCCGCGATCAAGCTCACGATGCCGAAGATAATCCAGCCGGCGGTGAAATACAGGCTGATCGCGCCGAAATCAACATTCAGGGGATAGCGCAAGAACAGCGGGTACAGCACGGCGAAAGTCAGGATGGAGCCGACCACCAGGCTGGCGGCGACATAGAATAAAGCCTGAAAGACATACGATGAGATGATGATTGTCCTTTTGATGCCAATGGCCCGCAGAATCCCTATCTGCCGGCGTTTATTGAGCGCGTTGACGTAAATAAGGACGAAAATGGTAACCGATGCGACGGCGACGGAAATGATGCTCACGATGACCGCGATCAAATCCAGCGCGTTCAAGAACCCGCCGAAGGATCCCAGAAAGTCTTCATATGTTTGGATCTTCAAAGTGGGAGCGAGCGCTCCGATCTGCGCTCGGTATTTTTCCAGCGTCTGCCGGTTCGGATCAAGCGCCACTAAAATCTGCGAGGCGCTGTCGCTCACGCCGATCACCGATTCGGCCTCCTTGGACGTAATGAAATTTTCATAGATACCCATCAGATCGCTGTAGATGCCCTTCACCTTATATGTCCGCATGATGCCGTTGCCGTAGGTCACGAGGATTTTGTCGCCCACGCGCGCGCCACCCAAGTCGCTTGGCGCGAGATTGCCGTAGCCGCCGGCCAAGGCGGAGCTCAGGATAATCTGATCAGTGTCGGTATCGGACAAGAACGAACCATCTTTTATCAGCCCTTCGATGCCCATGATTTTCGCGTCTGCCGCCGGATCGATACCCATGATGCTCGATGAAAGCCGCTTGTATTGCCCGCTTTGATCCTTGTCGAACGCCAGCGATCCGGCGAGCACATACCGTCTGGTCGTTCTCAGGATACCGGGGATGGTGGCGATCTCCGCGCGCAGGGCGGATTGGTTGGGAATGAATTCCTTGACGCGCGGCGTCTCTTGGGAGCTGACGGTGATGTAAGCGCTCACGTTCTTGATGATTACCTGCGGAAACAATTCCGAGAGTCCTTTCAGGATGCCGGCGATGAACATCATGTTGATGAACGACAAGGACAAGATGAGGATCATCAAAACGAGCGTAGATTTATGCCCGCGCCGAATCGATTTATAAGCGATGAAAGCGGCGGTTTTCAGATCGTTGGCGCTCATGCCGATTATTTGCCGCCGATAACCACCTGATCCCCTTCGGAAACGCCCGAAACCACTTCGACCGTCCCGTTGCCTCTCAGGCCAGTCGTGACGTTTTGATCGGTTGTTTTTCCGTTCTCGTAGATTTGGACGAAAGTATCCGAGCCGTTTTTCTGAATGGCGCTCGCGGGCACGATGAGCGTGCTCGAGGCCGATCCGGTTTTGATCCAAACGTCGGAAGTCATGCCAGCCTTCACCTGGTCGTTCGGTTCGTTGAACGTTATCGTGGTTTTGTAATACACGCTGCCGTCGATGACCGTGCCGGCGGGGTCGATTGCAGTTACTGTGCCTTGCCATTCGTTGGGGAGGGCATCGGCGGTGACCCGCGCGGTCTGGCCAACCTTGACGCCTACGACATTATCTTCCGAAAGATTGACTTTCACCTGAAGGGCGTCGGCGGAAATCATGGAGACAACAACGGTGCTCGGGTCGATGATTTCTCCGATATTGCCGTTTGTTGCCGTAATGATCCCGGAAATGGGAGCGATGATTTCCATGTCCCTGATCTGCGCTTGCACTTGCTGCGCTTGGGCCTCGGCTTGTCTGATCTGCGCTTCAAATACCGCCGTATCGGTTGGACGCAAGGGAATCTTTACGAGGGTCAATTGATCCTGGGCGGTCTTGAGGGCGGATTCGGATGTGTCTAATTTTTCTTCCACTGCGCTGATGCCGGCGACAACGGCGTTCAGACTTGTTTTCGCGGTCGAGACGTCGACTTTCCAATTGGAAGGCACGGCGACGGTTGCGCCGTTCACCGTGTAGGTGTCATTGGGGTTGTTGACCGCACCCGCGAGTTTATCCAGGAAAAGAGTGATGTCACCGAGGTATTTCCTGGTCGTGCTCGCGTATTCGGAGAGGTTGCTGTCGACGGTCAGCTGGTAAACATACGGCTTCCAGATGCGGAAAACAGTGCTCTCGATAAGCGATCTGCTCCATTCGATATCGTTCTGTAAATTCGAATCGACGACCGAGAAAGTCAGTTTTGGATTCGTCGATAAGGGGTTAACGAACATTTGATCGGCCTTGTTTCTTACGGCATCATCCGCTTGCGTATACGCTTCCCGCAGCTTATCGACAAAATTCTGCCTGGCATCGATTACCGCTTGCTGGGCGTTTGCCACCGCTGTTTCGGCGACCGCAACGTTTTCCGGCGAAGCCCCCGCTTGTTGCTGGGCCAGTTTCGCTTTCTCGACGTCGATCCCCGCTTGCATAGCGGCTAATGCTGCATCGAGCGTCCCGGTTTCCTGTTTCGCCAACACCTGACCCGCCTCAATTTTCTTTCCGACTTTCGCCTTCAAAACAATCATTTTGCCGCTCGTTTTGAAATGCAAATCTATGCTGGTAGGCGCTTCGATTTTACCGCTGGCGAAGACTTCTTGAGTGATGTCGCCCTTTTGCACCGCCGCCAATTTGTAAGGCGGATTGGCCAACTGTTTGATGAAGAATCCGGCGCCGGCGCCGACGACAAGCAAAACCGCCGCGATGATAATGATTTTTTTCATGTTGTTTTTCGCGTTTTGTTTTCCGATCTTCGTTGCGATCCCTTATCCTCCTTCCCATTATGCCGGAGTTGCTTGGTTTTTTGAAGATACTGCTCGAGCAGCCGCGAGCTCGATTGCATTTTCCCGCCTTTGCCGACGTTAAAAACCATTTGACATCTTATCTCGCGGCATATTGCGACCTCCGGTATGTTGCGCAAATGGCGATCGCCGCCGTTGGCGAAGATATGGGGACGGAGATGTGCGAGCTCGCGGCAGACGCTCATGTCTTCCGGGTTCGGCAAATGTTTCGTTGCAATCACTTCATCGACGCAGGACAATGCCCGCAAAATTTCCTTCCGCTCGCGTTCCGGCATGAAAACATATCCTTTCTTTGCCTTCAGCCAATTGTCGTTATTGAGGATGACCACCAATACATCGCCCAACTTTCTCGCTGCCTGGAGCAGGCGAACGTGGCCGATGTGGATCGGATCAAACCCTCCGCTCACCGCGACAACGATGTTCTTCTTGGATTCGTTCAGCATCGGCACAATTTGAGAATCTTCAACAGCTTCCGGAATTCTACGGTTGCCGCGCCGACAACCTTGTCGGCGCCTCCGTAATAGACGAAAAGGTCTTTGCCGACGAGCGCGGCTCCGCACGGAAAAACCACGTTGGCGACTATTCCTTCTTTTTCATAAGGCGCTTCCGGTTCAAGGATGGGGTAATCGGTGCGGCCGATGATTTTGAGAGGATTGCGCCGGTCTGCCAGGACCGCTCCGACGCGATAAAACCCATCCTCGTCTGAAACTCCATGGTAGAGCAAAACCCACCCTTCGGCGGTCTTGATCGGCGGCGCGGCAACGCCGACTTTTTTCGAATCCCACCATCCTTTCCTCGGCCGGATCCAGCGGTATTCTTCCAGCCAATTCGTTCCGTCGAAATCCAAAGTTTTATGGAAAGAGAGATCGATGTCGTCGCCGCTGCGATGAATGATCAAATACTTCCCGCCGATTTTTTCCGGGAACAGGGCCGCATCCTTGTCGTCCAGGTCCGGAGGGGAAATAAGCACAGGACGCTCCCAATTCCACTTGTGATCAAGAAAATCTTTTGCCGCAATGGAGGAGAGGGCCACTCGCGGCGGATTTTTCCCGTCGAAGGCTGTGTAGAACAGATGTATCCGACCGCCGATTTTCACGAGTCGCGGATCTTCTGCGCCTGAATTCCCGCCGGGCTGGAGCTTTTGTTCGAATTTTTCCCGAGGAACGTAAACCGGTTCCGAAGAGCGATGATCCACATGGATGCCGTCCCGACTCGATGCGTAGCCGAAAACCGACGTGTTGTCTTCGGACATGGCCCGGTACAGAAGATGAGTTTTTCCTTCAAGATAAATCGCCGCCGGGTTGAAGGTAGCCTTTGCTTCCCAGGGATGGTTCTTAACGGGCCCGAGTATCGGATTTTCTTCGGCGCGGTTCAATTGTACGGCTCTTTTTTCCTTTCCCAGCAGCTGCTCTAAAAACGGATTGAGTTCTATCTTTGCCAGGCAGCACGTAGTGTCGGCCGCTCCATAGTAAAGATTGAGCCAGCCGTTGTCCGTGGTCGCCCCCGAAGGAAAGACGACGTTCGGCACCATCCCATGCTTTTCGTAGTATTCTTCCGGGGAAAGGATGGGAAAATCGGTCCGGGCAATGATCTTGAGCGGATTGTCCGCCTTCAAAAGGACGGCCTCGACGCCGAAAGATTTTTGGGGGGAGAAGTAGTCCCTGATAGAGGAGTAGAACAAAAGCCACCCATACTTTGTTTTTATCGGCGGAGTCCCCACCTCGATGTGATCCTGAGGCCGGCGCCGGAGCGGCAAAGAATATTTATCGGAATCTTGATACCATTTCTTCCAGCGCGATTCTTGCCAGATTTCCTCCTCTTTGTCGAAAGGAGCGAGGCATATTTTCGCCGGCGGCCGATCAGTATTGATGGTCAAGACTGCCCACAATTTATTGCCGATTCTTTCCGGAAACAGAGCCATCGCTTTGGCGTTGAAGGGGGTGACGAGATGCTTTTCTTCAACCTTCTCAAGGTTTTTACTGATGGCGATCCCCACCCTGATGCTTTCCGCGTTTGGCGGCCAACTGCCGACCGCCGTGTAAAAAACGTAGTACGTGCCGTTCAGCTTCGTTATCCGCGGATCTTCGCAGCCGAACCTTTCCCATTCATATTCCGGGACGATTAATCGCCTCCGATTGCTAAAATTCATTCCGTCTCTGCTTTCGGCGATTCCGATGTCGGAAACCATAAGCTTGGTCTTGGCTGCGCTGTGGTAATGGGGCAACGAAACCGCGCGATAAAGAAAAAAAATTTTTCCCCCTTTTCTTGCCGGGCAGCCATTAAAAACCGCCTCAGCTTCCCATGATTGATCTTTGTTCGGCGCCAGTACCGGATTTTTGGCGTAGCGTTCGATGACCATATTATTTTTTCTTTAAAGATTTTACTTTGAGTTTCGGCCTGGCTTCTTTGGCGAGCGCTCTCAAAAATTCTCCCACATCGGCGTGAGCGACGCCGATATAACTATCGGCTGCTCCGTAATAAACCAAAAGTTCTTCATTTTTGACGACCGCTCCGGTCACATACACCACCCCGGCCTTAAAACCGTTATTTTCGTAATCTTCCTCCGGCTCCAACACTGGTTCTGGGGACCGATGAAGAATTTTTGCCGGATCGCGTAGATCGAGAAGCATGACGCCGACCTTATATTTGCCCGGGTCATTTTCATCCATGGCCTGATAGAACAAAAGCCACCCCGCCGCCGTTTTCACCGGCGGCGCGCCCGCTCCTCTTGGCCAATTATCCCAGCAATTTTTTCTTCGGAAGTCGCCGTCATGATGGCTTTCTATATACTCGCCTTCTTTGAATTCCAGAGTGTCGCGAAAAGCAATGGCTATTTCTGGGCAGATGCTGTGCAAAATGGCGTATTGGCCCCGGATTCTTTCCGGAAAAATAACCCAGTTTTTATGAACTTCGCCGGGCCTTGAAATCAGTTGCGGCGGCTTCCATGCCCATTTTTTATCGAGAAAATTCTTGGTTGTAATTGAAGTAAGAGCAACACCCAGTCCGTTGTCGCAGGCGGTATATGTCATGTAGAGAACATCTTCCTCGTTGATTTGAACGATGCGAGGGTCCTCGGCTCCCCCCAGACTCCCGCCGGAAAAACAAGAAAAAACGGTGAAGGACGGTTTTTTTATTTCGTGTTCATAAACGGGATGGGGGAGCCGGTTGTCAATGTGAAATCCATCCCTCGAGGCGGCATATCCTAAACGAGAAACCCCATCTTTTCCGATCGCGCGATAGAGAAAATGGACTTGAGCGTCGAGCAAAACGACGCCGGGGTTGAATGTTTGCCATGCCTCCCAGCCGTTTTCTTGATTCGGTAAAATGATCGGGTTTTCCGCGAACTTGGCCAGCTCAAGGCTGGTTTTTTTCTTCCGTTTGGGCGCCGCCCGTTTTCTGCCACGGGACACCCTTTTCGGTTTTGCGGCTTTTTTCATGTTGATCATTTTCATTTTACAACTCTTCGCGGCTTTTATCTCGCGCTTCCCCTGAAAACCGCGTGCTCTTGCCGGGGAAGTGTTGAAGATTGACGCAGTTAATGAACATGATTGTTCCGGTCTTTATCGCCGTGTTTCGCCAGGTGATGAGGCAAAGAAAGGGAGATAATCATCGAGAGGATGAACACCCAGGCGCTTCCCAGATACAGATCCAGGCTGGTAATGCCCGATTTTGACAGAGCACCAACCACGAAGAGGGCTGTGAGAAACAGCGAGAGGCCGAGGGCGACGAAGAATGGTTTGTTGTTCAACATGATTTCAACCCATGATTTATATGGGCTTCGGCTGGTAGCGCTTTAGCCGCAAGGTATTCAAGGTAACCGAAACCGAGCTGACGGCCATGAACAATCCCGCCAGTTCGGGGCTGACCAACAGTCGCAGGGGTGGATAGAGAATACCGGCTGCGATCGGCACTCCCAAGGCATTGTAGACGAACGCCCAAAAGAGGTTTTCCTTGATCTTGCTCATGGTCTTTTTACTCAAATCGAAAGCTGAAATAATGTCGCGCAAATCGTCCTTGACCAGGATGATCTGGCCGGCTTCTTTGGCGATATCCGAACCGCTGCCGATGGCGATGCCGACCTCCGCCTGCGTGAGCGCAGGCGCGTCGTTGATGCCGTCGCCGACCATCGCTACTTTATATCCTTCTTTCTGAATTTTTTTGATTTCTTCCGCTTTGCGTTCCGGTAACACCTCGGCCAGTACGTCCTTGATGCCGATCTTGGCCGCTATGGCTTTGGCGGTCCTCTGATTATCGCCGGTCAGCATCACTGCTTTCATGCCCAATGCCTGCAGTTTCTGCACCGCCTTTTTCGAATTCTCCTTGAGGGTATCCGCCACGCCGATGAGGCCCTGGATTCTGCCGTCTGCGGCGAGGATCATGACGGTCTTGCCCTCTCCCTCCAATGTTTCCATTTGCGCCGCCAGCGCCGCCGGTACCGGAATGTTCTTGTCGGCCATTAGCGATCTGTTTCCTAAATAAATCTGCTTTCCGCCTACTCGAGCTTTTATTCCGTGCCCCGGAATTGCTTCAAAGTCGGAGATCTTTTCCATGACCATGCCTTTTTCCTCCGCTGCCTTGACGATGGCTTCGCCCAAGGGATGCTCGGAACCCTTTTCCGCCGAAGCCGCCAGGCGCAGGACTTCAGTTTCTTCCGCATCGGCGCTTTTCACCAGATCGGTGAGCGACGGCTGGCCCTTGGTCAGCGTGCCGGTTTTATCCAGCACGACCACTTGGATTTTGGAAGCCCGTTCCAGCGCATCCCCGCCGCGGATCAGAATGCCCTTTTCTGCTCCTTTGGCCGTGCCGGCCATGATCGCACTCGGGGTGGCGAGGCCTACCGCGCAGGGGCAGGAGATGATGAGAACGGTGATGCTCAGGAGGACCGCGAACACGGAGGCCGGCACCGATGACAGCACCGTGCTCGAAAGCAGGAATTTACTGCCCGCGGCAAAAAAGAGGTCATAACCGGCGAAAAACCAGAAAAGGAACACCAGGAGGGCGATGACATGGACGATGAGGATAAAATTGGCCGATACCTTGTCCGCCAACTTTTGAATCTTCGGCTTGGCGAGCTGAGCCTCTTCGATGAATTTGACGATCTGGGAAAGCATGGTGTCTTTCCCGATTTTGACCGCCTCGCATGTGATGAGGCCGCTCTTGTTGATGGTGGCGCCGATAACGGGATCGCCGGCTCTTTTCTCCACCGGAATGCTTTCACCGGTGATCATCGATTCGTCGACGGCTGAGTACCCTTCGCGAACGATGCCGTCCACCGGAATCTTTTCTCCGGGCTTGACGATGATCAAGTCGCCGACCACGATCGCATCGATGTCAATCACGGCTTCCGCGCCGTTTCTCACCACCCGGGCTGTTTTGACCTTCAGGCCCATGAGTTTTTTGATAGCCTCCGAGGCGCGGCCCCGCGTCAGAGCCTCCAGATAACGGCCGAGCACCAGAAAAGCGATGAGCAGCGCCGCGGTTTCAAAAAACGCCACTTTCGGTCCGCCGAAGCCGGCATTGGGGAAGAGGGTGTTTATGATTCCCAAGATGTAAGCCGCGCCGGTGCCGGTGGCGACCAGTAAGTTCATATCGGTGAATCCGTGTTTGAGACCGCGATACGTGCCGACAAAAAACTGCCGGCCGGGGCCGAACATCAAAGGCGTGGTCAGGAGCCAAAGCACATAGCTGTTGCTTAAAATTCCGGGCACAAACGCGCTCAAGCCAAGATATTCCCGGAAAGTTCCCAGCATGACCGGTATGGCGATCAGCCAGGAAATGACGGCGTAATTTCTTTGGCGTCTCACCTCTTCCCGGTGATTCTTCGCCTCTTTTTCGCCGGCGGTCTCTTCCTCCATTCCGCTTTCGGCAAAAGCCTTGTAGCCGAGGTTGGCGGTGATTTTCTGAGCCACTTCGGCGGCGCCGATCACGCTCCCGTCGAGCTCGACGAACGCTTTTTCCAGCGGGAAGCTGACCTCGACCGACCGTACGCCGGGGAGCGTTCTGATGAAACCTTCAATGTTCCGCGCGCAGCTTACGCACGTCATCCCTTCGATGCTGATTTGCGTTCTTGAGGTCATCGATGTGTCATGATGGTCATTCACGATTCCTTCCGATAGGATATACCCCCACCCCCTATATTGTCAAGAGGCCGGAGACGTCCATCGTCCTCGCCCGGCGTCTCAACGATTGCCGTTCTTTTTTGCGCGATTGCGCGTCATGGCGCCGGTTTGCATTTTTTCCGGATTCGATGTTCATGGGTGCCCGATCACAAGAATGCGAAGATCGATGCGAACGACAGCTCCTCAAGCGGAACTCCCCGAAACCGAAACGCCCGAAACGGCTTTCAAATGCCATACCGCCTCGACAGAGCCGGGAGATACGGCGGTGAGCGCAAGAAAGCGATAAGAAGAAAAGGCCGAGAAGGCGCATATCGCATGATGGTTGGGCGTTAACGCACGCTATTCCAGCCGCCGACAATGCCGTTTTTGGACAGGACGATTTGCCAAAGCTGTATTTTGCGCGCCCGGAACGCTCCGGCGCACGACAATAAATAGTATTTCCACGTTCTGTAAAACTTCTCGTCGTAGTTGCTCCTCAATCTTGGCCACGCTTTTTCAAAGTTGGCATGCCAGGCCATCAAGGTTTTATCGTAATCTGCGCTAAAATTGTGCCAATCTTCCATGACAAAAAGATTTTCGATCGCAGCGCCCAGTTGTTTGATTGAGGGCAGGTGGCTGTTGGGGAAAATATATTTTGCCATCCACGGATCTGTCGTTGTCGTCGATCGCTCTTTGCCAATGGTGTGCAACAAAAACAATCCATCATCTTTCAGGTTGCGATGAACCACCCGCAGGTACGTTTTGTAATTTTTATAGCCGACATGTTCGATCATTCCCACTGAAACAATGCGATCAAATTTTTCACCTGCGCCGAGCACAGTTGAGGAGTCGATATCCCGATAATCCTGCAAGCTGATCTCAATGGGCAAACCTTTGCATAAATCTCTCGCAAGCTCCACCTGCTCTTGGGAAACAGTAATGCCCACTGCGCGAACGCCGTACTTGAGAGCGGCATGTTTCATGAAAGTTCCCCAGCCGCAGCCGATATCGAGAATTTTCATGCCGCTTTTAAGGCCAAGTTTCCGGCACATCAGATCGAATTTAGCTTCCTGGGCTTTGTCTAAATCATTGGCCGGCGGATTACCGCTCCAATAGCCGCAGGAGTAAGCCATGGATTTCCCCAGCATCGGGATGAATAAATCATTGCCCGTGTCATAATGCTTTTCACCGATGATAAAAGCGCGGTTACGAGACTGCTGGTTAAAAAGTTTCGCCGATACGGCTCGCCAAAGCAAGGGCCAGTTTCCTTTCACCTTTTCGTCCAGCCGGGAACGCAGTACCCGATAAAAAAATTCGTCCAGCCGGTCGGAATCCCACCAGCCGTCCATGTATGCTTCGCCCAAACCCAAAGAGCCTTCGCGAAGCACGCGGTCAAATATCCGTTCGTCGTGAACGCGCATATCCCACGGATTATTGCCGTTCAGATGTATGCCGACCGAGAGAAGCAGCTTTTGGGCGATGATTTGGTTATTCGCCATTCTTGTTAAAAATTCAGTTGCCAAGTAAAAACTCTCACCGCATCGGCTATTCCGGTTATTTTCAATTCAATCGAACGGGAGGGTAGCGCAATTGGGTTGAACGCAAGCGTTCCTTCCCGGTGGTGGCCGCCGACGGGCCCGTCCCAGCTGATCGGTTTGTATTCTTTTCCTTGATCATCGATGAGAATCGCGGACTTCGTGAGATCTTGATCTAATGCCACCGAATGCGTATTCATGACGATATCGAATTTCCACCCGCCAGGTTGGGCTGAAAGATCAACCGGCGTTACCGCGATCGTAACTCCGCTTTGATTATTGGTTTTCGTCTCCCACTGTTTTGGTTGAGAGCCGGCTCGTCCCCGGTTTTGCTCAACCGGCGGCGATTTCGCAAACGGAACGCCGTTCAAACCGGCGACTATCGCAACCGCCGCCCCAACGACCGCGACGGCGGCCGAAAGATAAAGATATTTTTTATTCATGGCGTTTCTTGAAACGAATTATTTTATTGCCGATAAAGGCGATCCCGCCGAGATTGAAAGCGAGTCCGATCCAGAAGAACTGCGTTTGGTACTGAGCGACAAAAGTGACGACCCCGATGGTTCCCAGAACCGGAAGGATGTTCACGAGATAATGCGTACAGCAGGAAATCATCGAAAGCGCGGAGGTCGTTCCAGTTACAGCAACCGTCTTGCCCGCGCTGTTTCTTTCGACCAGTTGTTTCAAGCGGGAGTACAACCCGATTTGAATGCCGAAGCCGACTGCGAGGCTGACGATGAAGTACCAAAAAGCGGCGAACTGGCTTTGAGCGAAATTCCATCCCGAAACGAGCGTGAGCGCCGTAAAATAAATCCCGAGCAAGATCGCGCTGGCGGCAACCCCGTTTAAAAAAGGTTTTATGCGGTTGTTTGACATGGCGCTATTTCGGCTTTTCGCCTTCGTGTTCTCTACGGCCGTTTCGGGTGGCGTCGCCGTGATCGACGGCCTCGTTTTCGGAGCCGTCGCGTTCGTGGTTCGGGGCACGATGTCCGCGCACCATTGCCCAGAAATGAACCAAGATGAAACCGGCAATAAGGATCGGCCACCAGGAGGATTTCCCGATGAACAGCTTATCTCCGCCGAAAAACAAAACGGCCAAAAACAGGGCGCCGGGAATCATTGTCCATCGCATTGAAGAATTATTCTTGCCGTCGTGATGGTGCATGGAAGACAAACAGAGAGCCGTCCGGGCGATCATTGAGGCATCGCCGCCGGCCTGCGCAGAAACGTCATTTTTCCGATTTGACGATGCTGGCGTTGTGCATCCAGACGAAATACCAGGCGAAAATCCAGGCGAAGACGAACACTCCGGCGGCTCCCGCGATAATGCTGCCCGCATTTATCCAGGTAAAACCGGGTAGAAGTTCAAACAACGAATGATGCAATGCAGCGGCTTTGCCGGCAAGAAGCAGGCCGTAAGCCAGGCAGAGCGCGTACAACGCCTCGAAGCCCAAAACACAGAACCATCCGTATCGTTTAGAGGAAAGCATAAAATGAGATGTTATTAATTACCTTTTTCGTTTCTCTTCTCCTTGCGCGGCGATATCGGCCGGAGACGGATGTTCTGCCGTCTCCATCGCTACGGCGGGTAAAATTACTGACACAAACAATTTTCCGGCGCTTTCATTGCTGGCGACAGCTGTATACATCGTTGCATTACGCTCTTTGAAAAAATAACTGCAATGTTGCGCCCGCGATGATCAGCAGGATACCCGCGAAGGTTAGCAGCCATTCCTTTCGCATCGTCCGCAGCACATCCGTGTCTATTCTCCGTTCTTTGGAAATATGTCGATGCACCGTGAACACAGCAAGGCCGATGCATACTTTCCCGACGGTATCCAGCACGAGGCCGATCGAAAATAAATTCATGGCCGGTTCTTCAACGCATCCAATTTCCCGATAAATTGGTCTTTATCCAGCGCGCCAGTGGAAAACAATTCGCCGTTGACGATAATGCCGGGGCTGGAAAATATGCCGTACTTTTGAACCAGTGCAACGCCTTCATCGGAGGTGGCGTCAACTTCCGCGATTTGCATTTCTGGATACTTCGGCTTTAACTCCTCGAAAACCTTCTTTGCCTTGGCGCACTCGTGGCATCCGGGCACCGTAACGAATTGAATGCTGATCATGCTCTATTTCTCGGCGATGGCGTAGCCCATCTGCTTAATTGTTTTTTCGACCTCCGGAAAACGAAATGCAGCGTCGTCGAACGTAACGACCGCCTCCTTATTCTCAAAACTTACTTTCGCCGATTTCACGCCGGGCTGGTTCTGGAGCAGCATTTCAATGGACGCCGCGCAACTGCCGCAATCCATCCCGCTGATTGAATATGTTTTGGTTTGCATTATGGCTTTTTATTTATCCCATCTCGACTCCGATGGGCATGGTCAATAGTCCCCACGCTATGAACAAAGAAAGCAGAATCCAGAACGCCTTTCGAGACATTGAATTTCTTTTTTTGAAATAATACCACAGAAGTACGGCTGGCGGCAGAAACACGTTGATCCACGCACCCAGCCAGACGAAGGGAACCGTGGTTTCAAACTGCTGGATCGGGATGTTCGCTTCCGTAACCGTGCCTCCTATTTTGCCAAAAAGCATGTTTAACCCTTCGTGGAAAACGGAACCCTCGTACCAAAGATGTCCGAAAACGCCGTTCAAGATGATGAAAGATGCGATGACTATGAGCGCCCAGCCAGTGATCTTGTCGACCGTGGCCCTCCGCTTCAAAAGACTCGTCGCGGCGTTCACTCCTATAATGCCGAGAACCGAAAGAAAGATGAGGGGCAGAACCCGGCCAAGGCCGTTCACCGCCATGTACCAGGCCCCGACAGCCGCGCTGCCCGTTCCGGCCGCAGCGGCGAGAATCAAATATGTAACGGGGTTTGGACAGCCGATGCCGGCGTTGCCGAGGAAAAGGCCCAAAAAGAGGGATTTCGCGTAATCCGACTGGCGCTGAATGAAAGCCGGCACCTTCGAGTACGAAGGCATTGCAAACGAAATAAGTGCGAGTTCCGCAAGGCCGAAAATGAGAGCGGCGATTCCGGCAACGATGTAAAGATATTTCGTCGCTTGATCCAAACCGAGATACTTTCCCACCAGCGCGATGGCCGCTCCGTAGATCGCGAGCGTCACGACAAGTCCAAGGCTGAAAAGAAGAGCCATGGTCAGCCCCTTTTTGTATCCCTTGCCCATGGAAAGCGGCACGATGATGAAAACGAGCGGCAACGTGCAGGGCAGGACGATGTTTGATACGCCGCCCGCAAAGGAAAGGATGGTAGTCAGCGTCTTTGCCGGAGAGGTGGCAAGATAGGTGATTGCAATGATGATCGCCGTGAGAAGGCCGAAAGCAAGACTGACGAAAAATATTTTTGTTTTTTGGCTAGGTTTCAGAGCGACGTTTTCTTCCGGCGCCGGCTCTGCCGGCCCTGCCACAACTTCTTCCTTTGCCTGAAAGGCGGCGATGAAGCCGAACGTCAGGAGAAAAATCGCGATCAGTGTGTTCAGCGGGTGAATGCCGTGTGCAAAAAAACTCGTGAAGACAAAATAGAGAACGGCTCCGATGATGAGAAAAAGACCGGTTTTTTTCCGCTCCATGTTTTTATTCCTGGCTAATGGCAGCAGCTGTGGGATCCGTGGGACTGTTCCTTGACCGTTTTTTTCCGGTATTCTTCGCGGCAGTTTTCCGAGCAAAACTTTTTGCCCCACCCTTCCGGGTATTTTTTGTCTTTTTCCAGCGCCATGCCGCAGACCGGACACTTTTGTTTGAAAAGATTGATCATGTTTTCCGATTATTTATTTGACAGTGTGTAAACCCTGACGAGCTCCTGCACGGCTTTGTCTATCTCGTCCTTGCGGTTCATGTGGTTTCTCACGTGCGTGCGTAAATGATTTTCCAGCATGTAGGCGTCAAGGCTCTTGAGCGACCTTTGGATGGAAAGCGACCGCTCCAGCAGAGTGGGACAGTACACTTCCTTTTCGATTGCCTGAATAAGGCCTTCAATCTGGCCCCGGATGATTTTCGCGCGGTGGACTGATCTCTTTTTAAGTTTTTGGTCCAATATGAGCATGCAATCCGTTTGCTGGCGGCGCTTCCGCCCCATATCATATCCTATACCCCCATACCCTATATGTCAAGGGCCAGGATCCGCGCAACCAAAAAAGCCGATGCCGGAAAAGCGTAGGTATTGGATCCGCCCGTTACTCGACTTTGAGCGTGCCGACCATGCCTTGCTCTCGATGGCCGGCAACCGAACAGAAATACGTGTACGTTCCCGCTGGCAGCGAAAATTCCACCGTATCGCTTTCTCCGGCGCCAATCGTCCGGGTGGCTATCGTCCGTCTGCCTGCCGCTTGCTGCTCGATCGTCCAGTTATGGATTGCTTGGCCGTTATTTATGAAAGTGACTCTCGTCCGCTCGCCGGCTTTCATGGTCAGCGTCGCCGGCGAGAATGAAAATTCCGCGCCGATGACGGTTATCGCCTTTGTGCTTGGTTGAGATCCCTGCTGCTCCGGTGGCGTTTGCGGCGCAATCAAGCCCTGATTTGACGGCGGGGTCGGCGATTGATATCCGTCGCGCAGCAAAAAGTATCCACCGACGAGAATGACCGATCCAAGCACGATGATGAATGTTGTTTTAGTCATGACATATTGATTTGTCGATATGGTTCAATGGACCAGGCTTGTTCGACCAGGCAAGCCGTTTTTACGCATCGTTTGCCGTTTTCATGCGCTCGTCCAATTCCCGCAGCAGAAACAAGCTGACTTCATCCATCGTTGTTTTCTCGCCGACGGAGAAGGGATCGTCGATTTTGCGAATCAGCTTCAGAATGTAGATAAAAAGATACGAAACGACCGCAACGAGAATCAACCCGTCAAGCGGGGGCTCTATCTTCGTAAAAATCAACAAGCCAATGATCAGGATAACGAACGTTTGCAGCAGGATGTAGGCGGAGGGGATGAACCTGATCCGCTGGATGTGGTAGATGCGCAAAAAGGCCTTGCGTATCGCGCCTTGCTCCTGCTTAAGTCTGACGATGTAATTGGCGGGAATGCCAAAACGTTCCATCTCCAGGAACGATGCTGAAAGTTGAGATGCCGCGGCGATTGCCGTCCTCCCTCCGGCGTCCAAATCCTCTTGCAGCGACTGGATAATCAGACGAAGCCTTTGACGCAGGAGCGCAAGGTTGAATTGCTTTCTCAATGCTTTGACATATACCCCGTCTTCGTATATAGCCTCGATGGACGCGACGATTTCAGCCGGCAGCCTGTCGCCTTCTTTGAAGTCGGCAATGACGCCCCCGAGAAGAATGCTCGCGATGAAAATGCCTCCGGCGATAACGCTCGTGAAAAGCGGGCTCAAGCTGAAAAATTCGAACGACAGCGATTCGACAGCCAGTATCTTCAACAGCAGGATACCGGCAACTATGATTGCCGTATCGATAAGTAGTCTGCGGTTTTTATTGAGAATATCCGGCATAGATGCGTTCCTCGTTTCCTTGCTCGTCACCGTCGTTATCCAATGAATGCTTTGATCGCCTTTTCGTCAAAACGTTCCAGTGTTTCCGATTGCCCCCGTTTGGTCAAAACGATTTTCGCGTCGTAGCCATTCGGGGCAAGATAAACATTGTCCGGATATCGTTTTATGAGGTCGGTGAGTTTGGCAACAAGATCGGATGCGCAGGAATATTTTTTACAGTTGTATTGCACGATAACGCCGGGTTTGCCTCTGCCATCGGCGTGTTCGAGCATGTGGCGCTGCGTTCCGTCAGGTAGGGGACGGTCGGTGATATGCGTCGCAGGCATATCCTCCGTGTGGCCCTGCACGATCGTCGGCGGCAGGATCGGGCGTGTCGAGATATACCAGCCAAGGCTGAAAATCGTTCCGCCCGCGATCAGAACGGCCGAAGCGGCGCGCACCGCCGTTTTCAACGAGCGCTTACGCCGCAAAGCCAGGCGTCCTTCCGCTTTGCGCAGCTTCCTTTGCTGGTAGCGTTCCCGTCGGGACGGTTGCCCGGCCCCCGCATTGCGCGTTTTTTCCGCCGATTCGTTCATTGGAGTTTCTTAATGATTGTGTAGCCGCTTTTCTCCCAATCGATCATCCCGCCCGCCAGATGAGACACTTGGGTGTAGCCAAGATCCATCAGCTCCTGTGCCGCTCTTTCGCTCATCCGGCCGCTGCGGCAGTAGAGCACTATTTTTGCATTTTTGTCTTTCGGCAATTTGCCGAGATTGCCTGCTATTTCATTGTAGGGGATAAAGGCGTCGGTGTCCTGTATTTCGCCTTCGTAGGGAATGTGGACATTCACAAAAAAGAAATCCTTCTTTTCGAGCATCGATGCCAATTCCTGGCTGGTAATAGAGGGGACGCTGGAGTTTCTTTGGGCTTGGTTGGTGCAGCCACCCTGATTCAACCAGCAAACAGCGCTGTCTCCGATGAGTGTCTGGACGGATCGCGGCGGAGTTTCGCGCGATTGCGGAATGCTGAACAGCGCGAT
Source organism: bacterium (assembly GCA_027310365.1). Taxonomy (GTDB): domain Bacteria; phylum Patescibacteriota; class Minisyncoccia; order UBA6257; family GWB1-50-10; genus JAKAHT01. The sequence goes on from DAIDAY010000002.1 coordinate 58,497, forward strand.
GCCGCCTGCCGCTGCTACCGCAATGCCAACAAGGATAATCGCCGTGCTCTTCATGGTGGTTATACGCCACACCCTCCGCCTCCTTGCTTTTGCGGCACCAAGTTGGGATTCTTGGCGATAATCTCTTGAAGCGGCCGGGCGATGTTTTTCGCCCAACCGGGGCCACTGGAATAATCGAAGCCAATAATTTCTTTAGGATCGACGTTTTCCCAATCGATGTTTTTGGCGAGCTTGTAATACAACGCAGTCTGGATGTAGGTTTGCGGAAACCAGAAGGAATTGAACTGCAGCGCAACTCGGTACAAATCGTCTGTGGAAAGCCCCTGCGCCGCGCCGAGTTCGATCAAGCCGAGCATGGCTGAACCGTGGTTGCAATCCTGGAAAAACGCGGAGTTGCCGCAGCAGGGACGGTAGACGTTTTGCGCCACCTCGAGGGCGACCGCCTCCTGTTCCGGCGTAAGCTGAACAATTTCGTATTTGTTAAAATACTTGCCGCCGTTGTCCTCCCGACCCAGCGTCCAGCCGCCGGTCGAAGCGAAGTCGAACAGCGATTTCCCGTTCACCGGGCTCTTTTCGTTGAATTGGGTTTTATTGGCAAGCCCGAGCGGCCATAGCAGATTGATCATGATGCCGGCATTGTCGGCGTTGATGGCAAGCGGCTCGCTGGAGGAGGTGGTGAGCAGCGCAAGCTCCTTCTCGGTTATGCCGCGGTCTTTGTATACATCTTTGAATTTTGCGATATCGATGATGCCGTTCTGCGCCAATTTGACCACCGCGTCACCCAACACTATTTTCGTTTGAAACCCCCGCCGGGGCAGCACTTTCGCGACCACTGCGCCGTAGAGCTGATTGCCGGTTCCGGCATTCCGGACGCCGCTCACCGCGTTCATCAGGAGCGTTCCATCTTTTGCGGCTGCGCTTGCCGCGACTTGTTCTCGGCTCCACAGCGGCGCCGCTGAAAAAAGGATCAGGAAAAAAACCGCAAGAAGCGTCCGATAGGACAGCAATGAGTCGGATTGCTCCGGGGATTTTTGTCCGCCCGCCGCCGGCTCGACCGCGCAGGTCTCGCACGCTTTCGCTTGAGAAAGTTTCCTCGTGGAGAGGAAAAGCGCGGCTCCGAAGAACGCCGCGCTCAAGAATTTCAATTCGAGGCCCTTGAACGGCAGGACGGCAACGCCACCGGCGATGCCGATCGCCGAAAGAAGGAAAGAACCGCAGATGGGGCAGGCCGCCGCAAAGGCGCCGAATATTGCGCCGAACGCATTGCCACCTTGATCTTTTATGCTGTGCAGCCCGGAGTTCCGCCATGCATAAACGGCTACCGCCAAGCTCATGCCGAAAAGAATCATACTCAGAAGAGTGAAGAGGACATACGGCCAGAAATAGAGTGGCACGTTCCCGTACATCCCAGAGAAAGTGACCCACGTGGTGGTTTTTGAAAGCAGCCACCAGTAAAGAAGCCCGAGCGCCAGCGCGCCATCGATTGCCACGAAAAGATACAGCGGCTGCCCGAATATCGTTTTCAGGGGAGAAGCGTGAAGCTCATGCGCCGCTTTTTCTTCGTCGCCGCCATTCTCTGCGGCGTGTGTGGTGATCTCGATGTTGCAGGTATGGCGCTCCCTGCACCACGCCTCGCACTTTTCCGCCCATTCTTTTTCGGCATACCTTAATCCGCATTCCGCGCATTGATACGATGTTCCTTTCTTCGTTATGACTTGCATATCGTTTTATTTTTGTTATTCATGTGCCGATGAATTTCGCGATGGCTTGCTCGTCAAAGCCGCCGAGAACCTGCAAAGCGTCGAGTTTCGTCAAGATAATTTTACCATCATACTCGCCGGGGGCAAGATAAACATTGTCCGGATATTGTTTTATGAGGTCGGTGAGTTTGGCAACAAGATCGGATGCGCAGGAATATTTTTTACAGTTGTATTGCACGATAACGCCGGGTTTGCCTCTGCCATCGGCGTGTTCGAGCATGTGGCGCTGCGTTCCGTCGGGTAGGGGACGGTCGGTGATATGCGTCGCAGGCATATCCTCCGTGTGGCCCTGCACGATCGTCGGCGGCAGATTGGGACGAGTGGAAGCGAACCATACGAGACCGCCCACTGCCCCGAGGGCCGCGGCGACGCCTAACGTTCGGGCGGCGGCTTTTGTGGAACGGTGTTTCATTGCGGCATCCTTTCGAGCCGCAAGCTTTTCCTGCTTTCTCGGCTCATGCCGATCTTGATTCGTCGATTGTCGAGATGTCATGTTTTTGGAGAGGATTATCGTCGGTTCGTTTTGCAGACCGCCGGATGCTGAATTTGTTTTGCCGTGAGGTGAAGGGAAACGGCGAGTAAGACCACCGCCAAGATGCCGAATTCCCCGCCGCCGAGCGGCAGAAAAGCCAAGATGCCGGACGCGCCCGCGAGCGAGAAAATGCTCGTTAAGAAGAGCGATCCGCAAGCGGCGCAACCCATGCCCGAAACGCCGCTCGTTATGCCGAAAAAACCGATGCCGAATCTCGCCCGCTCGATCCCGTCAATCCTGCGTCGCAAGAAGTAGAAAATCATGGCGACATTCATCCCGAACAGAATTGCCGTAGCAACGGTGTATGAGGCGGAAAGCAGGGTAAAATTCGTCGCGATTGATCCGATAAGATTCAATGGCAGTTCAAGTTTATCCGAAAAAGACATCCTGGGATGGCCCATGATGCGGATGATGAGCGGAATGTTGGGGAGCCACGTGGCAAACACAAAAACCACCGTGCTTATGCCAAGGGCAAGAATGACGTATGTGGGTTTTCGGAAAACCTTTTGTACGGCTTGAGGCGCCATATCATCCGCCCTGCAGGGCAAGTTCGATTAATTGTTTTATCGCGGCGTAAGGCTGTGCGCCGGCCAGCAACTGTTTGCCGATGATAAACGACGGCGTGCCGGTCACGCCGAACGATTCGCCTTCCGCCCGGTCGGCATCCATTCCCTGCTGGTACCGATCTCCTTTGCTCTGCACAAGCGCCAAGACTCTCGCGGCATCGCTTGCGCCGATGGCCTGCGTCGTGAAGCTCATAATGGCATCCTGCGTTGCCCAGCCGGTATTTTCTATGCCCTGATTATTGTAGATCGCCCTGTGCCAAGCGTAGAATTTATCCGGCGCCGCTTCCCAGACGGCGCGGCCGAATCGGCCGAGCGTTTGAGAATCCGGCCCCAAGAACTGAAAATCCTTATAGACGAGCTTGATTTTCCCGGTCTTGACGTATTCTTCGTAAAGCTGGGGCATGGACTGCGTCTCGAACCTCCGACAGAAGGGGCATTGGTAGTCGAGCCAATAGGCCACCGCAAGCGGCGCGTTTGGGTTTCCGATGAAAGGCTGGCCTTCGATTTTCACCTTCGAGATGTCCGCGGTTTGCGCTGCCGGTTGCTGCGGTTGCGCTCCCGCATTACCGCTGGCGATCCCGGGGGCGGAGTTGTTTTTACCAACGGAGTAAATCACCGATCCGCTGATCAAAACGCCGGCGACAAGTATGGAAATCGGAAGCATCCAACTGCCGCCGCTCGGCCTTCCATTTTGCAATTTTTCCTCGTAGTTTTGATTTTTCATGAATGAAAATGACGTGCATGCACAAACAAAATGCCAGCGCTTGCACGATCCGCGCCGCCGATGCAACTCGATGACTGCGCGAATCGCCCGCTAGCGGGCGGCGCCGGAGTCGTAGATTCGGGAATGTAAAATTCCTCGAGAGAATACCAGCCTCACATGGTCGAAAAGCGCCGCTTCGGGATGTTCCCGCGCATAGAGATGCAGGTCGGCCAGTTCCCGATCGTCGGCGTCCCGCCGGAACGGAAAATGCGCAAGAGCGAACATCAGCATGAAACCCAGCGCAAGCGACGTGAAAACATCGCGCGCTTCCCGCGGCGTCGCCAGCAGATTGTCTTTCCATGAGCCGATGTATTTTGAAATCGTCGTAGTGCAGCATTTCTGTTGACCGGTGGCGTTGAGCGCCGCTGCGTTGACGCTCGTGCTGTGCATCGGCGCGTGGCCGGCAAACCCCGCGCAGGCGAATCCAAAAACAAGAACACCGAGAACGATAAAAACTATGGGAAATTTTATCAATTTTTGGATACCTGCGAGAGCCATAACTACATTATAGAAAACATTAACTGCGTTTTACAATGAGTTCGCCCGTAAAAACGGGGTTATCCACAGCAACGTCGTGGATGACCCCTTTCTTTGTTTCCAAAACAGCAAAGTAAAGTTATACACTTGATTTATCACACATTATCGTATTTGAGTCCCCAGATATTAGGACGACTTAAGTCATGGGTGATTATTACCTCGACTGGCGCCTCAACTCGTATCGAGGGAGCAAAAATGACCGATGAGGAGATCGCGCTACCGGCAAATACGGTTACGATTCATTGGCGGCGGAATTGTCCAAGCGCGGCTTCAAAAGTAAGTATGGCAATCTAGTGAGGCGAACCTCGGTAGAGCATATCCTCATGAACCCGATTTATTACGGTCTGGTCAAAACCCGATCGGCGACATGTCAGGCAAGTTTCCCGACGCCCATCAGCAAAAAGCTCTTTGGACGATGTTCAGAAGATCATCCAACAGCATAATCATTCTGCTGATCGAAGTCGCAAGCATGTGTATCCAATGGCCGGCTTTATGCGCTGTGCCGTTTGTGGCTCAACGTTGTGCGGTCAGGTGCAAAAGGGTCACCTATATTACGCATGCACCCATTGGAACGATCGTAACTGCACCGAACGAAAATATATGCGCTGGGAGACTGTTGAGGAACAGGTAGCGAAGCATCTTTCCCATGTCTATCTGCCGGATCGCTTCAAGAAAGTCTTGGATGCTTACTTCCAGCACTTCGCCAAGGAACGCTTGGATCAGGAAGAGAAGGAACGCAACAGTCTTAAACGCGAGCTCGTCCGGGTGCAACAGCAAATCCGCAACATTGTGGTGGACCGGTCAAAGAGAATTATTGATGCCGAGATGTTTATAAAGATTCAGGACGAGCTTTTGAAAGAGAAGGAAATGTATCGGGAACGTCTGTCCATCCTTGAGGGCAAGTCGGATAAGTTCGTGCAAAAATTTAACGAGATTCTGGACTTCACGGATCACGCTGACACACTGTTCCAAAAGAGCGGCATGTACCAGAAGCGGACGATTATGAAGCTGTGCTTCGAGGGCTTTACCGTACAAAATCAAAAACTGACGCCGATCTGGACGCCAGTCTTTGATATTCTCATGGACTTACAAGTTGCCAACTTCGATCCTCCGAAACCCCCAAAAGGAGGTAGCAAGGGCTCAAAAACCCTTGCGATTCCATCGGTTCAAAGTTGCCAATCTGGCGGA
>DAIDAY010000030.1 GCA_027310365.1 bacterium
AACTTTGCCATAACAAGAAAGAATCTTATAATACCCACGTGACAAAGTCAACGAAAAAAGTCTTCGTAGCGTCATACACGAAGGAAGGGCTTTCGTTCGGCTTAGAACTCGGTCCGCTGAAATTCGAGCGACATAAGCGAGGACGACATCCGAAACTGCCGGTTGTGACCGCTTAAGTCTGGTTCATGAGACGCTTCATTCTTCGGATTTATCCTCGTATTTCTGGGAAATTTCTTGCTGAAGGTTATAAGTATCGCCATGACTCAAAAGTCCGCGGTAAGACGATAAAGACATCTCTTTTGGATTTTTATCCAGATTCCTAAACATGCGCCGCTTGGTGGATGTCCGGGGTACCCGATGGTGCGGAAAATGAACCCAGCCAAGGAAATCCACGCCGGAGGCGAACGTTTTGATAGAAACCTTATCCGGATGGAGCGAAAGCCTGAGCCGATTTTCCAGAAAAGACGATATGGTCGGCAATGCTTGTTCAAGATAATTTTTATTATCGCCCAGAATCACGAAATCGTCAGCATATCTCACGCAGTATTTTATTTTAAACTCGCGTTTGAGAAAATGATCGAATTCGTTCATATAAATATTTACTAGGAGTTGGCTTGTCAGGTTGCCGAGCGGCAAACCGACGCCGGGGCGGTTCTCGGTATGGAAACTTTCGATGACTTGTTTAAGAAGTAGCACGACATCACGATCGGGAATGCGGCGTTCGAGAATCCCAATTAAAACCGCGTGGTCGATGTTCGCAAAAAATTTTCGTATGTCGCATTTTAAAACCTATGCGGTGCGCGTGTGATTTTGGGAAATCTTGCGGGCGTAGTCGCGGAAACGATTGAGGGCACAATGCGTGCCTTTGTCCAGACGGCACGAATAAGAATCAAAAATGAACTTAGGATTGAAATATGGATATAGGATGCGGTAAATGGCGCGATGGAGCAGCCGGTCGCGCACCGAGGCCTTGTAGATATCGCGCGGTTTCGGATCCTTGATCCGGAACGCCGTATATCCTCCGTGCCGATAAATTTTTTCCGCGAGGTCATGGTGAAGGGCGAGAATGTTATCCATAAGCTTCAAAGAAAAAGACTGTACGTCACGGCGGCCGCGCTTACTCTTTCGGAACTCGCGCCATGACGCGAGCAAATTATCGAGGGAAATGATATCATCATAGATATGACGCGGCCGCCGTTTACTCTCTCTCTCTCTCTCTCTCTCTCGATAAGGCCTCGATTCTCCAGAGAATCAAAGAGGGGTATTTGATTTGGGTGAATATTGTTCCTCATATTCAAAAAGGTGCCCGCCATACTATTCCTGAAGTTCCTGTTGTGTTACTTTTTGATTTTCTTTTTTTTCTTCCATTATTTTTACATTATTTCCGACCTTTTACCATTGACAAACTCTTTGACTATATATATCTGTTTCATAGTAGCGAGGATTTGCAATGTCAAGCATTCCTATGTCATTTCCATTGCTATCAGTGAAAATGATTTCATAAATTCTATTGCATGATTTAGGCAAAATAAATGAGAAATTTCCATTAGAATCAGTTTGAATGATTGATGTCGTTGATTCAATTCCTGTAACTATTTTTAACGATAGATTTATATTAGGAGTCCAGTTTCCTTGAATCGTTTGACCATCACGATTGGTTGGTTTAGAAATCTGATCAAGATAACCAATGGACTTCATTCCATCCCCAAAATCAAGTGTTATTTGTTTATTTTTCACTGGCGCACCAACAGCACTAGTATCTTGCACTGGTTGAATGACAGCTTGGGGTACAATGGGACTACTCAATTGTTGCGTACCAACGAGGGCAGTATAAACATTACTTACGGTTTGATTATCAACACCGAAGGCTTGAAGGAGTGAAATGATAGATTGAATCTGAACAGAATTCAAATTCGAAGCCTTGACATTTGAGGAGGTTAAGACCCCCACGGAAAGAGCCATGGCAAAAACCACAGCCAATATCTTGTTTTTCATATTATTATATCACATTTTATACTTGCGTCCATGTCGTTCCACCCCCACACCAGAATGCATGGCCACTTGGCCCGCCAAAGCAATAATCCCCAATAATACCAACGGAGCGAGAATTGAAAATAAATTTCTCGATCTTCTTGAGTTCTCCTATATCGCATATTTTACCGAAAAGGACAAAAAAGAGGAAAAAATATCGAGGTGTATCTTAGTGCTAGATACGCTCAAATTTCTCGTTGCGGTAGCGTGGGAAGGTAAGCTTGTCGCCAATAAGCAATGCGAGGATGTCGCGCTGAAGCTCGAAGAAGCCGGTAAAATGTTTTACGGCTGGAAGAAAAATCTGGAAAGCGCGGAAAAGAAAAACCGCAACCAGTAGGTCGCGGAAAAAGAAAACAGTTTCGGAGACGGAACGCGAACTTGTTGTCCGGATTCCACGTGTTGTCCGGATTCGCCCAATTATCGTTCAGCCACAGGCCGTCAGTGTTGCGTTCGAGGTTCCAGACGTTCAGGTTGCCGTCGGAGTCAGTTCGTGCGATGCGCCATCCTTGCCACTGTCCATTCAATCCGTGCGAGACGGAAGGAACCGGACTGTATTTTATGCGTGATAGAGAATCAACCAGCGCGCCGCACCAAGTATTTTCTTTGATTTGACT
>DAIDAY010000031.1 GCA_027310365.1 bacterium
CAAAAGAAGAATCCATATATGGAATTATACCTCCATATTGAGGCATGGCGCAATAGTTGATAAAGTGATAATATACATATGGCTCAAATTTCCAAAAAACTTGGGGAAAACATCAAGCGCATACGGCTTCGCCGTAAAATGTCGCAAGGCGACATTTGCCGAGCAATCGGCATGGATAGAAGCTATATGAGTGCGATTGAGGGCGGAAAAGTCAATGTTACGCTTGTGGTGTTAGAGAAGCTCGCCAAAGCGCTTGATGTTTCCGTTGATGAGCTTTTGAAATAATTATGAAACTAGAAAATAAAATTGCATTGGTTACCGGCGCTTCAAAAGGGATTGGAAAAGCGACTGCGATCGCACTCGCAAAAGAAGGTTGCTCGGTGGTTATCAATTTCAAGTCGGACGCTAAGGCCGCGCAGGAAGTCTTAGATGAGTGTAATCGCTATTCTAAGGAGAATGTGGTTATTAGTGCAGATGTATCCAACGAAAAAGAAGTGTCGGAAATGTGCGAAAAGATAGAACAAGAATTTTCTCATTTGGATATACTCGTCAATAACGCCGGGATTTTTGACGAAAACGATAACCCGACAAATGTTGAGGCATTTGAAAATGTTTTTAGAAATAATTTTTTGAGTGCTGTAATGGTTACCAAACACATTCTTCCCTTAATGAAAGAAGGAAAAATTGTAAACACTTCCTCAATTCACGGACGGCTCGGTCATGGTAGACCAACGGCGGCCGCATATTCTGCTTTCAAGGCGGCACTAGAGAGTTGGACAAAAAATCTTGCTAAAGATCTCGCCCCTAAAATACTTGTCAACGCCGTTGCTCCTGGGCGTGTCGCAACGCCTATGTGGGGAAACCCTGACGCAAAAGAACAAAAGGAGCTTGGACAGGTTCATCTAATAAAACGCATGATACAGCCAGAAGAAATTGCTGACGCAATTATTTTTCTTGTGAAAAATGACGCTATGTGCGGTGAAATATTAACAATTGACGGCGGAATGAGTTTGGTAACTCTTGGATAAATTATATGGCAACAATTCATAAAAAAGTTTGGCGGGAATATTTTGAGAAAATCATTTCCGGCAAGAAAAAGCTGGAATTACGCCTTGCTGATTTTGAGGTAAATGAGGGCGATATCTTGGTTTTGGAGGAATGGGATAAAGATAAGAAAGATTACACCGGCAGAAAAGTTGAGGTTGTCGCCACTTATATTCTTAAAACCAAAGGCCAAACTTTTTGGCCGCCGGAGGAAGTGGAAAAATATGGTTTTCAAATTATCCAATTTGAGCCAAAGGAAAAATAATATGGCAAAACGAGCTTTCCTTATTCATGGCTGGGATGGCTACCCCGAAGAGGGTTGGTTTCCGTGGCTCAAAGCAGAATTGGAGAAAAACGATTTTCAAGTTCAAGTTCCGGCTATGCCGGAACCGGCGGAGCCAAAAATTGAGGTGTGGGTTTCACACCTATCAAAAACTGTCGGCGAGGTTGATGAAAATACTTACTTTGTCGGACACAGTATAGGTTGCCAAACAATTTTACGATATTTGGAAAGTTTGCCCGCCGACAAAAAAGTTGGAGGTGCGTTTTTTGTCGCTGGTTGGTTTACTCTAATGAACTTGGAAACTGACGAGGAAAAAGAAATCGCCAAGCCATGGTTGGAAACCCCCATTGATTTTGATAAGATCAAACAGCACACCAAAAAGTTTTTTGCGGTGTTTTCTGATGATGACGAGGTCGTGCCGCAAGAGAACAAAAAACTTTTTGGTGAACGGCTTGGCGCGAAAACTGCAATGGAACACGCTAAAGGACACTTTAGTGGAAGTGATGGAGTGAAAGAATTGCCAGTTATTTTGGAAGCAATTCTTTTACAA
>DAIDAY010000032.1 GCA_027310365.1 bacterium
TCAACTCAAGAATGGGAAGGTTTGATGGAAATAGATGGAAAAGAAATCTCAGCTGAAGAAGATCTTAATAATCCTGCTCGATTTTCTAGCAAGTTAGAAATTTTTGAAGAAATACCCCCTAAAGGGTTTAAGTTTGATAAAAACGATTTAAATATCCCCGAAAAAAAACTTCAGCCCGGTGTAAGTTTCACAAACGAGAGTGATTTAAGAAAATTATTTGAAGATAATGGCGTTGAATTTGATTCAACAAAAGAACTCCCCACCTTGGATATATTAGATGAAAATATTTTAAAGAAAAATTCCGATAAACTATTATTAGAAGTAATACCAAAACAATACTTTAAAGAAGTTCAATATTTTCAATCAACACACTACCACGGTTTATCATTTTTAGCCTTAAAAGGTAAAGTTTATAGTTGGTCAAAAAATACAACACTTGGTGATCTTCTAAAAAAATTAGAGGAAAAATAAAAAATCTAAATATATAACAGAAAGAGATTTCCCCGAAGCTTGCTTCGGGGTACAATAGGGGTTGATGGCTGAGCACATCATGAAAAGCCACAACAAATCTCTGCTCTTGTACCACCTCGTCTGCCCCGTGAAGTACCGTCGGGATGTGCTGACCGAGGAGCGTATCCAAACCCTGAAAAGCATCTGCCTCGATATCGCATGCCCAGATCGTCAAAAGCATCACCGCCCGAGAGCTGTTCAAGGCACATCCTGACATGAAGCGTATGCTCTGGGGAGGCGAGTTCTGAACGAAGGGATATTATGTGAGCACGGTGGGACGCTACGTCAATGAAGCGATGATCACGGAGTATGTCAAAAACCAAGGTCGCAAATATCAACGAATTCACCATGACGAGCCCACGCTGTTTGAGGGGCTGGCATAGGGTCGTCATACCTCGTCAGCTTGCTGCGAGGTAGTTGATTAAAACAATCAACTATGAAAGTTCTTGTAGCCGGCGGTGAATACCGGAATCAAAGTTGCGCACGGCGAATACATCGGATTTTGTGATCAGGATGACTGGTGGCTCCCAGAAAAGTTGCTGAAACAGGTCAAGTTCTTGGATGAAAACGAAAATGTCGCGATGGTGTACAGCGATGCGTTCCTCGGAGACGAAGAAGGAAACAT
>DAIDAY010000033.1 GCA_027310365.1 bacterium
CTTCACAATGGGCTTCCGCAACGGAAGCCCATTGCTTTTCTGCAACGCCGCGCGCTTCGCGCGCGTGAAGTGTCAGGTTCAACCCGAAGATTTTTTGAACGAACGATTTTTTGAGGGGTAGAGGGGTGGTTTCGTCAAAATTGTTGAGCGTTTGAGCGTCTTTTATCCAATTTCGTAGGGGTTCAATCCAAGCGATTGCCCCTTGTTCAAGATTCCTTATTTTCTCCTCCAGCGTCTTCTTGCGCGAAAGCAGGTCTGCCTTCCGTGCGAGGTAATCTTCCCGCTCTATGTCTTGGTCAAGGCGGGCATCAAGAAGGCGTTGGAGCTTCAAGGAAATACCCTGTATTTCCGTTCTGGCTTCTTGGACAAGGGCGGCCGTGGATTGGGCGGATTCCTTTTCGTCCCGCTCGGACATCTTCAATAGTTCCGCCGCCCAGTCGTCCGGCAAAGCATACTTTTTGAGAAGGGATGATAACTGCCGATTGAGCGCGTCCTCGCGGACGGCCGGCTCGGAGCACCGGACGGCTTTGTTCTTGCGGGTGCACCGATAGTAGGTGTATTCGTGGACGTTGCCGTTTTTCTGCCGCTTTATCTTGTGTTCGGCGGTTATCATCATGCCGCAAGTTCCGCACCGGATAGCCCCGCAGAGAGCTTGCGGCTCGTTCTCGGTTTTGTAAACGGGACGCCCCCGTTGCTTCAAAACCGCTTGAACCTTGTCAAAAAGTTGCTTCGCAACAATCGGCTCGTGGTTGCCTTCGTGCAGTTCTCCGGCGTAGCGAAACAGGCCGACATAGAAAGGATTGGATAAAAGATAATGAACTTGGTCGCGTTTTATCGGCAAGCCGCCTTTGGTTTTAATGCCGTGTTCGGCAAGGAAGGCGGCGATGTCTTCCAAACGCCGGTTGCCCTCGGCGTAGAGTTCAAACGCGCGCCTGACGATTTTTGAACGTTTCTTGTCAACGGCCACAAGTTTGACGCGCGAATCGTTGATGTAGCCGATGGGCGCGTGGCCCGGATAGTCGCCGCGCTGGGCTTTGGCGTAGAGGCCGCGTTTGGTGTTCGTTTTCAAGTCAAGGATAAACTGGTTCGC
>DAIDAY010000034.1 GCA_027310365.1 bacterium
GGATAAAGCTCTCGAGCAAGTGGGTCTAGTAAGGTTCTACTTCGATGGAAACCAGCTCTTTGAATGTCATGTCTTTTTGGTCAGAAGCTGGCAAGGAGAACCGCGCGAGTCTGATGAAATGAATCCTCGCTGGTTTCCAGTCTCACGGCTTCCACTTGAGGAAATGTGGGTTGCTGACGGCAAGTGGGTTCCTCTGGTTCTAGCTGGGAAAAAACTAGAAGCCGAAGTGAACTTCAATACCGATGGTAACGAAGTGAAGAACTTCTCCTACCGAGAAAGACAGTTTGTCTAGGTCGGGTCTCGTGATTTTTTCTGGACCCGATTTCTTTTTTGAAAGAACAAAGAATTTGCCGCCAAGATTGAAATTCGTTAGAATTTCAGTGAATCCGAATGCCGCCAAAGAAAAACTTGAAATTGTCATTCGTGCGGCTCCGCCGCCTTTCCGGATTTTTGCGGGGGGCTTTCCTCGCCGCCGCAAGCGGCGAAAGCGGTTCGGACTAATTCAAGTATTCTGCACTAATGAAAACGCTCAAACGGACTCAGTTCGGGAACTCGATATTGAGAAACAAGGCAAAGAGAATCACCGCGGGAGAAGTACGAAAATCTTCTTTTAAAATCCTCATCAAGCGGATGCTTTTCACCATGAGAAGAATCAACGGTGTCGGTTTGGCGGCTCCGCAGATTGGGAAATCGATCCAGCTTGCCGTCATAGAAATCAGGAAAACAAAGACGAGGCCTGGTATAAAACCCCTGCAGCAGACGATCGTCATAAATCCGAAGATTCTGAGGCATTCAAAAGGAATAAATTCTTATGGGGAGGGGTGTTTGAGTTTTGACGGCGCACGGGGGATTGTCCCGCGATATAATAAAATAACCCTTTCTTATTTCGATGAAAATTTCAAAAAGAAAACCGGACGGTTCACCGGTTACCAAGCCAGGGTTTTCCAACACGAAATAGATCACCTAAACGGCATCATTTATATTGAACGAATGACCAACATGAAAG
>DAIDAY010000035.1 GCA_027310365.1 bacterium
TCACGGTGCCGCCGGCAGTGATATTGCCCGTTGCTTGGATATTGCCGGCGCCAGCCGTTCCCCAACTCCCCACCGAGAGCCCGCCATTGACGTCATTGATCGCCACATTGCCGTAGAGCGCGATACCGCTCGTAAAGGATTTATTCCGATTGATGCGGATGTAATCGGTCTGATTGCCTTCAATAACTTCATATCCGGCTGAGTTGGTCAAGCCGCTCGCGCCGGTCATTTGGAAGGTGGGTGCGGTCACGGTGCCGGTTATGCCTGCATTGCCATTCACCGTCAGGCCTGAAACCGTCGCGCCGCCAGCGGTCACGGTGCCGCCGACCACTAAATTAGCATTCTGGGTTCCGCTCCAAGATCCGCCGCTGCCAGTCGTATTGCCAATCCTGATGGTATTGTCTCCTGACCCCGTCGCAGGACCGATGCCCCAGTACCCACTGGAACCCCAGTTGCCATTATATTCACCAAAACCGCTTCCAGAAAAGTAATTGGTAACATAGAAACCTCCGGCGCCGGCTGGGACATTACTGACCACGGTTGCCGGGAAATAATACGTCCCCCCTCCCGTGTTCGCGCCGAAGGTGGCATTACCCGAAACGTTCGCAGCATTGATAGAACCCGTGTACGTTCCTGAAAAATTGCCACTGAAACTATTGGCAGTCACGGTACCGGTGACATTCAGGTCGCCGGTATTACCTCTTAACGTCATCCTCGTGGTTCCTCCATCAACCCACGTCCAGTAGTCATCGGAGTTATTGTCTGTGTCCTGCTGAAAGACGGTGCCCCATCCTCCTCCGCTCAACACGAGGCTTCCGCTGCCACTTTGAATCGTATTATTATTTAACGTCACGGTGCCGCCGGCAGTGATATTGCCCGTTGCTTGGATATTGCCGGCGCCAGCCGTTCCCCAACTCCCCACCGAGAGCCCGCCATTGACGTCATTGATCGCCACATTGCCGTAGAGCGCGATACC
>DAIDAY010000036.1 GCA_027310365.1 bacterium
TCTTGGCCGTCCTGGCGACAGCCGTCGTTTTGGTTTTGAATCCCGCCGAACTCATCAAACAGGGGAGAGATTCCACGAGAATCTCGGACTTGGCGGCGTTGAACAGCGCGATTGCGCTCTGGGTTGCCGATGTGAGAAATCCTGGATCGAACGGATGGGGTATCGCATTTTGTGGTTACACGTCAAGTTCAGCTATCGCAAACAATAATGTAACTACGAGTATTACTGGTTGCACACAGACAAGTTCAGTCAGTGTGGCAGGCGGATGGGTTCCTCTGAATTTTAACGCTATATCAAGCGGATCCCCTTTATCTAAATTGCCGTTAGATCCCAACAACGGAATTGTGGGATGCAATTCCAGTAATACGAGCGTGGGTAATGTGATATGTCAGTATGGAATTGCCGCGAATGTTACGGTCGGCGTTTATGAAATCGACGCGGCAATGGAAAGTATTAAATATTCGGCTGGCGGCTCCGCTGACGTGGTTTCGACTGACAATGGGAACAACAGCAAATGGTATGAAGTGGGTAGTAATTTAAATTTGTTCAATTAATAGCAGATTGAACAAATGGAAAAGAAGAAAAGGGGGTCTGCACTTATTAAGTTTTCTGTTACAATCCCAACACGAAAGATGCATAGCATCTTCATGCGGGACAAGTTACCGACCGTGCAGATAAGAGGCTTCACCCTGATCGAGCTTTTGGTCGTCATCGCCATCTTGGCCGTCCTGGCGACAGCCGTCGTTTTGGTTTTGAATCCCGCCGAACTCATCAAACAGGGGAGAGATTCCACGAGAATCTCGGACTTGGCGGCGTTGAACAGCGCGATTGCGCTCTGGGTTGC
>DAIDAY010000037.1 GCA_027310365.1 bacterium
GTTTTAAGTATTGAAGCGCAACTCACCGAATTGCGGGCTTATGCGCGAGAAAATGGTTTAGAAATTTCCGCCGAAATTGTAGAAAAGCAATCAGCGAAATACCCAGGTCGCCCACTGTTTAACAAAATGATGGACGATATTGAAAAGAACGGCGGAAATATCCTCGCGTGGAATCCCGATCGTCTTGCCCGCAATTCGGTAGATGGAGGTCGTATCATCTATCTCCTCGACACAGGAAAACTTGCGAGCTTAAAATTTCCAACTTTTTGGTGTGATAACACTTCGCAAGGGAAATTTATGCTTAACATGGCTTTTGGTCAAAGCAAATACTATGTGGATTCTCTTTCCGAAAATACGAAACGCGGACTTCGCCAAAAAGTGAAAATGGGAATATTTCCAAGCCAAGCGCCTGTTGGTTATCTAAATGATTCGAGAACTAAGACAATAGTTGTTGAAAAGAGAAAATCTAAAATCGTGCGCTTGGCTTTTGGGCGATATGTAAAAGGAAATCAAAGATTAGAAGATATTTCAGAATTTTTGGCGAAGTCCGGTGTTACCACTAGAACCGGAAAGAGAATCTCCAAAACCAAAGCGTCTTTTATCCTCTCTAATCCGTTCTACATCGGACTATTCAAATATGGTGGTGAAATTCACGAGGGAAAGCATGAGCCAATCATTTCAAAGAAACTTTTTGATGAAGCGCAGGAAATTAGTCCGCAAAAAGGTTGGGGTTCATTTTGCGGTTTGCGTTCAGGTTGTCCGCGCTTTTTGAGCATTTCCTGTGCTTCATCAAAAAGTTTCTTTGAAATGATTGGCTCATGC
>DAIDAY010000038.1 GCA_027310365.1 bacterium
CCTATATTGGATCTACAAAAGTAGAAATTTGGTATAGGTATTAGAGTTGTTGATGTTAAAAAAATAGAAAAATCTACAAAAGTAGAAATTTGGTATAGGTATTAGAGTCAGCTCGTCTTGAAGCAAATCATTTTGATCTACAAAAGTAGAAATTTGGTATAGGTATTAGAGTTTCTTTTATTGGTCATCATAATAATCTACAAAAGTAGAAATTTGGTATAGGTATTAGAGGAATAAATCTGCTTGTAGGCGGTTCGTATCTACAAAAGTAGAAATTTGGTATAGGTATTAGAGAATAAATCTGCTTGTAGGCGGTTCGTATCTACAAAAGTAGAAATTTGGTATAGGTATTAGAGGATATGAGCGACTTGGTAAGCACCTTATCTACAAAAGTAGAAATTTGGTATAGGTATTAGAGCCGAAGCCATAGCCGCGTTTGAATTTATCTACAAAAGTAGAAATTTGGTATAGGTATTAGAGTATATCCTTGACTCGACCCGTCAAGTGAATCTACAAAAGTAGAAATTTGGTATAGGTATTAGAGTCATAATAGTCAGTCCAAAAATCAGATCTACAAAAGTAGAAATTTGGTATAGGTATTAGAGAGCGGAAATGGTAATATTAAGCCAAAAAGATGCAAGTGGTGAACATAGTCGAACCACGACTTTTTGGCTTAATATAATGCCTTTGGTTTTATAAAGACCAGGGTTTGGTAAAACCTTGTAATATCTACAC
>DAIDAY010000039.1 GCA_027310365.1 bacterium
GGGATGGCCATATACCTCGTTCGGTGATTACGTCCGAAAAGTAGCAAGACTAAGAAGGCGGCCAGAATTGCGCGAGATCCTGCAAGAAATTGGGCAGGAACTTGTAGACCAAATCCTGATGAGTTCTGTAATTCTGTTCTCCGAGAAGTGGCATGGAATGGTGGTTCAATCGTGGTCGATGGGATAAGGCATCTTGAAATCTTTTCTTCGCTCAAAAGGATTATGAGTCCATCAATGGTGAGGCTGGTATACGTTAATGTGGATGAGTCTATGCGACAGAAGAGGCTTAGTAATCGCTTGGTGGATGAGTTGCACAAGCTCCTTTTCCGACATATGTGTGCAGGAAAAACAGGGAAATATTCTTATGACACTTCAAAGAGCTACACAGTATGCACTCGCAGGAATGTGGGTTTATCTTATAATATCCCTTCTTCAGTCTGTTCTGACCTTCTGGGCCCCGGCCTTTTATTATGGGAAACTAATCCTTTTCAGGAGCCTCTGGATATTGACCATCATAGTCGAAGCTGTCCCCCTCATCATATTTTTCAATGTCCTTTCAAAACAGCAAAGCCAAGGTTTGGGTTCGTAAAATCTCTTAAAACCGCCTTGAGTCCGAAAACAGTGCGAAGATAATGCAGAGGTGAATCGCAAAGCTGAAAAACTGACTCGCACATGGAATAAGCTGGTCAATCGAATGACCATGTGTCGGCTATGGAG
>DAIDAY010000003.1 GCA_027310365.1 bacterium
CTCCCAAGATGTGGATGCGCTCTTTCCTGCATACCACGCAATCCTTCTTGACTTCGGTGTGTTTCATTTTAACCTCCTATGTTTAAGAACTGGGCGTTGCACCGAGTTTCTCGATGCAACCCTCAATCCTCTATTGACGATTCAAGGGAGTCAAGGGAAGAGTAGGCTTAAAGAGATTGATCACTTTTCTTACCGCTCCGATAAGAAGACGCACACCGAGAATAGCTGAAAGCCCATAGTCAACCACTGTCGCCACTGCATCGCCAAACGTATTAAGATCGAATGACGGATGAATACCTATCGCCGGCAGGTAAGAACTTGCACTTTATTACCTTGCTTGATGTGCTTGTATAGAGTACCGCCAACCCCTATTATTTCGTCATCGGGGTGAGCCGCAATAATTAAGACTTTTTTCATGCTTTTGTTTTTTCCAGCCCTTCCACAATTGCAACCTCGAGGGGAATGCGGGGGAATTGGCTGTAGCGCATCTCGCCGTATGCGGTGATGAGCGTTTTAATGAGGCCGACGTGGGCCGGCGTGAAGTTCTTCGCCTGGGCGAGGATCTTGCCGAGATGTTCGGCCATCATTTCTTTTTTGAAAACAGCTTCCATCTGCGGATTGGTGCGGAGAACGAGGATTCTCCGGAGATGCTGGATGACGTCGCGGAGGAACTGGCTCAAGCTGAACCCCCCGTCCGCGATCGACGAAACGAACTCCAGGGCTTTTGCTTGGTCGCCTTTCAAGAGGAACGCGACAAACTCATCAATTTTATCGAAGCCGATTTTCCCGACCGCTTTCTCGATTTCCTCGACTTCGATGCTTTTGTCCCCGAGAGAGATCATTTGGTCGAGGAGGGATTCGGAATCGCGGAAGCTCCCTTCGGCGTAGTCGGCGATGAGATCGAGCGCCTCGTCGGAAATCTTGATTTTTTCTTCCTTCGCGATTTTCGTGAGCTTCTTCACGATTTCCTCGCGGGGAACGAGCTTGAAATAGAATTTCTGGGCGCGGGAGGCGATCGTCGCAGGAACTTTTTCCATTTCGGTCGTCGCGAGAATGATGATAATATACGAAGGCGGCTCTTCGAGCGTTTTCAAAAGCGCGTTCCAGGCGTCTTTCGTCAGCATATGCGCTTCGTCAATGATGTATACCTTGAAGCGGGAAGCCATCGGGGCGGTCCGGATGGATTCTTTGAGGTCGCGTATCTCGTCGACGCCGCGGTTCGAAGCGCCGTCTATTTCGACGACGTCCAGGCTCTTCCCTTCGTCTATCGCGAGACACACCGTGCAGGCATTGCAGGGTTCTCCTTTTTCCTTGAACGCCGAGTCTTTCTCCCGTTTTTCGCAGTTCGCGATTTTGGCGAGGAGCCGCGCCGAGGTGGTCTTGCCGGTTCCGCGGGGGCCGGAAAGAATATAGGCGTGGGAAAGGCGATCGCGCTTGGCTTCCTCTTTCAATATCTTTACGATGGTCTCCTGGCCCAGAAGGTCCTCGAAGGTGGCCGGGCGGTATTTGCGGTAGATGGCCAAATGACTCATAGTAATAGTATAAGTCTCGATGAGTGAAAAACCAACCATGGAAAACAAAACAGATTTAACGCTCAAAAGTTCCGCCTTCAAGGAAGGGGATATCATTCCACGAAAGTTCACGTGCGACGGCGACAACGTGAATCCACTCCTCGAAATAAAAAACGCGTCGGCGGGGACAAAAAGTTTCGCGCTCATCGTGGACGATCCCGATGCGACGCGTGGCAGGACATGGGATCACTGGGTGATGTGGAATATCGACCCGAAGACGCAGTACATTATGGAAGACAATTTGCCCTCTGGAGCGGTGCAGGGCTTGAATAGCAGCAATAAAAATAAATATGCGGGCCCGTGCCCGCCACAGGGTGCGAAACCGCACCGCTATATGTTCAAACTTTACGCGCTTGATACACTTCTCGACATTCCGGCTTCTTCGACAAAAGCACAGTTGGAATCCGCGATCGCGGGGCACGTGATCGGGCAGACGACGCTCATGGGACTCTACGGAAGATGATAGGGGTAAAAAAGAGATATCTTGAAAAGCCGTTCTTTCCGACGGCGGAGAAATATCTCTGGACGATCCACTCGCGGTTCAAGATGAAGTATTATGGGATCGCCGAATCCCGCATGAAGCGCATCATCAGGTTCCCGGCGCGGTACGAGGAGGGGATAGTTCCGAATACCGTTGCGGTCATGCAACCTGCCGGAACGAAGAAGTATTCCGAGATTTGGGCGATGTATAAGCTTGTCGGGAAGAAGTTGAAAGTAATAACGGTATGGCGCTACCCGGGTGTGAGCCCGAAGCGCGATCCCATCCCGCAGGAAATGTTGAAAGAAATCAGGAGCTTGCTATGAGGAAAATTCTCGGCGAGAAATTTTTCAACCGGCCGACGCTCAAAGTTGCCGAGAGTTTGCTCGGGAAATATTTAGTGAGAAAATACCGAGGCAAAACCATTGCGGCGATGATAATCGAGGTGGAGGCGTATGACGGGCCGAACGATAAGGCATCCCATGCTTCCCACGGCAAGACGGAACGGACGAAAATCATGTTCGGGCCGGCGGGACATTGGTACGTTTATTTCACTTACGGCATGCACTGGATCGTGAACATCGTGACCGGGAAAAAAGACTACCCGGCCGCCGTTCTCATCCGCGCTATTCAAACTATCGACGTCGGACGTCGATATGTTGGCGGGCCGGCGAGGGTGACGAAATTTTTCAAAATAGACAAAAAGTTCAATAGCAAGGCGGCGAACAAAAAAACCGGCCTTTGGATTGAAGACCGGGGAATCAAAATCAAGAAGTCTAAAATGCAAAGGGGTCCGCGCATAGGTATTAATTATGCCGGACCCGTTTGGTCCAAAAAAAAGTACAACCTCCACCTTAAACCTCAGCTTTTTTGGTGGTGGGATGGCTTCAGTGAGTGATCTCTCCGACATTGCCGCCACTCTCGGAATGTCGTTGGGATCCGATGAATCCCGTAGATGAACCCGAAAAGGAGCAGTGCGATGTAAATTCCTCTTCGTTTCCATGATGGCCGATGATGGTCGCGTGAACGGTAGCCATACATGATGAAACCGTTGACCATCAGGACAAGCACTCCGATAACTAACACGACTGCGCGGAGTGCTTCTTGGTCCCTAAGTGTTTCAAAATGAAACTCCATTTATTACCCTCCTTTATAGTTTTTTTTAAAAACGACTTTCATTATAATCGCAGGACCAAACTCTTGTCAAATGCATAAATAAATGTTGTAAAGAAAACTTGCCGCCTATTCTGCCCCAACCTCAAATGTTTTTTGAGAGTAGTGCCGTAGATTCCCGCGTGCCGATGCAAGCCCGAGAATTTTCTCAGGTTTATGCATCCTGCATGAAAACTATTCTGCGAAGGTATTTTTGAGATAGGTTCTCGTTGTTTTCCCGTTCCTTCCTCTTCGCTTGCCTCCTGTGCATGCGCAGGCGGGCATGAAGAAACGCTTGCCCCGCATCATGCAAGGCTTTGGCGCGGAGAGGACGAAGAGTGGTCCAGCCTTCGCAGCCGAAATAGCTTCGGCGGAGCAGGTAGCGCGAGTTCCACGCTGAGGAATGTGGTAGCGTGTTTGCGTATGAAAATCTCTTCCCTCACAATTCTTTTACTCGGTCGCAGATGAACTTGGTGTCGCCGTTTTTCCAGGAAACACATCCCTCTACCATCACCACGTTGTTTTCTCGCCACGCGTTTTGGTTTTCGCGGAGGATACTATTGAAAACCAGGAGTTCTATGGAATCGTTGGTGTCTTCGAGCGTGACAAACATCATCGGCTGGCCGGTTTTCGTCACTATTTTCTGAACCTTGCTCACGACGCCCGCCAAGATGATTTTGGGAGACCGTTCGCCGTTTTTGGGAAGGGTAAGAGCGTATTTCACGTTTTTCACGATGCCGTTGCCGTTGAGTTTGTCGGCATGGCCGTTGATCGGGTGATCGGTCAGGAAGAGCCCCAAGAGTTCTTTTTCCCACGACATGATTGATCGCTTGTCGGCAAATTTTCCAGGGTTCAATTTTATTTTGCTGAACTGTTTTTCTCCCGAGAAGAGGGAAAATTGGTTGCTCCCCGTATTTTTCTTTGCGGCTTGGTTGAAATCAATGAGGCGGTCCATATTGTCGAGGAGCTCGCCGCGGTCAAGGCTGAAAGAATCGAATGTGCCGACTTTCACGAGGCTTTCCAGCGATTTCTTGTTGAGGTCACGGTCTTGTACCCGCGAGAGAAAATCGCTCAAATCCTCGTAGGGGCCGCGGAGCGACCGTTCTTCGATGATTTTCTCCACGATGTGGAGCCCGACGTTTTTCACGGCGGCAAGCCCGAACCTGATGTTTTCTCCGTCGACCGTGAAGCTCTGGAAACTCATATTGATGTCCGGCGGGAGAACTTTGATGCCCAGGCGTTTCGTTTCACTGATCAAGAAGCTGATTCGTTCCACGTCAGCGCCGGAGGTATTGAGAAGGCTCGCCGCGAATTCCCGAGGATAGTGGGCTTTGAGATACGCCGTCTCATAGCTGATCATTGCGTAGCAAGCGGCATGCGATCGGTTGAATCCATAGCGGGCGAACGGGGGGAAGAGTTCCCAGATTTCGTTCGCCGTTTTTTTGTTGATGCCATTTTTCACCATGCCCTCGGTGAGCTTTTCTTTTTGTTCATCGAGCAGTTTCTTGATTTTCTTGCCGATGGCTTTCCGAAGCGTGTCAGCTTCGGCGAGCGTGTATCCCGCCAAGTCCCGTGCGATTCTCATCATCTGTTCTTGGTAGATGCCGACGCCGTAGGTGCTTTTCAGAATCGGCTCGAGTTTCGGATGGAGATAGGTTACTTCTTCCTTGCCGAACTTCCGGTTGATGTACGAAGGAATCAGTTCCATCGGTCCCGGCCGGTACAGAGCCCCCATGACGATGATATCCTCGAGTTCCGTCGGCCTCAGTTCTTTCAGGTATCTCCGCATGCCGGACGATTCCAGCTGGAAGATGCCCGTTGTTTCTCCCGATTGGAGAAGTTCGAATGTTTTCTTATCGTCAAGGGGCAAGCGTTCGATGTTTATGTCTACGCCGTGGATTTCTTTCACGACGCGGAGCGTTTCTTCGATGGTACTGAGGTTCCTGAGTCCCAGGAAGTCCATTTTCAAAATTCCCAAGTCTTCGACGCTGTGCATTTCAAATTGCGTAATGACGGAATTTTCTCCTTGCGGCGCTTTTTGGAGGGGCATGAAGTTGGTCAAGGGTTCCGGCGCGATCACGACGCCGCATGCATGGACCGAAGCGTGCCGCGCGGTTCCTTCGAGTTTGATGGCCGAGTTGATGATTCTTTTGGCGTCAGGATCCTTGTTGTAAAGGGCTTTCAGTTCAGGAAGCGTTTCCAGGGACTGCTTCAAGTTCACATTGAAGGGGATGAGCTTCGCTATGTGGTCGCCCAGACTGTAGGGAAGGCCTAAAGCCCGTGCGACATCCCGCACGGCCGCTTTTGACATCATCATTCCGAACGTGATGATTTGAGCTACTCGGTCATCGCCATACTTGTCTTTGACGTACGACAAGACCTCGTCTCTCCGGAGGTCCGTAAAATCGATATCGATATCCGGTGCTTGGATTCTGTCGGGGTTGAGGAACCGCTCGAAGAGCAGATCGTATTTCAGGGGGTCTAAAGCCGTGATGCCGAGAATATAGGAAACGATGCTCCCCGCAGCGGATCCGCGGCCGGGGCCGACGACGATGCCGTGATCCTTGGCCCAGTTGACGTAGTCTTGAACGATGAGGAAATAATCGGCAAATCCGGTTTTTTCGATGACACCGAGTTCCATCTCGACCCTCTTCTTCACCTCGTCGGTTATTTCTGAATATCTCTTGCTGATCCTCTCATCCACCAATTCTTTCACGTATTTCATGGAGGTCTTTCCGTCGGGTACCGGGAATTTGGGAAGGTGGATTTTTCCGAGCTCGATTTCCAAGTTGCATTTCTCCGCGATCTTCATGGTATTTGCCACCGCTTCCGGAGCATCGGCGAAAAATTCCGCCATCTCGTCGCCGCTCCGGAAGTGCAAGTCGTAATTTTTTAAAGACATCCGTTCGCCATCGGTCACTTTTGCATTCGTTTGGACGGCCAAAAGTATTTCATGTTCCGTTTTATCGGAGGTCTCGAGGTAATGGCTGTCCTGCGTCGCCACGACCGCGACGCCGATTTTTCGAGCAAGTGCAATTGCCCTCTTGTTTAAATCCGGGGTGTGCGGTTGGAGTTCGATATAAAAGTCTTCGCCGAAAACTTTCCGATACCACAAGGCCGTCTCCTCGGCTTCGCGCAGCTTTTGGGATTCAAGGAGGCGCGCCATTTCTCCGGAAGAGCACCCGGAAATGCAGATAAGCCCTTCGTGGTATTTTTCCAAAATCTCTTTGTCGATTCTCGGCTTGTAGTAAAATCCTTCGATGTGGGAAGCGGTGACGAGCTTGATGAGATTCTTCCAGCCAGCGTCGTTTTTCGCGAGGAGAATCAGGTGATACCTCGTTTCATCGATTTTCGGCCGCTTATTGAGGCGGCCGTACGGCGCGACGTACGTTTCGACGCCGATGATCGGTTTGATGTTTTCTTTTTTCGCCTTTTTATAGAATTCTATCGAGGCATAGAGATTTCCATGGTCGGTGACTGCAAGCGCATCCATGTCGAGCGCTTTCGCTTTCTCCACGAGGCCGTCAACTTTCGAGAGGCCGTCCAAGAGGGAGAAATGCGAATGCGTGTGAAGATGAACAAATTTCATGGGATTTGGGAGCGGCGCCGTCTCGCCGTTTCGCGGCTTCCCGGACGGCGGAGTGCGTCTCTCCCGACGTTACCCCTTCATTATAGAGAGTTCAGTTTCAAAAACAATGTCTTATCCGCCGTTTTTTATAGCTTGCCCGATTGGGGTATAATCTTCGCAATGCTCCAGCAATACATAATCGGAGTGGATGAAGTGGGACGAGGGCCTTTGGCCGGACCCCTTATGGTTTGTGCGGCAGCCATTCCGAAAGGGATGAGACTGAATTTTCTCCCGAACGGCGTGAAAATCAATGATTCAAAAAAGCTCACAGCGAAGTCGCGGGAGGCATGGGCAAAAAAACTGAAGGGAAGAGAAATCGTTTTTGCGATCTCAAGCGTTTCGCCCAATACGATTGACAAGATAAATATTTCTCGCGCCGCAAACCTTGCCGTCCGGAGATCCGTGGAGAAACTCTCCGCGAAAAACGGGATTCCGATCGAACACTCGGTGATTTTTTTGGATGGGGGATTACATTTCCCCGGCGGGCGCACAGTCATTAAAGCCGATCAAAAAATCAAAGCCGTCATGGCGGCGTCAATTCTCGCGAAGGTAAGACGTGACAAATATATGAAAAAACTTTCCGTGAAATATCCAGTCTATGGATTCGAGAGACATGTGGGGTACGGAACGCGGGCGCACATTGCGGCGATCAAGAAACACGGCTTGAGTCCCGTGCACCGGAAAACGTTCTGCAGGTTTGTGGCAGGTCAATGAATCACCGCACGCAAGCGATGGGGTATTGCCAAGGCAATCTCTCGACCCGCGGACTCGCTCGGGATTTTTAGCGCGCACACAACCTCCACGGGCACGCACCCGTGGGAAATTCAGTCATCTGTCAATAAAGAGCCGGTGGAACGCTTTGACAGCAACTCATCGGTGTGGTCCGCGATCGTTCCCGCGCCCATCATGACTATCACAAACTTCTCCTCCTTCGCTGAAGTTCCGGAGAGCACGTTCTTCGGGGGTTTGGGGGGGGCGATGATCTCTCGAAGAATTTGCGGGAGCTTTTTGTAGTTGTTGCAGAACAAAACATCGAGATTTCTGTTCAGCCGCTTGATCTTTTTGGCTAAATTTTCCGAGGTGTACGTCTTATTGACCTTATCCCGGCCGGCAACTTTATACGTCGGCATGAGAACAAGGCAATCAGCCCTGTCAAACGCAGTCAAAAATTCCTCAAAAAGGTTTTGGAGACGCTTGGCCTGGTGTGGTTCAAAAACACAGATGATTTTGTATTTCGGAAATTTCTCGCGGAATGCCGAAAGCGTCGCATTGATCTCGGTCGGATGATGGGCGTAATCGTCATACACCGGTATTTTGCATTTGGTATACCGTATTTTGTATTTTTTGACGTTCAAATCGCCGCGCTCCTCGAACCGACGCCATGCACCTTTGTACTCGCGGAAGGTTGAGAGGATCACTTTTTCTTCGATATCCAATTCTTTCGCGAGCATGAGAACCGCAAGCGCATTCATGAGATTGTGTTCGCCGGGAATGGAAAGCGTTTTCTTCAGTTTCGACTTCAAGTCTGTCCGATCGGCAAGCGAGTACCAGATGACATTCGCAGACTTTTCCCTTGCGACTCTCTCGATGTCTTTCCTGATTTTTAAGAGATTCTCATTGTCCTTGTTCACCACGAGCGTTCCGCCGAGTTTCATGTTGGCAATGAATTTCAAAAATGTTCTCTCGACATTCTCAAAACTTTTGTAGAAATCCAAATGTTCCTTGTCGATGTTCGTGATGATGACGAAGGTGGGGGAATAGTTCAAGAACGCCGCTTTCCATTCATCGGCCTCAAGCACGAGATAGTCCCCCTGACCAAAACGGAAATTCGTGTCGCCAAATTCTTTGAGTTTTGTTCCCACGATAACCGTCGGGTCGAAACCCGCTTTCATCAAAACGAGAGACAAGAGAGAGGTGGTCGTACTCTTCCCGTGGGCTCCGGCGACGGCAAAGGTCTCATACCCGCGAGTCAGTTCTCCGACAGCCTCGGGGTAGGAGTAGGTCGGCAAACCCCGCTTTCTAGCTTCCAAAAGCTCGGGGTTCCCTTCGGGAATGGCGTTATTATAGATAACCAGGCCTATTTTAGTCTCTAAATTGCCCTTTTTATGGCCTATTTTGACTTTTACGCCGTCTTTTCTCAGACCGAGGGTTATCTTACTTTCCGTGATATCAGACCCGGAAACAGCCCAATTTTGAGCCTTGAACCAACGGGCAAGGGAACTCATCCCGATTCCGCCGATGCCTATGAAATGAACGCTTTTTTCCTTGATATGATCGAACACAAAAGTGGGGATAATTATGCTATAGGGTACTCCAAAAAGAACAGAAATTCCAGAGAGGGATGAAATAGCCATTGCTCAAGCCCAACGGATAAGACCGGACAAGGGTTTGATTTTCTTCCCACTGATCCTGGAGGCGATACCGAAAACAGGAGGTGGCAAAGCACGCTTTTGGTCCACAACTTTGACCATGAAATCTCGGAGGAAGCGGTACGATATTACCGTAAATGCGGGATTTTTCATCCGTCGTCCATTCCGGAAGCCATCTAGAGGGAACCCCTCATGAGTGGAGAAGGATAGAAGTTTTACGATAGGCGACAGCGATCCTGCCGCTTATCTCTTTATTCCTTATCTGTCGCACAAGGTATATTTTGCGCACCATCATCAGGCGTTGGGTCATTTTAACGGTGTTCGTTTTCTGTCACATCTTACGTCACGTCGAAAACCCAATGTAACGACGTGCTGGCGTTTCGAGCGTGAGAATTCTTTTTCCTGCATTGAAGTCAACCGCACAGCGATTTCCAATGACTCGGTATCCCACTTTGTTTTCCTTAATGTACAAAATAAAACCGCCCCGGAGGGCAGGTCTCGAAAGTTTTGAAATCCCAAACCTTCTCTTCGGGCCAACGAGGAAAGTTAGAGATATGAGAGGCCGACCTGCAGGAGTTTGATCACGAGTTCCCAAATCCAGATCATGAAATTCACCGCAACTGTGATGATGTTGGCGAGACTGACGCCGATATTCGCCGAGAACCAGTTATTGACGTTTTGCCAAACGTTTCCCACGTCCGTCGTCACGCCCGTCCCCTGCCCAAGATTCAAGGAGTTGCCTCCCGCAGCATTCTCCCTTCCGTTGATGGAAGGAAGTTGGATTTTTTTGATGGTATTAAAAAGGTCGTTCACCGGCCCCGGCGTATTGTTGCCGTTCGGCGCGCCGAGCTGCGCTCCTGCCGCGAAAGGAACAAGAGATGCGACAATCGCGAAGATGAAGATTTTTTTATTCATCGTAGGAAATTCCCGACTCCGGCAGATACGTCACGGGATCGACGGTGACGCCGACCGGTACCAAACCTTTTGCCGGCGGAATCGCTTTCAGTTCCACGTCCGGCGTGTAATAAACTCCGAAGTGCAAGTGAGGCCCGAAGGCGTATCCGGTGTTCCCAGAATAGCCGATGAGGTCTCCTCTTTTTATTATATCACCCGCGCTCACCGCCGTCTTGGAAAGGTGTGCATAAAGAGTCGTGAGATTATTCACGTGATTGACGATGACATACCTCCCATACTGGTAGCGATTCCACCGAGCGAAACCCCGGTCATTGTTGTCGACCCGCAAAACAACCCCGTCGGCGGCGGCGTACACGGGCGTCCCGATGCTGGCGCCGAAGTCAACGCCCGTATGAAAGTTGGTTTTGTACGCCCGTTCGGCGAACGTGGTGTAGCCATACCCTTGCGTAACCATCGGCGTATCGATGGGAAAGGATAGTATGCCGCGGATCTTGGAAGGCAAGAGATTTGGATTGAACGATGCCCTGAGATTGCCTTCGATTTCTTCGATAACCCGCGAGATTTGGAGCTGTTGTTTATTCAATTGATCCATTTGGTCCTGATAGACCTGTGCCTGATTCCGCGTCGCCGAAAGGACGGCGTCTTTTTGCTGTTTTTGATCCCAAAGAATGCTTTGGGTATTCGCCAAGTTGATTTGAATTTCCTGCTTCTTTTCTTGTTCCGCGCTCGCCGTCGCGATATTGCCGTTCAATTGGTTTTCCAAATCGGCCAACTGGGATAGACTGTCGACGAGCGATTTATTCAAGAGATAAAGCGAATTCGTTTTATTCAAAGAATCGGCAAACGTATCGTTGCTCAAAACCGCGAAGAGAAGGCCCTGGTCGTTATTCTGCTGAATTTCCACCATGAGTTTCGCGAGAGCTTCTTTTCGCCGGGTTATTTCATTTTGGATGTTCGCGATGGTCTCCGTCGATGATTGAATTTGCAGAGAAAGTTTCCGGGACGCCGCTTGATTGGATTGAATCTGCAAGTTAAGCTGCGAAATCTGGTAATTGAGGCCTTGAACTTCCTGACTCAGTGAGTTTTTGGATTCGCTGATTTGGTTCAGCTTTGCCTGCACGTCCTGCTTTTGCGTCTCTATTTGCTTGATTTGGCTGCTCCGTATTTCTATGAGTTGCTGAAGTGTTGCGGTCTCGCTTGATGTCGTCGCTGCATTGCTCGGTGCCGTCTGTGCCGAAATTGAAACGGCGAGTGACGCAAAAATGACAAAAGAAAACATCGCCGAAATTTTCTTTGCATGGTTCTTCATGATTACCGCGCCGAACCGAGTTTTTTCAAGGCTGTTTCCACCCGTGCCAGCGATTCTTCCTTGCCCAAAATATACAGAATCTCGATGGGGCCGGGTGACGCTTCCCTCCCCGACAAAGCGACGCGGAGCGGCCACAAAACTTCTCCTCTGCCGCGCTTTTCGGCGACCGACATAACGTACTTCTCGACCGCCTCCTTTGACCAGAGTTCGTGGTTCGGGATACCCCTCACGACATTCGCGAGGAAACTCAAATTGTCGGCGGCAATCATCTTCGACGATCCGCGCCAAATCAAGAACGCAGGATCGTATTCGGGCAACGTGAAAAAGAACGACGCCAACTGTTCGAAGTCGGAAAGATGTTTCAAGCGTTCCTTTTCGACAGCCAAAACTTTCTTTAATTTTTCTTTTTCCTGAAGCCACGCCGATGGGATAAAATCGGCCATCCGCTCAGCCAAAATATCCGCAGGAAGATTCTTGATGTAATAAGCGTTCAGCCATTCCAATTTTTCGGGATTGAAAACAGCTCCCCCTCTCTGCACTTTTTTGAAACTAAAATCGCTGACCATCTCGGAAATTGAAACAACTTCCTTGTCCACCGTCGGATGCCACCCGAGAAGAGCCATGAAATTCAAGAGCGCTTCGGGGAGATATCCCTGCGCCCTGAAATCTTTGAGCGAAGCGTCCAAGTACCGCTTCGAAAGCTTCTTCCGGTCGAATCCCAGGATGAGCGGCAGGTGTGCATACACCGGCACCCTGAAACCAAGCGCTTCTTGCATGGCAACCTGTCTTGGGGTATTCGAGAGGTGGTCTTCGCCGCGGATCACGTGGGTGATGCTCATTTCTTCGTCGTCTACGACGACGGCGAAATTGTAGAGCGGCTCTTGGAATCCTTTCGCGATGATGATGTCACCGATCAAATCAAGATCGAAGGTCACTCTGCCGCGAATTAAATCAGTGAAGGAAATTTCATGCGAAGGCATACGGAACCGGATAACGTGCTTTTCCAATTTCGCCCGCTTTTCAGCGACATCTCGCGGAATCGTTCCGCACTTGCCGCTGTATTTCGGCTGAAGTCCTTGGCTGAGCTGCGCCTGTCGTTCGGCTTCCAGTTCTTCGGGCGTGCAGAAACAAAAATAAGCCCTGTTTTCTCCAAGGAGGCGCTTTAAATATCTTTCATAGACGGGGAGACGTTCGCTCTGCCGTTCAAGATCGCCATCCCAGGTAATCCCCAGCCACCGTAACTCCTCGATGATGCTTTCTTCGTATTCCTTTTTCGACCGTTCCTTGTCGGTATCCTCGATACGAAGCAGAAATTCTCCGCCCTCGTGTCTTGCAAACAACCAGTTAAAAAGCGCTGTTCTGGCGTTTCCCAGGCTCAAATATCCCGTTGGAGATGGGGCAAATCTGACCTTTATCGGCATGCGGAAAGTATACGCCAAAACGGCCGCCTTATAAAGCTGCGGCGTTATGCCTCAAGATCAAGCTCTGCTCTCAACTTGATCCAATATTCCTTCTTCTTTTTCTCTTCAGTCCCCAAATTTTCTCCCTTTTGCACCTCTTCTTGTATCGCCCCGCCGATGAACTTCCCTAAATCCTCTTTTGTCTTCGTCTCCATACACAGCTCATCCACACGGTTGAGGGCCCACTGAATAAACTCCCTTTCCTTTGATGGTATTGACTGTCCCTTTTCGTCGATAACGGTCGCACTTTTCATTTCTCCTTCGGCCAACGAAAGCTTATCCCTCAACTGTTCCTTGATTTTTTCCCAATCCACGACGCGCTCTCCGTTGTCTATTTTTTCTCTCAACATGGCAAACCGATTTACAAATTCATGATATCTCCCGCAATGAGATCAGCCGCGTCCGGCTTCGCGAAAGCTGATGCAGCGCTGCCCATTCTCGCAGAGTTGTTCGCATTTCCGAGAATGTCTCCCGTCTTCGTCGTGACGACGTCCAGTTTCAAATTGTTTTCCTCAATGACAAAGGCAGCGCCGGTTTTCGCGTAAGCGTACGCATTGGTTCTTTGATGATCCCCTGCCGCCTCGGGCAGCGGAACCAAGATCGAGGGTTTCCCGAAGAACGCAGCTTCGAAAATGGACGCCGATCCGGCTCGCGAAAGAATGACATCCGCTGCCGTATACGCCAATTTCATCTCCTCGGCAGTCATGAAACCGAACAGTTTGTATCGGGAAGAATATAACGAACCAACCTCCTTCGACAAGGAAGAGATGATGAGCTGCGCTTCATTGAGATTCGCCGCGCCGGCCTGGTGGCAAATCTGGAATTCCTTGAGAAGCGGCTCAAAATTGTCGAAGATGAACTGGTTGATCCGCATTGCCCCCTGCGATCCCCCGACGACAAAAACGAGCGGAAGCATCTTATCAAATCCTAACGCTGCCTTGGCATCGTCTTTTGGCATAACCCTCCCTTTAAAGGCGTCCCGCAAAGGATTCCCGACCAGTGTTATGTTTTTCTTCTTGTGGAAAAAGGCATACGACTCCTCGAACGATATTGCTATCTTTCTCGCGAATTTTCCGGAAATTCTGCTGGTAAGACCTGGAACGGTGTCGGATTCGTGGATAACAACCGGGATCATGTAGAACCGGGCGGCGATGACAACTGGCAATGCGCCGGGGCCACCTTTCGAAAAAACGATATCTGGCATGAGAAAATACAATTTCGCGAGCGCTTCGATGAGACCGAGGAGAAATTTCGGGATGTCGATAAAATTCGAAAGGGAAAAATACCTCCGGAGTTTGCTCGTGATGATCGATGACATCCGTATTTCCCGCCGCGCGAATTCATCGGCATACTGCCCGGCGGGGCCGAGATAAATAATTTCAACGCCTCCCGCTCGCATAAGCGCATCGGCAACGGCAAGCAATGGGTAAAAATGCCCGCCCGTTCCCCCTCCCGTCAAAACAATTCGTTTCATTGATGTTATTGTACCACCCGGCCAAGGGCTCTCAAAATTCCCACGGCTGCCACGACGACGAGCTGAAGGATGATGTTGATAATAATGAGGCTCACGGCCACGAGGGCGAGGTTCCCGAGAAAATCAGAATTGATAAAGAACAGAGCGATAATGACAAGCCAGATGTTTTTCAAATCCTGGATCGAGGGGCCGATCATCGCGCCGACGTTGAAGAAAAGGAAAATCATCACCCAGCTCTGCCACGTCGCGAGGTTTATTTCCCCGACGAGAGTAAGTGTCGAAGCGGCCAGGCTCCCCAATCCGGAAAACTGCGGCACGATAAAGAAGTCCCCGAGAACAAACGCGTTCATGGCGTAGAGGAAAAATAATCCTCCAGCTATCGGCGCGAAGGATATGAGCGCTTCGCCGACAAACAACAGCTTTGATTTTTCATGTGTGACGTGCGGCTCACGGGAAAACACTTTGAACTCGCGGATTTTCGCGCCTGTCAAAACGCAAAAGGCCGCATGCGATGTTTCGTGGATAAACGCGCCGACATAGTACAAAAGATGCGTTATCCGGTAATTCAAATACCGCCAATTCAAAAAATTGCTGAAGTATCCCAGTGCCGTTATTGACAAGACAACCAATCCTAAATTCATGACCTCCGTGAAATGTTCACGATGATTCCCGACATCGTGAGGAAAACGGCAAGCGCGGTGCCGCCGTAGCTTGTGAAAGGCAACGGAATGCCAGTGAAGGGTAATAACCCCGAAACAGCTCCCATATGCACGAATGCCTGAAGGCCGATGACGGAAACAAACCCGACGACCGCAAGCTGGCTGAACAAGTCAGGGGCGCGCTTCGCGATCTTGATCCCCCGCCAGACAAAAAGCAAGAAGAGGGTGATAAAGCCGACCGAGCCGACGAATCCCAGCTCCTCCGCAATCACGGCGAATACGGAGTCTCCCGTCGGCTCCGGCAGATAGTGCAGTTTCGTCGTCGAACGGCCGTACCCGACACCCCAGGCCCCTCCTGATCCTATCGCGATCAAGGATTGATTGATTTGATATGTTTTCCCGAGAGTATCGGAACTCGGATGAAGAAAGCTGAAAACCCGTTGGAAGCGGTACGGCGTCACGGCGATGAGGAGCGCAAGGGCGAGAACGCCGATGATGACGATGAACGCAAGCGATTTCAATTTCGCTCCGGCGATAAGGTACATGATGAGCGTGGAGCTTACTATGAGGACGACGGTCGTCGTGGCCGGCTGAAGGATAATCGGCAGGACTACCATAATGAGGATGATAAAAAACGGCAGCGTTCCTTCCCGGAAACGCTGGCGCCGGACAGATGCTTTCGAGAGCCATGATGCAACATAAAGAATGGCCGCGAGTTTCACAAATTCGGACGGCTGGAATCCGAAACCTGCAATCCGAAGCCAGCGGTCGGCGCCGTATGCCTGGTATCCCAAGGGCGTGAAGACCATGAGAAGAAAAGCCACGCCGACGATCAAGAGATACAGGCTGATTTTCTGCCATATTTTATAATCGAGAAAAACACCGAGGAGAAAACCGACGAGTCCCGGCAAAAGACCGAAGAGAATCTGGTGCGTAAGATAGTAAAAGCTGTTTCCGTATTGGACTTTCGCCACATCCGACGAGGCCGAGGTGAGCATGACAAGGCCGAAAACGACAAGCACCGTCAAAAGGAAGATGAAGACATAATCGGGAGATCTCCGCTGCGACAAAGATTTGCTCATTTTTCCGCGACACTCTTCAAAACCCGCCCGGCGAACTGCGGCCGCACCATTCCTCTTTCCATGATTATCCGGCCGTTTACGACGACGTACCACGGCTTCCCGCCTTTGAACACATTTATGTCGGCGAAATATCCCTCTTTGATCATTCCGCGCCTTGTGATGCCGTATTTCCTTGCCGGAAGAGCGGTGATTTTTTCGACGGAACTTTCGGAAGAAAGAATTGTTGGAAAAAGCGATGCATTTTCCTCCTCCGCGCGGTGATAGTGGGCGGAGAGGAGCGCGTGCTTGCTCTTCATGAGTTCTTTGAGCGCTTCATCGCTGACCGACGGCGAAAAGAATCCTCCCCGCATCCGGGAAAGGATTGCGAGTTGGAAAAGAGTCTTCCCCAGAGAAAGTTCTTGGGAAGCGGCGACATCCGCAAGGCGCTTGCCTTCCAAAAATCGTAGTGGCTT
Organism: bacterium; assembly: GCA_027310365.1. Lineage (GTDB taxonomy): Bacteria > Patescibacteriota > Minisyncoccia > UBA6257 > GWB1-50-10 > JAKAHT01. The sequence continues at coordinate 16,550 of DAIDAY010000003.1, forward strand.
CGGCATCGAAGCGACAACGATATTTTCCAAATTCAGCGTATCCAGGTAGGCAATGATTCTTTCCTGAAGATGCCGCGTTTTCGCGGCCGCAAGAACATCTTTCAACACTCCGCTCGCGATCCACGGCGGCAGAAAATCGTGCGCGGCCATCTTGATGACTGGTTCGGGAAAAACGTCGAAATGCAGGTGCTTCTCGGCGGCGTTTTCCTCGATATCTTTGGCTGCCTTCAAATATTCATACCGCACTTCTTCGAGTGGCTGGAAGTGATTGATCTCCGCGTTGAGATTGTGCGCGGCGGCGATGTCATAAATTTCCGCGAGCGATTCCTTCACCTTTCTTTCATCGCGGAGATGGAACGTGAAAACATTCCTGAAACGGCCCGCAGCGTTCAAAACCCGGAGTATCTCTTGCCGGTTTACGCCGGAAAGATACGGTTCCGAAAGATCGAACGCGGCGCCGAACGCTCCCTCCCGGATCGACTGGGACAAAACCCTTCCGGCGCTTTCCGTTTCCCCGATTGTTAAATCTCTCCCAAACCCTTCCATAAAAGCGCTTCGGAGTGTCGCATAGCCGACGAGTGTCCCGAAATTGATTCCCACTCCTCTCTTTTCCAACGCGGAAAGCAGTTCCCTCACCGACTGCCAATTCACATTCCACCGGAGGGAATACCGATCCCTCAAAAAAGCAGTCGTCCCGAAGAAAATCGGGGCGAGCGACAAGCCGTTCCCGCCAGCAATCGCGGTTGTGATGCCCTTGCGGATGAGGCGGGTTGAGAAGATGTCGTCGAATATCCCCCCTTCCTCCCCGGCGTCGAAATTAATCTCGATGAATCCGGGTGTCACGACCATCCCCTTTGCATCGATGATGTTCTTTCCGTATTTCCTCCCCGGCTTCGCGAAGCCGACGATGGCATCGCCCCTTACCAAAACGTCAAATTCCTCGGGCCCCGATCCGTCTCCTTTGTGGACCAAACCGTTTTTGATGATAAGTTCGTTCATCCTATGAGAAATAAACGTACCATCGCGGCTTCTTGAATATCCATACCTTAGGAAAAATCATTTTAGCTTCTATCACGGAGTATCTGTTCATTTCCCATGGGATTCACGCAAAGTGCGCCAAGAAAAAGATAACGAGACCGAAAGCCGCGGCCATGGCGCTTATGATCCAAAACCGCATCGTAATCTGACTTTCGGGCCAGCCAAGCCCCTGAAAATGATGGTGGATCGGCGCCGAAAGAAAAACTTTTTTCTTCCGCAATTTCTTGCTCGCCACCTGGATGATGACCGAACCGGACTCGACGAGGAAAGTGAAGGCGAAAAACGGCAGAAAGAGCGACGTGTCGGTTGTGAGCGCGATAACCCCCAGCGTAATGCCGAGAGACATCGAACCCGTGTCACCCATGAAAAATTTCGCCGGATGGATATTGAACCACAAAAATGCGAGAAGGGCACCGATGATTGCGGCAATCATCGCGGCCAAGTCGTATTTATGGAGCGCGAAGGCGACGACATCAAGCGCCGCAAAGGAAAAGAGCGAAACGCCCCCGAGAAGGCCATCCAAACCATCCGTTTCGTTCGCTGAAAAGGCCGTCGCGACGATCACAAAAATGAAAAACGGGATGTACCACCATCCGAAATCGAGGGGGCCGATGAACGGGAAATACACCGTATGCCAGCCGAGGCGAAAATAAAACCACCAGGCCCCAAGGACGGCTGCGAGGGTGTAGAGTATAAGCTTATGCTTTATTTTGAGACCGCCGCCGTGGGGGCCGATGCCTTTGATTCCCATTACATCGTCGAAGAGACCGATGAGCGCGGCAAATAAGAGCGCGAAGAGCGGAACGTATGTTTCTGATCGACTGACGAAGTTCAAATAACTGGAGAAACCGTCGAAGATGTTCCCCAAAATCAGGAATATGACGGCAAGTCCGATGACCGTCGCCCAAATGATGATTCCGCCCATGGTCGGCGTCGAGGATTTATCCTTGTGATACTGGTAAAAAACGGGAGCGCTCTTTTCATCCCTGATGTTGTTTTTCCTCAGGTTGAATTTTTGGAGGAAGGAGAAAACAAACGGCGTAATAATGAGTGCGGTCGTGAATGCTAACGCAAAAATCATGAGCACCCTCGTCGCGGAGAATACCGTCATATCGTTATTATTCTACCTCCCCATCCAAAGAGGAGCAACATAAAAACGCTTTGCATTGCAAACCTGAGATATTTTATGCGCACACGTCTGGGGATACTCATATATCGCTGATTCGACCGCACTCCTCTCTGGGTATGAGAGTCTATTGGAATTTATAGGATTTGGAAACCCAATCGATGAGAGTATTCAAATCGTCGAACCGGGAGTCGCTTCCCATGATAACCGAGATCAATCTTTGATTCCCGATTTCAAGTACGGTGGCGAGGTTTTGCTTTGCAAGTGGCGAAGTGCCCGTTTTTCCGCCTAAAAAATCGATCCGGGCAACGATCGGATCGATGTTCGAAACCACATTGATCCGCGAAGAATTCAAGGGTTGCACGTTCTGAGTCGTGAGACGGGTCCATGTCAGAATCTCCGGGTCTTTCTCGACGATGTACTTGAGGAGCATGTACATATCATTCGGCGTTCCCCTGTTGTTGTCGTCCAACCCGGAAGAATCATTGATGACAGTCTGCGTCATCCCGATTTCCGCCAGCTTGGCCCTCGCCATAGCCAAAAACCGATCATTGCCGATGTATTCCTCAAAGGCGGCAGCCGCCCGGTTGGAGGATTCCATGAGCATGATTTTTAAGAGATCTTCCGACTTATAGATTTCGCCGGCTCGGAAATTCCCCGCTTCGCCGTCGACGGTCATGGTTGTCGTGGAAATGGGTATTTTTTTGTCGAGGCCGACGTTCTCAACGACGACAACCGCCGTAATGAGTTTTGTGAGCGACGCCAAACGCCACGGCGCATACGCCTTGAGGCGATAGAGCGAGAAATTACCGTCGAGCGATTGCATCAAAACGCCCTCCGCCGAAAGTTTCGGGTCCAAAACGCTCCAGTCGCGGATCGGTATCCGGCCGGCCTCTGCATGGAAGGACACGGTGGTCGAAGAATTGCCCGGCGGCGCATCGGTTGGAACGGTACCTTCACCCCCCCTCAAGTTAAAAATCGGCACAACGACCGTTATGAAAACGATCCCCAAGACAATAATGAGGGTGAATAAAAAAAAATTTTTTGTCATGAATCTTCTTTGCCTTAAGCCGCGTCGAAGGATTCATCCTCCGGAGCTTCGGCGACGGAGGGTTTCCCTTCCATTTGCTCGAAGCTTTCCAAAATATGTTTGTATTTTTGATACTCGGGAAGATCCTCGACGCTCCGTATTCCCAAGTGCTTCAAGAAATCAAAACTCACGGTATATTCATAAATATTTTTCTTACCCTGCTGGAGCTGCCTCCCGATAAGCCCGCGGATTAAAAGATTTCTCAAAATGAACGTCGCGTTGACGCCGCGGATGTAATCGATGACCGATCGTGTGATGGGCCCGAGATACGCAATGATGGAAATGGTTTCGAGCGCCGCGGGTGTCAGCTCCTCCTTGAATTCGTCTTCGCCGATCCTCTTTAAAATCCAGCTGAACGTTGTCTTTGTCGCGATCTGTACCTTGCCGTCATTTTTCAAAAGCATGAACCCGGATTCTTCGCGCGCTGCGAAACTCGCGGAAAGTTCGTCAATAAGCGCCGAGCATTCTTCTTCCTTGAATTCCAACAACTTCGCGATTCTCTTAATCTCTATCGGCTCGCCGTAGTAAAAAAGCAATGCCTCGATCGCAGCTCTTTTCTGTTTTTCCTTGTCCATTTTTTCCTTAAGAAGATTGGGTGAGGTGAAAAAGTGTGGAGGACGTGGACGATCGCTCTGGAGCATACACTTTTTTGACCTACCGAATTTTCTACTTCATATCTTCGAAACAATCATATCGGAAAACCGGCCCTCCTGTTCAACAGTTATAAGCTGTTGCCTGATCAAATGCAAGACGGCGAGAAAAAGCACGACAACCTCTTTCTTGTTTCCACCGTGCAGTTCCTTGAATTTCACGGGGGCTTGCGTCAGACGGCTGAAAACCTCCTCGATTTTCTTCTTCAAATTGATGATTTCATTCCGCACTTTTACCACCGGCTTCAAAAATTTTTCCATCTCGCCGATGAGCTTTTTCACGGCCGACTCGAAATCACTCACTGTGACTGATTTCGGCGGATAGAAAACTTCGGCCACACCCTTCAGATATTCCCGCGTCCCCATGACTTCAGTCGGTTTCCATACATCCTTGAGATAGAGCTTCGCCTGCTTGAATTCCCGGTAGACCTTGAGGCGGAGTTCCAGATTCTTGATATCGGCTTCCTCTTCCTCGGAAAGCTCCAGGGACGGCAGAACCGATTTCGACTTGATGAGAAGAAGCTTCGAGGCAACTGAAAGGAAATCGGCCACGAGGGAATTCCCCACTCCCTGCTTTTCTATCTTTTCCAGATAATCAAAAAAGCCGCCGGTCACTTCGGCTAAGCTTACGATCGTTACCTCCAGCTTCTGATCTTCGATGAGCTCTAAAAGCTTCTCGATCGGCCCCTGATAGTATTCAAAAGACAGTTCATACATAGGAAATGCTCTTATATGATATAATACTTCTGAAGATTATGAAATTGTTTGAGAACGATTTGAGGTATCTGTCTCCTTCGTTCATCCTCCGGCTCGGTGTCGGCTTCGTTCTGGTCTATGCGGCGATCGGCTCGCTTCTTGAACCGGAAGCATGGCTCGGTTTTGTCCCCCACTGGGTGAGTACTATCATCGCGCCGGCGACTTTCCTCCTCATCTTCTCGGTATTCGAACTTATCCTCGGCTTTGCCATTTTTTTCGAGAGATTCCTCACGACCGCCTCCCTCCTCGCCTTCTGGGTTTTGATTTTCATTCTTATCTTTTACGGCGTGAACGATATCACCTTCCGCGATTTCGGCCTCGCCCTTGCATCCCTCGCCCTCTTCTTCATCTCTTTAAGAGAACGAGAAAACAAACCTCACTAACCTGAAGGTGCATCAATGGACTAAAGTGCAGGCAGCCAGCGCGTCGGTGCCGAGTTTTGGCAAAGCGTACGTGGTGAAGACGGTAAAGTAAACCGCTCGTTAGCAAAGGGGCTTGGTTTGTTGTTGAGGAAACCATCTCGCAGGACGACTTGCCTGCGCAAGCAGGGCGGGCACGATGTCTCGCTCTGCGAGACGAGCGAGTCCGAGAGCGAGCGCAAATCTCACGCTGGGGAATTCGATAGCGTGTTTACGAGACAATAAATCGAGTCCGCCTAGCCATGGCGAACCTCGATAACATCCCCGTCTTGAACGATATAATCCTTCCCCTCCAGTTTCAGCCATCCCCTCTGCTTCGCCTGCGTCCAGCCTCCCGCCGCGATGAGTTTTTGCCAGTTCACCACTTCCGCCCGGATGAATCTGTGCTCGAAATCTGTATGGATGACGCCCGCCGACTGCGGCGCTTTCGTCCCTTTCTCGATCGTCCACGCCCGCGTTTCGTCCTCCCCGGTCGTGAAGAAACTAATGAGATTCAAAATGGAGTAGGCGGCCTTGATCAAGTTGGGAACCGCATCGGTTTCGCTCAAATCCGCGATCAAATACTCGAATCCCATCTTCCTGATTTTTTCTTTCACGTCTTCTTGCACATCCTCCGGCTTCCCGTTCAAGAGGAATATCTGCGGCTTCGCGGTCAAAAGTTGAAGCTCCCCGATTATTTTCTCGTTCTTCAGGGAAGTGAGGAGTTCGCCCTTCCCGAGCATCTCCTTTGCTTTTTTCAAAACCTCCAGATCAATCTTCGCCTCGCCTGTCTGCCCTGAGTTCGCCGAACGGGTCTCCGTCTCAAATTTCCTCAATCTCTTCTCGATGGTATCCAAATCCTTGAAGATGAGCTCCGCTTCGATCGTATCGATATCGCGGACGGGGTTCACGTTTCCCTCCACATGGACAATGTCGCCGTTCTCGAAACATCGCACGATGTGCGTTATCGCCTGGACGTTCCGGATGTGCGACAAGAATTGATTTCCCAATCCCTCACCCTTGTATGCGCCTTTCACCAACCCTGCGATGTCGTAGAATTCGACGACGGCCGGGATTTTCTTTTTCGAATGCGTGAGATCAGCGAGCTTGTCGACCCGCTCGTCCGGAACGGGAACAACCCCCACGTTGGGATCGATCGTCGCGAACGGGTAATTCGCGATGTGCACCTCCTGGCTCGTTATGATTTTGAAAAGAGTGCTCTTTCCAACATTGGGTAAGCCGACTATTCCTACTTCTAATTTCATCCCGTTAGAAATAAGACACAGACACGAAGAGTATGCCGTATCTTCTCTCCGACCATTATCGTTAATTTTACGCTTGTGGAATTACTCCAACGGTGTCTGTGATTTCGAATGGGATTCATATGTCCTTTTCAACAATTTTACCTCGTGAGGAGCAAAATGCCCAGAGTGTTCTCCCCGTGTTGGGATGAATATCCGAACGGATGCGGACGCAGACCTTAATACCTCGTACGGTTCTCTTGAAAATGGATTTAAACTGAAGTGCGGGGTTTTCTCCCCCAGCGAAGGCAAGAAAGATCCTGCTTGGTTTTATAGGCAGGAGAGCGTTGTTCGCAAACGACCCGATATCAAACATTCCGGAACTAATATGGAATCCGCCTCAAAAATCAGTAGGTACTGAATTTTGAGGCGACGGAGTGAAGCTCCGCATATTCCGCTGCGGATGACGATGAGCGATGATGGAGGCCCTCCGGGCGAGAGTCGGGGGGAAGATATCCCTCCTCGCAAGCTCAGTAAGAATCCCCCCAAAGGCTTTCTTATGATTGGGAAAGAAATCCTTGAGTGCGAGAATTTCCCGGGGCGAGAAAACCTTCACCTTCTCCCTTTCATCACCTCTGCTTTTCAGCTTTGGAAGTAAAGGCAACTTTGCCGTAAAGAGCGTTACGACGTGGCTTCCCTTATCCTCTTCTTGAACAACTTCAAGATTGCTTTCGCGCAAGGTCACGCCTATTTCTTCCTGCACCTCTCGGAAAGCGCATGCCTCGGCGGTTTCTCCGGGCTTGCTCCTGCCGCCGGGGAATTTCCAAAAAACCGGCGCCGGTTTTTTAGGATCCCGCACCAGGGGAATTCCCTCCGGAGCGACAATCATGACAGCGACGGCGTGATCTTTCATGTTCCCATAATAGCATATATAATACATCTATCATGGCGAATATCGAAAAAATGAGACACTCGCTGGCGCACTTGCTTGCCGCCGCCGTCTTGAAGAAATTTCCCAAAGCGAAATTGGGCATCGGGCCGGTCATCGAGAATGGCTTTTATTACGACTTCAAGCTTCCTCGTTCCCTGACGGCCGAGGATTTGAAAGCGTTTGAGCACACGATGCGCGCGCTTGTCATGCAGAAACTTCCCTTCCGGGGAAAAAAACTGACCCCATCGAAAGCAAAGAAATTATTCAAAGATCAGCCCTTCAAACTTGATCTCATTAAGGAATTCGTCAAAGAAAAGAAACTGTTGACCGTCTACGAAACCGGCGATGTATTTCTCGATCTCTGCCGCGGTGGGCACGTAAAAAACACCTCGGAAATAAATACCGACAGTTTTAAGTTGACGTTGATTGCCGGTGCGTATTGGCGCGGCGACGAGAAAAATCCGCAACTTCAGAGGATTTACGGACTGGCTTTTACCACGAAAAAGGAGTTGGATGAATACCTCGCCATGCTCGAAGAAGCGAAAAGGAGGGACCATAAAATTCTCGGCCCGGCACTGGATCTTTTCACCTTTTCCGATCTCGTGGGAGCTGGTCTCCCTCTCTGGACGCCGCGGGGAACCCTCGTCCGGAACCTCCTCGACCGTTTCGTCTGGGAACTCCGGAGAAAAGCCGGCTACGAACAGGTAGATATTCCCCATATCACGAAGAAGGATCTCTATGAACGAAGCGGCCACTGGGAAAAATTCAAGGAAGATCTCTTTAAGATCCAAACCCGCGAAGGGCACCTCTTCGTCATGAAACCCATGAACTGCCCGCACCATACGCAGATCTATGCCCGGAAACTTTGGAGCTACCGCGATCTTCCTCAGCGCTATGCGAATACCACGAAGGTGTACCGCGACGAGCAAACAGGCGAACTTGCCGGGCTTTCCCGCGTTCGAGCCATCACGCAGGATGATGCGCACGTTTTCTGCCGTCTTTCCCAAATCGAGGAAGAATTTTTGAAAATCTGGGATATTATTCAGACCTTCTACGGTTCGTTCGGTTTCAAGCTCCGCATTCGTATCTCGACGCACGATCCCAAGCATCTCGAAAAATACCTCGGCGACAAGAAAAAGTGGAAATTCGCCGAAGATATGCTTTATAAAATAGCAAAATCCAAAAACGCCGATACCTTCAATGGCGCTGGGGAAGCAGCATTCTATGGGCCGAAACTCGACTTCATGGCGAAAGATTCTCTGGGGCGCGAGTGGCAAGTAGCAACCATCCAGCTTGACGTCAACATGCCGGAGCGGTTCGATCTCACCTGCACCAGCGAAGAAGGCAAACCCGAACGGATCGTCATGATCCACGCGGCGATCATGGGATCCATCGAACGATTCCTTTCGGTTATCATCGAACATTTGGCCGGCGACTTTCCGGTCTGGCTCTCGCCCATCCAAGCACGCGTGATTCCCATCTCTGACAAACATCGTTCGTATGCCGAGACGCTTCAAAAAAAATTGAAAGCGTACAATCTGAGAGTTGATGTTGCTTCAACCGGCGAAACGCTCGGCAAGAACATCAGGCAGGGCGAAATCGAGAAGATCCCGTATCTTCTCGTCGTTGGAGACAGGGAAATGGAGAGCAGCTCTGTGAACGTCCGCGAGCGGCATAAAAAAGAAACCTCGATCGTTGCGATCGAGAAATTCATAGAAAAAATAAAAAGAGAAAACGAGGAAAAGGTTTAGGTGGTACACTTTAGTATGCAGCATACCACCCATTCGGAAATCCCCTCAGATAAACATATTCCCCTCATCCTCGTAGCTTTTTTGAAGTTGCCACGACGATGATCTTTTCTTCCTCTTAGTCGCCATTGATATAATCATGGCTACCAAGAGAAAAATAATCAGAATCTTTTTCATTTTACCTCCGGTTACCTCCGTTGGTTTTTATTTTAAAGTGCAAATTCTTTAGATAGAATATACAACAACAATCATTCATGCGTCAAGAAAAGAAAAAGCTTCTGGTTATTGTGGGGCCAACGGCGTCGGGAAAAAGTGCGCTCGCCGTTATGTTGGCAAAAAAACTCGGCGGCGAGATTGTCTCAGCGGATTCAAGGCAACTATACCGCGGGCTTGAAATCGGATCTAATTACCCTTCGCAGAAAGAATTGCACGCTGTCCCTCATCATCTCATAGGAATCGTAAACCCCAAGAGGATTTTCACTGTTGCTAAATACCAGAAATTGGCGAGAAATGCCGTCGAAAAAATCTGGAAGAGAAATAAGCTCCCCATTCTCGTCGGCGGAACCGGTCTCTACATCCAAGCCGTCGTGGACGGTTTCGTCGTGCCGGAAGTGCCGCCAAACGAGCCATTGAGAACTGAACTGGAAAAGAAGACCGCCGAAACATTAGCTGGGCTTTTGAAAAAGAAAGACAAAAAAAGGTGGCGGGGCATAGACAAGAAAAACAAACGGCGTCTCATACGGGCGATCGAAGTGGCAGAGGCCCTCGGCCGCGTCCCAAAGCTTAAATTTAATCGCCTCAAAGCAGAAATTTCCTTTATTGGTTTGCGTCCCCCGAAGGAGATGCTGGAAAAATCGGTAAGAAAAAGAGCCGGGGAAATGATGCGGAGCGGTTTCATTAATGAAACCAAGAGGCTTTTGGGAAGCGGCGTAACGGAAGAAAGGATAAAAGAATTTGGGTTCGAGTATCGGAGAGCTCTTCAATATATCCGTGGGAAAATCAAATCCAAAAAAGAACTAGTGGATCTCATCGTAAGAGACACCCTGCGGTATGCGAAAAGGCAGATAACCTGGTTCAAGCGGGATAAGCGAATCCGATGGATTCGCAATGACTAATTATTCTCATTCCTCGTTACTCTCAACATGAGAACAACAAAGTTCATGAGAAATTCTATTTGACTTCTTATCTCAATTCCCTATAATAAAGTTAAATAAAACGATGGGTGGCGTACCGGTAAAACATCATTCAAAATCAAAGGTGGGAAGAAGGCGTTCGCAACTCGCCTTGAAGAAAGTGCGGGTGATCCCTTGCCCAAAGTGCGGAGGCCCGGCGTTACCCCATCGCATCTGCTCGCAATGTGGAACCTACGTCAGGCGGGAAAAATCCAAATCTCAAGCATCCAATCCCAAATAAGTCAATGATCGCAATGCAAAACGTTTTGGATTCTGAGCATCGGAATTTGTTTGCCATTGGGAATCTGTAATTTTGCATTCTCACCGATATGGCAACCCGCCATTTGATCAGATCCATCGTCCTTCAGTCCCTCTATGAGTGGGATTTTTACGATAAGAAAGCTGATCTCGCCCGCATTATAGAGGACAACTTGAGCGAGTTCGGCCCCGGCATCGACGAGCCGGAATTTGCCTGGCGGCTTTTGAAAGGTATTATCGACCATCTGCCCCAGCTTGATGAACTGATTAAAACATACGCCAACGAATGGCCGCTGGATCAAATAGCCATCGTCGACCGCAATATCCTCCGCATCGGACTCTATGAACTCATCTACGCCAACCGGGACGAAGTGCCGCCGAAGGTTGCCATCAATGAAGCGATCGAGATTGCGAAGAACTACAGCGGGCAAAATTCGCCCCGTTTCATCAACGGGGTTTTGGGGACGATCTACAAAGAATTGGAGGAAGGCAGAATCAAACCTTAAGGATTTTTTTCACTTCCCTCCAAACACGTTCATGAATCTCCTTAATCGTGAGGAGTTTATTGTCTCCGACACACTCAACGACAACAAAATCTCCGGGGAACATTTTTGTTATCTCGAGATATGTTCTTTCCGCGCTCTTCAAATGCGATTGATCTTCTTCATGGATATCTCTCCTTTCTCCGTGAAGGTATTTTCTCGAATGTTTCTTGCCAATCAGATCATAGGCTATTCGAGAAGGAACATGGAGCAGAATCGAAACAGTGGGTTTCGGGATGTCCATCATGATGTATTCAAAATCATAAACCCATCGCAAGTACTTTTCCCGCGCACGCCTGTCCGTTATTTTCGCTCCCTGATGCCCCATGTTGGAAGAGACATACCGGTTGGAAACAACTATGTTCCCCGCATCGATCCATTCCTTTATCTTCGGTCCGACATCAAACCGGTCCACGGCGTAAAACACCGAGGCTTTGTACGGGCCGACATCGCGCCATCCGCCATAGCGCCCGTTCAAATATTGTTCCACAAAAAAAGCCGATGGCTTCCCGTACTGCGGGAAGTCGAACGTCGCCGTTTTGAATTTCTCCCTCTTTAATCTTTTCAGCAAAAGTTTGAACTGTTCTCCTTTTCCCGATCCGTCGATTCCTTCAATGACGATGAATTTTCCCCTTTTCATGCCTCGTAGTACAACCGCAAGCTATTTGTTGTTTGAATAATAAACCTTTGATTTCTTTTCTTTGCCACCCCCCCGCCCGGAAAGCCCCGCCGCAGTGCGACAGGAATGAACGGATGGCATCCCGAATCTCGTATTCCGCTTCCGGGAAGCTCCCGTGTAGGGGGCGGAGAGCTCTTCGCCGTACACTGTTCCATCCTCGCATACACGCCTTTGGCGACATCATTCGCAGTTGTACTACGAGGCATGAATTTTATTATACCAAAACTCTGTTCCGCATTTTCCGTTGCGAACGAAGAGGAACGAACAAAAAGCCACCCAAGCGGATGGTGGCTGATGAGCGGGAGAAAAATTTATGCTCTAGTCTATGACTTCTACACCCATATTTTTGGCGGTTCCCGCTATGATCTTCATTGCCGCCTCAACATCATTCGCATTCAAATCGATCATCTTCTTCTCCGCAATTTTTCTCAAATCATCCTTCGTAATTTTTCCTGCCACTTTCTTGCCGGATTCTCCGGAAGCTTTTTCGATGCCGGCGGCTTTCTTGATAAGAGCGGATGCCGGCGGTGTTTTGAGTTTAAACTCGAACGACCGGTCTTCGTAGATGGTTATTTCCGCAGGAATCACGTCACCCCTCATGTCCTTCGTGGCTTCATTAAACTGCTGCACAAAAGCGCCGATATTCACGCCGTGCTGGCCCAATGCCGGGCCGATTGGCGGGGCCGGAGTCGCTTCTCCTGCCTTGATCTGCAATTTTAACGTCGTTTTGATCGGTTTCGCCATTGTTTTTGTATTTTGTATTTCGTGGCTGGTGGCTGGTATTTGTGCACAACGCACAAAACGCCACACACTAAAAGTCACTACAATTTTCTCACTTGCAATGAATCCAGCTCGACGACGGTATCTCTTCCAAAGATGGGAACGAGAATTTTGATCCTTCCCCGCTCGTCATCCACCTCAGAGATTCTTCCTTCTTGATCCTTGAACGGCCCATCGGTTATTTTTACCATTTCATCAACTCTGAAGTCAACTTTAAATTTTGGTTCAACTTCTCCAATCCTTGTCATGAGTTCTTCCACCTCTTTTTCGGAAAGCGGCATCGGTTTTGTCGAATCAGCACCGACGAATCCCGTGACGCGCGGCGTATTCCTCACAACGTACCATGAATCATTATCGAGAATCATGTGGACGAGCACATACCCGGGATATATTTTTTCTTCCGTCTTCGTCCGTTTCCCGTTCTTGATTTTTATCTTCACCTCCTTTGGGACGACAACATCGAATATCTTGTCGTTCATGCCGAGTGAAGCAATCCTCTGCTTGAGGTATTTTGCCACGGCGTCTTCGTAACCCGAATAGGTATGCACCGCATACCAAAACTTAGCCTTCTTGTTCGAACTGCTGTCCTGTTCCATGACTACAATACTATTCTCTGAAGAGCCTGCAGAAACACGAAATCGACGATACCGAGGAAGAGCGACAAACCGATGGATAAGCTGATGACAAAAAGGGTGTACCGCACCGTTTCTTCCCTCGTCGGCCAGTTCACTTTTTTCAATTCCTGCCGGGATTCCTGTATGAAATTGCCGATTTTTTCAAACATAACGAACGTCTTACTGTACCATGAAAACAACCCTTTTTGCAAGCAGGAATCTCAATTCCCCGATCAAAGCGTCTCGCAGGACGACTTGCCTGCGCAAGCGGGGCGGGCATGGTTGCCTGGAGGGCAGAGCGGGTCCGAGAACGTCCAGCCTTCGCGGCTGAAGCTGCTTCGGCGGAGCAGGCAGCATGAATTCCTCGGGGAGAATTTGACGGCGTGTTGAGAAGGAGAATCGCGATGCCTGCTTTTTTGTGGAAACTGCCGAGCAGACGATAGCCAGGAGCTCCTCATGCTGGCTTTTCAGCCTCACGAGTTCGCCGAGGGTGGGCATTCCTTTGACACCCCGCCCCAACCAGCCGCATATCGTGGGAGAGCTCACTTTGGAGAAGTCCCGAACTCGCCTCAAAAATCAGTAGGTACTGAATTTTGAGGCGACGGAGTGAAGCTCCGCATATTCCGCTGCGGATGACGATGAGCGATGATGGAAGCTTCTCTGGGCGAGAGCCGGGGGGACGCTTACGAAAACTTATAGGCGCCTTGGCGCAGGATTTCAATTTTGCCTTCCTCCAACTTTATTACAGTCGAGGATTTTGATCGCAAGGTTCCACCATCAACGTAGAAGCCGACCCGATCACCAAAATACTTTTTTGCTTCTTGGATATTCTTTGCCGGCTTGCCATTTTCTGGGTTGGCGCTTGGCGCAACAAGCGGCCCCGATTTTTTCAGAAATTTCCGAAGCCACTCTGGACGCGGGCACCGGAAAGCGAGACTGGCGCCTCCTCTCTTCAAGTAACCAAATTTCTTTCCCCCGACGGGCAAAACGACACTCACCGGTCCCGGCCAGATTTTTCTCAGGATCCTGCGATCCGCAGCAGTCAGGTGAACGTTGAATTTTCCGAGGTCGCGCGGCGAGGAAACGACGATGATAAAAGGCTTTTTCCGATTTCTCCCTTTCAATCGGTAAATACCGGAAACTGCTTTTTCTGAAAATGCCGATCCGACGACGCCGTATAAAGTATCCGTCGGCATGACGCCAAAGGCGCCACCACGCAAGACGAGCACCACGTGGTTACTAAACTCCTTCGGGAATGATTTCATTTTTCTTCACGAACAACACCTTAAAGATAAAAAAGGAGATCGCCGCCAATGCAAGGCCACCGGCGATATCGGCGGGAGAGTCCGCGCCAACCATAATCAAACCCGCCGCATTGAGAAGAGAAAGGAGGGTAAAAAACATACCCCACTTTTTCCGGAAAATCCACAATGCAAACGATATCGTGAAAAAGAAAGCGGCGGAGGCTGAAGGAAAACCAGTGCGGCCGGCGATCACGTCCGCAAGGGGAAAAAGAATGAAGCGCGAAAGAATACCAATGAAAATAATCTGCAAAAATGCGAGCGTTTTATCTCTTAACCCCTTTTTCTTGACTACGAAAAGAAGAACGCCGATTCCCATAAGGTACGGGAGATAGTACCCGAAAACGCTGCCGATAAAACTCAGAAGAGCGGACCCTGCCGCTAATCCGCGGAGCCATGAGAAAATTTCTTCGTTGAGATTCATCCCGTTAGAAATAGTACGCCTACATGCCGCTTGATCTGCGTACCTTGTTCTTGACTCCTTCCCTTAATCTTTTACTCACGTTTTTATTATGATTTGCGCACGCGATTCTAACGGGATTCGTACCCTGTAGCACAACGTCGAGTTGTTTATTATCGCAAACAATACACCCTTCAACTCTCAGATCACGTTCAGCGCGGTTGCACTCCAGATCAAGCTCCGGCATCGTTGCTCGATGTGTCCCTATGGGACACATCTTATTTCCTCACAAATGGCAAAAGGCCCATCACCCTTGCCTGCTTGATGGCTTTGGCCAGCCGCCGCTGATGCTTCGCGCAGATATGCGTATGTCGCGGATCAATAATTTTAAGTTGGCTGGAAACGAACTTTCTCAGCGTCTCCACATCATGATAATCAATCACTCGCGAATTCTGCGAGCAAAAAAAGCACTGTTTTTGGGATAGTTTCGTCATAATCTTTTAAAAGGGAATGTCTTCCGGTTTTATTTCGGAGTCCTCCAAATTGATTTCCGGCAACTCTTCTTTCGCGGAGTTTGTCTCTTCGCTCCGCTCTTCCGGCGTGACCGCGCCGCCCGCCCGCTGCCCAAGCTGCATGCGCTCGGCGACGACCTCGGTTGTCTTCCTCTGCACGCCCTGCTTATCTTGCCACGAACGCGTTTGGAGGTGCCCCTCAATCAAAACGGAGCTCCCCTTTTTCAGAAACTGGTTCGCAATCTCCGCTTGCCTTCCCCACATCACGATGTTGTGAAACTCGGTTTTTTTCTGGCGCTGCCCGGATCGGTCGGAAAAGAAACTGTTCGTGGCGACGCCGAACGAACATACCGATTGCCCCCCTGGCGTCTGCCGAAGTTCCGGATCCCGGGTGAGGTTGCCCACTATGAAGACTTTGTTGAGATTCATCCTGCGCCTTTAAAGAATCATAGCCGTTCCGGCATATGAATCTTTGTTTTTTGTGTGACCTTTACAATTACTCATGCGATGGATGGTTTAAACTTTTGTTTTGCTATACCGCAATCCCTTACGAGTGCAGGATTCATGGCCTTCTTAATTCAGGATTTCTTCTATTTTCTTTTCCAAGCTTTCATTCGTCAGGATACCTTCCTCTTTTTTCTTGAACGAGGGCGCATAGGCCGACCGCTCCCGGAACGTCGAAAATTCAGACCGTTCCGCCGTTTTCCGCTCACCCGCCACGGTAATGATATACCGCAGAGTAAAATTCCCTGAGTTCAGCGTTTCGCGTATCTTTTGGACAGCTTCGGGATTGACGGAGAATTCAATAGTACCCAAAAACGCGTATGACTCTCTCCGGATCGGGTAGCCGAGCTGCATTTTACGCAATTCTTTCTCAGCGAAGATTTCAACTCCGTTCTTTTGGAGCGCTTCCTTGACGCCTGCGGTACTTTCGTCCTTCAGCCAAAAGGTTATTTCATATCTTTTATTGTCCTTCTTTTCCATTTTCTTCAGAAATTACGTTATCAGAAACGACAGGACCTGTCAATTTTTTCCTCATTTCCCGCAATGTATCTTCCGGTATTCTTTTGACACCGGTGCCGGCCGGGATCAGGCGGCCGATAATGACGTTTTCTTTAAGACCCTTCAAGGGATCTACCTTTCCGGAAACGGCCGCCTCAACGAGCACGCGAGCGGTCTCTTGGAACGAAGCCGCAGAAAGGAAGCTGTCGGTTCCGAGAGCGACTCTCGTGATGCCGAAAATTTTCTGCACCGCCCGCGGGGGTTTTTTCTTTGCCTTCTTGACTTCCCTGAGAGCGCTCACGAATTTCGCCTTGCCGACGATTTCTCCCGTCATGAACTCCGTGTCTCCCGGATCTTTTACGACGACCTTAGAGAGCATCTGCCGCACCATGATTTCGATGTGTTTGTCGTTGATAACCGACCCTTGGGAAACGTAAATTTCCTGAATTTCGTTGATGATGTAGTGGATGAGCGCATCAAGTCCCCGGAAAGAAAGGAGTTCCCGGAGATCAAGGGGACCTTCATACATTTGTTCCCCTTTCTTCACACTGTCGCCGACTTTAACCCTGATGCCGGCACGAGGCGGCACCAAATACTCATATGCGTTGGCTTCTTTGGAAACAGTCTTCCTGGCCCTCTTTTTCGCTTTTGAGGGGTTATTCTCCCTGACAACGATGACGGTAGAGAGCCCGCGGTCGACGATATCTGTCACCACGCCATCGGCGCGGACGAGCATCGACTTGCCCTTTGGGACCCTCGCTTCGAAAATTTCTTCGATTCTCGGCAAGCCGTGCGTAATGTCGGCTCCGGCAACGCCGCCGATGTGGAACGTCCGAAGCGTGAGCTGCGTACCCGGCTCGCCGATCGATTGAGCGGCGATAACGCCGACCGCCTCGCCAAGTTCCATCTTCTTGTTTCTTCCCAAATCGATGCCGTAACAAGTCGCGCAGATACCCGAAAGAGCTCTGCAGGTGATGGGAGACCGAACTTTGATGGAAGCGAGTTTCGCATTCTGTATTTCTTTGGCCGTTTCTCTTGTAATCGGCTCGCCGGCCTTGATAATCGTCTTCCGATCAACTTTAACATCCTCGAGAACAGTGCGCGAGAAGATTCTCTCGGCGTACGAATAGCCGTACTCATCGCCCTCGGCCCGGATGATTTCAATGCCATCCTTCGAACCGCAATCGTTTTCTTTGATAAAAACATCCTGCGCGACGTCGACAAGCCTCCTCGTGAGATAACCGGCGGCCGCAGTCTTGAGGGCGGTGTCGGTCGATCCCTTTCTCGCTCCATGAGCGGTAATGAAGTATTCAAGCACATTCAAACCCTCTTTGTACGATGACTTAGCCGGCAACTCTATTGTTTCACCGCGAACATCTTGAATGAGTCCTTTCATGCCGATCATTTGAATCATCTGGGACCAACTCCCACGGGATTTCGAATTCAAAATAAGAGAAAGAGGATTTTCTTCCTTGAGGGTTGTCGGCAGCATTTTCGCGATCTTTTCCCTTGCATCGGTCCAGATGGTAATGACTCTGTTTTTTCGTTCCTCAAACGTCAGAAGCCCCTCGTTGTACTGGTTTTCCACGAGGTCCGCTTCCTTTTCCGCGGCGGCCAAAATTTCTTTCTTCGCTTCGGGAACGATGGTGTCCAAAAGTCCCCACGTCACTGAAGAAACTGTCGAATAGTAAAACCCGAGATCTTTTATCTTGTCGACGTAGTGCTGGCTCTCCTCGGCGCTGTATGCTCCTATAATCTTACCGACAAGGCTCTTCAATTCGCCTTTATCAAAAACGTCGTTCACAAAACCGATTCCCTCCGGCAGAACGCCGTTGAAAATGAGCCGCCCGTAGGAAGTTTCCCGGGTTTCGTTTCCTATTTTGACTTTGATGAGTGCATTGATATCAACCAAGCCGTTCTCGTACGCCAATCCCAGTTCCCGGGGATCCGCAAAGTATTTTCCCTCTCCCGACGCGCCTTTCCTGATATACGTCAGGAAATAGATGCCTAAAATGACGTCGTTCGTCGGCGTAACGATCGGCCCGCCGTCAGCCGGTTTCAAGAGGTTCTTTCCGGCATCCATGAGTTCCTGGGCTTCGTACTGAGCTTCGGCGGTCAACGGCAAGTGTACAGCCATCTGGTCGCCGTCGAAGTCGGCGTTGAACGCCGCACAGACGAGCGGAGGAATCCGGATCGCCAAGTCTTCAATGAGAACCGGCTTGAAAGCCTGGATACCCAGACGATGGAGCGTCGGAGCCCTGTTCAAAAGCACTCTTCTTGATTGAATGACCTCCTCGAGAATCGCCCACACCTCCGAAGGTCCTTGCTCAATAAGGCGGTTCGCTTGCTTGATATTAAAAGCCAGTCCCCGCTCAATGATCTTATTGATGACGAACGGCCGGAAAAGTTCGATGGCCATGTTTTTCGGCAAACCGCACTCGTTGAGTTTCAATTCCGGACCGACGACGATAACCGAACGGCCGGAATAGTCAACGCGCTTTCCCAAGAGATTCTGACGGAACCTCCCCTGCTTGCCCTTCAACATGTCAGCCAGCGATTTTAACGGTCTTCGTTTAGAGGAAAGAAGCTGGCTTCCCAAGCGGGCGGTGTTGTCGACAAGCGCATCGACCGCTTCCTGGAGCATTCGTTTCTCGTTCACGATGATAACCTCCGGCGATTTGAGCTCAATGAGTTTTTTCAAACGATTGTTCCGATTGATGACTCTCCCGTAGAGGTCGTTCAAATCGGCTGTCGCGTAAAAACCGCCGTCCAAGACAACCATCGGCCGGAGTTCCGGCGGAAGGACCGGTAAAATCGTCATGGTCATCCATTCGGGCCGCACTCCAGACCGCAGCAGAGACTGCGCAAGTTTCAAGCGAAGGAGAATCTTTTTCTGCCGCAAGACATCCTTCACCTCCGTAAGTTCCCGGTGAAGTTCCTTCACAAGAGTTTTCAGGTCGATTGATTCCAGTATTTTCTTGATGGCCTCGGCACCTTGTCCTGCTTCGAAGACATCCCCGAATTTCTCGACCAAATTGTAATATTCATCCTGGCTCACGATGAGGCCCGGCTTCAAAAGGGAGAGGATTTCTCTGGCCTCGTTCTCCTTTTTTTTCAATTCCTCCGTCTTGAATCCTTCTTCTTTGAGGGATTTGAATTCTTTCGATAGACTGTCCAGCGCCCTTTTCTTGTTTTCTTCGTTGACTTTGGTGACGATGTACGCCGCGTAATAAATCACCTTTTCGAGCTTCGGTTCAGAGATGTTCAAGATCAAGCTCAAGCGCGAAGGAACGGTCTTCAGGAACCAGATATGCGTGACGGGCGTCGCGAGCTTAATGTGCCCCATGCGTTCCCGCCGTACCGACGAATGGGTGACTTCGACGCCGCATTTTTCGCAGACGATGCCTTTGAACTTCACCTTCTTGTACTTCCCGCAATAGCATTCATAATCCCTCGTCGGGCCGAAGATGCGCTCGGAAAACAGCCCGTCTTTTTCGGGACGCTGCGTCCGGTAATTCAGCGTTTCTGGTTTCGTGACTTCACCGTAGAGCTTCTCGCCATTCGGTCCCTTGTGCACGGACCACTCCAATATTTCGTCCGGCGACGCGAGTTTGATTCCTATTTTTTTAATGTCGTCTTTTGCCATGGTAGCGCTATTCCTCGTTGTCCGTTCGTTCGTCTTCGCGGCCTTTTTCATATTCATAACTTACGTCGAGTCCGAGTGATTTCATTTCCGAAACCAGAACGTTGAACGAGGCGGGAACGTTCGGTTTCCTGATCTCCTGACCCCTGATGATTGCTTCAAAAGCAGCCGATCGTCCCAAGACGTCGTCTGACTTTATCGTCAGCATTTCCTGGAGCGTGTGCGCCGCCCCATATCCTTCCAAGGCCCATACTTCCATTTCCCCGAAGCGCTGTCCGCCGAGGTTCGCCTTTCCGCCCAACGGCTGTTGCGTTATCAGGGAATAAGGGCCCGTCGAGCGCACATGCATCTTGTCTTCCACAAGGTGATTTAATTTCATGATGTACATGTAGCCTACCGTGATCGGATCGGGAAAGGGCTGCCCCGTAAGGCCGTTGACGACTTTCATTTTCCCACTCGGATGATATCCAGCCGTCTTCAATTCTTCTTTGATGTCCTCTTCGGTCGCACCGACAAATCCCTGGACGATCGCCCGATAGCCGTGCTTCTTGGCTGCCAAACCGAGACTCACTTCCATGATTTGGCCTAAGTTCATTCTGGTCACGACACCCAGCGGATTCAGGACGATGTCCACCGGCGTTCCGTCTTCTAGGTACGGCATGTCTTCAATTCTTCTCACTTGGGCAATGACACCTTTGTTGCCGTAGCGGCCCGCCAGCTTGTCGCCGGCTTTTATTTTGCGGAGCTGCGCCACCTCGACTTGTATCTTCTTGATGATTCCCGGATCGAGCTTGTCGCCCTTGTCGCGGGAGAAAATTTTGATGCCGATAACCCTTCCCTCTTTGCCGTGCGGCAACGTGAGAGAGGTGTCTTTGATATCGCGCGCCTTCTCGCCGAAAATAGCCCGGAGCAGCCGTTCTTCCGACGTGAGCTCTGACTCGCCCTTCGGCGAAATCTTGCCGACCAGGATGTCGTTCGCCCGCACTTCGGCCCCGATCCGGATGATGCCTTCCGCATCGAGGTTCCTCAGTTTTTCTTCCGAAACGTTCGGAATGTCGGGTGTCGTGATTTCAAGGCCCAGTTTCGTGTCTTTGACGAGGCAGGTATGCGTGTCGATGTACACCGAGGTAAACAAATCCTCGCGGGCGACCTGCTCGGAAATCACGATGGCGTCTTCGAAGTTCGCGCCGTAGAACGGAACGAATGCGACGAGAAGATTTTTCCCGAGCGCCAAAACGCCGTCCTCCGTCGCCGGACCATCGGCCAAAACCATCCCCGGTTTCACCTTGTCGCCCGTAAGTACCCGAGGCTTCTGAGACATACAGGTCGAATTATTGGACCTCTTGAATTTATACAAACGATAAATCTTGTTCCCCTTTTCCGTTTTGACGGTTATCGAATCCGCATCGACTTCCGAAACGACGCCGGCGGCATCGGCGACGATGACTTGCCCTGAATCTCTGGCTGTTTTTTCTTCGAGTCCTGTGCAGACGAGCGGCGCTTCCGCCCGGAGCGGCGGCACCGCTTGGCGCTGCATATTGGAGCCCATAAGAACCCTGTTCGCATCATTGTGTTCCAAAAATGGAATGAGCGACGTCGCGATACTGACCATTTGATTCGTCGAAACGTCGATTAGATCGACTTCGCTGACGGGGCAAGTCGACGGATTGCCCTTCACTCGCGCCGGAACCACATTCTCCAAAATTCCCCCGTCTTCGCCGATCTTCACGTCGGCCTGCGTAATGTTGTACTTCTCCTCATCAAAAGCGTTGAGCCATATCAGCTTGTTGGTAATCTTCCCGTTTTCCACCTTGAAGTACGGCGTTTCCAAAAAGCCGAACTCATTGATGCGTGTGCAGATCGCGAACGAGTTGACGATACCGATGTTGGCGCCTTCCGGCGTTTGTATCGGGCAGATTTTTCCGTAGTACGACAGGTGCACATCCCTGACCTCGAAACCGGCGCGTTCCCTCGTAAGTCCGCCGGGGCCCATGGAAGATAATCTCCTCTTATGTTCGAGTTCGGCAAGGGGGTTCACTTGATCCATAAACTGGGAAAGCGTCGAAGCCGCGAAAAAATCTTTCACGACGGACGTCAGGAGCTTATAGTTGACGAGCTGCGCCGGTTGGAGTGTCGAGCGGTCAAGCGTCGACATTTTATCCTGGACGCCCCTCTTTAATCTCGCGAAACCGATCCGGAGGCGGAGCTGTACCAGCTCGCCGACCGATCTGATTCTCCGATTACCCAGATGGTCGATGTCGTCCGGCCTCGCGGATAAATCGTTGTTTAACCTGATGATTTCGGCAACCGTCAGGATCAGATCGTCCAAATCCAAAACGCGATTGTCTTTTTTCTGGAGAGCTAATCGTTGATTGAATTTATAGCGTCCGACGGGACTCAAGTCGTACCGGTCGAATCTCGAAAACATCGGTTCAATGAGAAATTTCGCGTTTTCGAGCGTCGCGAGCTCTCCGGGACGCAACCGCTTGTAGATTTCCAAGAATGATTCATCCCTCGTTTTTGCTTCATCTTTGCCGAGTGTGACGTCGATGTACTTCAGCTTGCCGGTATCAACCCCGGCGAAAGCCTTCCTGATCGCTTCGTTGGTTTCCGCGCCGAATACCCGCAACAGTTCCGTTATCGGAGCTTTTCTCCTCCGATCGATCTTCACGGTGATGATGCCGTCGGCTTCCGTTTCGAATTCGAGCCAAGCTCCCCGGTTCGGAATCACTTTCGCGCCGAAAAGCTGCCTTCCCCGCCATACGTTCGACGTAAAATAAGCGCCCGGCGAACGGATGATTTGAGAAACGACGACGCGTTCCACGCCGTTCACGATGAACGTCCCCCGCTCAGTCATCACCGGAAAATCGCCGAGGTATACCTCCTGCACCCTGGTCTCCTTGGTCAACTTGTTCGCCAGCTTAATGTTCGCCCGGAGAGGGACTTCGTAGGTCAAGTCTTTCTCAAGCGACTGCCGTTCCGTGTACTTCGGCTCGTCGAATTTATAATCGAGGAAACTCAACTCTAGTTCGCTCCCGCCGTGATCCTTGATAGGCGATATTTCGTCGAAGAGTTCGCGGAGGCCTTTTTCCAAAAACCACCGGTATGAGTCGATTTGGATTCCCAGCCAGTTCCCCGGCGCAAACGATGGACCTTTATAGTACGAAAAAACTTTTGTTTTCGGCATGTGTTATGGCGCTGCTTTTGCGACGATCGACGTTATAAATATTTTGCTTGTTTTTGGCTATTCTCCTGGAGCGTTTTCGAAAAGAAAACGGTTCCGGAAGCGTTGGAAAAATAGTAGAGGTAGGGCGTTGAAAGAGGCGCGAGGGCGGCTTGAATGGCGCCTCTGCCGGGATTTGCGATCGGCGTCGGCGTCAAACCGGCAAACGTGTAGGTATTATAAGGGGAATCGATTTTCTTGTCGTTTCCCGTGGGAACAACTGCGGGGCACGTGAGAAGCGTACCGTTGCACTTCGCGTAACTTAAGGTTGCGTCAACCTGAAGCGGCATGCCGATCGCCAACCGCTTGAGAAGGATGCCCGCCACCGTTTCCCGATCGCTCGCGCTCGCCACCTCCCGCTCCACGTAAGAAGCGAGAATAAGTCTGTCGTACCAATTTTTTCCATCCACGAGGAACGGCCACGCTTTCAATTCGAAGGTGTCGAGGAGCGTCCTGACGACATCGGCAGCATTGGCATTGAGATTGAAACTATAGGTATCGGGGAAAAGAAACCCCTCGAGGGAAGTCGCTCCCGCGAGGAATTGGTACTGCGGGAAAAGATTTTGAAAATCGAAGTTGATCAAGGAACCCCTCGCAATGACTCCTTTCCCGGAAAGAATGGTGTCGATATCCTTGATGGTGGCACCCTCGGGTATTTGAACGGTCACGTCGTTCCTGACGCCCGCCGTGAGAATCCCCACGATCTGGGGAACGCTCATAGTGCCAGCCAGTTCGTATATTCCTGGCTTGAATTTTGTCGCCGAACCGGTCAGGAGTGAATAAATTTTGAAAACGACGATTGATTTTACGAGAGATGCTTGGGAAAGTTTCGCGCCGATTTCCCTGAAGCCTTCTCCTTTTTCAATGGAAATGCGCGCGGGCGCCATGACGGCAAATGAAGGTTCCAGGCCGTAGAAAAAGTAAGCCACCATAAGAATAAAAATTAAAAAAATTCCCGAAACGACGAGGAAACGCGAAGCGACTCGTCCTCTTTTATGTAAGGTTGGTTGCATTGGCCCTAACGGGATTCGATTTTAATATGTTGGATTATACCGATAAGTACGGCGATAGTCAATATACTGGACCCCCCGTAGCTTACAAACGGCAGCGTGATGCCCGTAACCGGGAGGAGGCCGATATTGGCTCCGGTATTGATGAGTATTTGAGTGAGAAGAACTACGCTTGTCCCGAAAACAAGAAACTTAAAACTGTTGCTTTGGGCCCTCAATCCGATGTGTTCTAATCTATAAAAAATGAAGAGAAAAGTCAACAAGAGCACCAGATCGCCGAATAATCCCCATTCCTCGGAGAAAGCGGCGAAAATAAAGTCGGCTTGAGCTTCGGGTAAAAAGCGGAATTGCGTCTCGGTGCCTTGGCCGAATCCCTTGCCCCAAAAGCCGGCCGAACCGATGGCAATCTTGGCCTGGATGACGTTGTAGTTGATTCCCAAAGGATCGCTTGCGGGAGAGAGGAAGGCGACGAGACGATCCCTCTGGTAGCCCTTCAGGAAAAAGCTCCACATAACGACAAATACCAGGAGAAAAACAAGGAGGCCGATGAAAAATCTCTTCTTATTGATGCCGCCGATCAGAATAAAACCGAGCCAAATATATCCCATGATGATGGTAGAACCGAAGTCGGGCTGGATGGCCGTCAATGTTGCGGGGAGCAATGTCAAACCGAGCGATTCAAGGAGATACTTCGATCTCCAAGCGGCAACATAACGCCTCGCGAAGAAACCCGCCAGAACGAGAATGAGGGCGAGTTTCGCAAATTCCGCCGGCTCAAACTGAAGCGAGCCTATTGCGAGCCAGCTCGTGGTTCCGCGGATGAGACGTGATTGGAGATCGGAGACGACCAGCATCAGAACGCTGAAAGCGTAAAAGCCGTAGGTAAAAACGGGCCATTGCAAAATCCAGTGCCAATTGATTCGGCTCCCTCCAACGATTACCAGGAAACCGATCGCGTACCATATAATCTGCCGCTGGAAGAAGGTTTGGTTGTAGGGGGCCAAGACAACGAGGCTTACGGCCGCGAGAATAACCAAACATCCCATCAAGACCCAATCCATTTTTTTCAGGTTATTTACAACATTCATGGTATTGAGATCGCATGTGACTGCGCACAAACGCGCTATGCTCAATCTCGGCGAGAGATTTGGCCGCTCGCTCTCCCGCCGGTCCGCGGACCGGCGGGAGCCATGTCCGCCCCGCTTGCGCAGGCAAGCCGTCCTGCGAGATAGTTTGTTGAACGGTCAAATGCGATCCCACTTCATTTTAAACGAATAACCAAGAAAATCCACGATATTCTCCGGCAGTTCTCGGAGGTGAGTGAGCTTGGTTCTCGGGAAAGAGGTCACAAGCCGAGAGCGCAGGGTGACGCTTGCCGCTGAAGCAAGCGAACGACCGGTGCCGGAGAGTATCGTGGATTTTCACTCACTCTCCTGGTGATAAGAAGACTTGAGTCTTGACAGCGGCTAAATCGGTTCCGGCAAAGATGCTGGTCGGGAAATAAACCGAGAAGCTGGAGGTTGCAAAGCTCGCCAAACTATTCAAGGTTGTATGGCCGGCGAAAATAGGATTGCCGTATTTATCGAGGATAAAGGCAACAACATCGACGGAGGGAACGCTGAAGGCGCTTCCATTTTGAACGATGCCGGAAACTTGGATCGCGTTGGTTGTCGTCGAAAGGGAAGGCCCTGTCGGCAGCGAAAGACTCGGCACAAGGAAATCGGAAGACCGCGTCCACGATTCTCCTCCCAGGAGTCGAACCTCGGCATTCGATATTTTTCCAATGACATCCGAGGCGCCGTCATATTCGACAACGACATACTTCGATTCGCCCGGCATCACGCCGCTCGAACCGTCCACGATCCCCACGGAGTTCCCGCTCTCATCAGAAAACGAAACGGAGTAAGGGAAACTCTGGAGTCCCAAATCCACATTGGCGTTCACGAAATTCACCACTGCGAACGCTTTTCCCAGATCGGCAGTTTTGAAAATCTGAGGCGTTCCCTGCATGCCGAGCGGCTTTGCATTCTTCAAATAGCAGGGAATGCAAGGTCCGCCACAGTCGACTCCGGTTTCCCCCTGATTCTGGATATTGTCGAAACAAGAGGGAGCGGGAGTGAATTTCGGCGCAAGGATCAAAAATAAAATCAAACCCACTATGATCACATAGGAAAAACCGTATATCAATTGTTTCGTGTTGCGAGACATAGCAGGGAACGCCTCAAAAATCAAAGCTCAAAATGCAACGTTTAAGCTTGAAATCTACGAAGTTCTCGGTTTCGGTTTTGAGATGTCAGATGTGACCTTTGCACTTGGTTAAATATCTTTTTCAATTCCGTCTTATTGACGCTTGCCCCGCCGATGAGGACACCGTCGATTTCTTGGCGATCGAGAAAACGAAGAATGTTCTCCCCCTGAACCGATCCTCCATACAGAACCCTCGCGCCCGTTATCCCCTTAATAAATTTTGTCATTGCGGCGCTCTCCTCGGGCACGTCCGATTTCCCCGTCCCGATGGCCCATACCGGCTCATAGGCGACGATCAAGCTGACGTTGCGAGGAACGCTTTTCAGTTGCCGGGCAACGAATTTTTTGGCTTCTTCGACGCCCTTCTTCCTTATCGACCACGGTTCGCCGACGCAGAGGATTATTTTCAAACCCGCACGGGCAGCGGCTTCGAGTTTTTTCGCAACCACCTCGTCGGTTTCGCCGAAGTATTTTCTCCTCTCTGAATGACCTACGAGAATCCACTCGGCGCCGACGCTCTTCACCATGGAGGCTGAAATTTCCCCCGTGAAAGCTCCCCGCTGTTCCCAAAATATGTTCTGCGCCCCGAGAGCCGCTTTTGTTGTCTTTTCGGCAATGCTGCCCAAAAAAATCGAAGGGGCAAAAAGCACGACTCCCTTCTTGTCGGAAAGGAGCGCGAGCCGTCGCGCTTCTTTTTCCGTTGCGGGGTTCAATTTCCAATTGAGAGCGATGATTTTCGCCATTGAATAAATTTTACCTCCACACCTGGACGAGGGCAACATTCTTTTCCCGTACATTCTCGTTCCGGTGCGGGGTTAGCGCGGATACCGCTTAAACCAAACGTTCAGTTTTACCGCCAGCATATCGATGATGTCCTCCACCCCCGGCAAGCGCTTCGCGGCGCGGACGCTTTCCGGCGGCAATTCTTTTATCTTCAACCCCAAGAGTTCCGCCAACACGAGGGATTCAAATCTGAACCCCCGGCCATCCCGGGAAAGAAGACGGAAAATCTTCGCGGATGCCTCCTCGCTGAAACAGAGAAGCCCGCCGCGGGCGGCGACGATATCATAGCCTTCCTTGAAAGAGCGGATAATGCCGTTGAATTTTTCGATTGACGCTCCTTCTCCATCCTCAAGAAGGAGGTGGTAGCTTCCCTTTGCTCCCAGCATTCCCGCCTTCACGGCATAGCTTTTTTTCCTCCCCTCCCGGCCATTCACGATCCTCAGGGAAGGAAGAAAGGCGCCTATTTTCTGAAGCATTTCAGCCGTTCCATCGCCGGAATTGTTATTCGCCACGACAATTTCAAAAGAACAGCCAAGAGATTTGAGGCGGCGATCGGCGTCGAAAAGCAGAAGCGGCAGCTGCTTGTCCTCGCCGGCAACGGGTATGACAATCGATAGGAAGGGTTTCATTCCGTTAGAAGCAGAACACGAACGCACTTGGCGTTTCCGTATTCTCCCCGCTCTGTTTTTCCTGACCTTGTTTTTGGTATTATCACCTGAATATGTGTTTGTGGCTTCTCACGAGCTCCATGGGTTAGTTCCGGAGGCGGCCGTAAATTTCCATTTCAACTGTTTCGCGCGGCCGTCCGTACTTTACCGACGAAATTTCCTTGAGTCCCTCGGCGCGCGCATCATCCCCTCTTTCGGCCCGCGGGACGAAAATATTGAAAGGTTTCGCGGTTTCTCCGTTGATCAGTATTCTCGCATAGGCGTTGAAATTGTCGATATTGACGAGATCGTTCTCCCCGAAAACCGGCTCGAATGTTTTCTGCAGGAATTCGGCATCTTTGGGGCCCACCCGGAACGAAATGACGGAGCCGACGTTGCCAAAAACGGAATCCCTGATTTTGTCGGAAAGTTGCCCCAAAAACTGGTGGGCGACCGTGAGATTCAGCCGATACTTCCTTGCTTCGGAGAGGATGATGGAAATACTGTCGGTCGTGAAGTTTTGGAACTCGTCGATAAAGAGGTAAAAATCGTTCCGTTTCGCTTCCGGAATGTCGGCGCGCCCCAGGGAAGCCATGAGGATTTTCCCGACAAAAATCATGCCGAGAAGGTTCGCGTTCAAATCCCCTACGCGCCCCTTCGACAGATTGACCAGGAGAATCTTTCCCTCATCCATGATTTCCCTGAAATTGAAAGCTGATTTCACCTGACCGACGATCGGACGCATGTAGTCGTTGGCGGTGAAATTGTTGAATTTCGAGGTTACGTAGGGCGTTATGTTTTGGAGCGCCGCCTCTCCGCCCGCCTTGATTGCTTCTTTTTCCCAGAAATCCTGGATGACCGGATTGGTGATTCTTCCCAGCTTCTTCCTTCGCCACTCGGTGTCCGAGAAGACTCGCGCAACCTCCATGAGCGTTGCCGGTTCGTTGGGCGCATCTTCCATCAAGAGGAGGAGGGCATTTCGCATGTACTGTTCGAACATGGGGCCGCCGGTTGTTTTTAAGTCGTACAATTTGTCGAAAATCTGGAGCATCTCGTTCACAATCGACGTTTTTTCCTCCGGTTTCTCGAAATCGTATTCCAACATATTGATGCCGATGGGCATTCTGAGATTCCCCGGATCAAAGAAAATGACGTCTTCGCGCCGGTTGTCGGGAATGACGCCTAAGACATCCTGGACCAAATCGCCGTGAGGATCGATAACCGCAACGCCCTTTCCTCTTTTGATGTCGCCATTGATGATGTCCGCGAGAAAATTCGATTTCCCGGTACCCGTCTGACCGATCGCGTAGAGATGTCTCCGCCGGTCCTCGTCCGTGATTTTCACCTCTTTTTCTTCCCCCCGGAAACGGCTGAAACCGATGGTAACACCGTTCCGCGGCAGGTTGGGCGGCGGAGCAGCTTCGCGCGATTTCAGATATTTAATCCTCGGGATGTCGGTAAAAGGCGTCGGGAGATGCATGATGCTCGCGAGCTCGGCGCTCGACAAAACCATTTTCTCGGATGGATTGAATTCGCGGAAAGAGAATTCGCGGAAAAGCCGCTTCTGATTCCTGGGTTTCACGATTTCAAACTCATTTCTTGTCGGGGCGCCGAACTGCGAAAAACCGGCCGTGAGACTTTGCAGAAGTGAGTCCGTCTGGGGAAGCGTCGGAGACGAAACAACAATTCTGACGTTAACCTCGAAAAGATTTTTGGCGCCTTTCGCCGAGACAATTTTCAAACTATCCTCATCTACTTTCCGCTCCGTTTCCTTGATCTCGGGCATGCCTTCATTTGCCGCCTTGATGATATCCGAAGGACGTATCGCAAAAACATCATTCTTCAAGATATCCCTCATTCTCCAGCCGCTTTTCAAGACTTTCACCGCCGAATCCATTTCCTTTTTTTCCCTCTTGCGTGCCGGCCCGGCCACGATCTGCATGGCGCATCCTTCCCCGATTTCTTCGACTTTGGACAAGCTCCCCAAGAACGGCAGGAAGGTATCCGCCTCCGCTTCCTCGTACGTCCGTATCGGCAGGATGAACTTTTCTTTTTCCTTGATGTACACTCCTGCTGATACGCCGGCATAGTTGAAAATATTGTAATCGTCGGCTTTCTCCACCGAAGCGTCATGCCAGAACGACTGGACTTGCCGCGCGAAAACTTCGACGAATTTGCTTTTTACCGAAGCATAAAAGGAAATTTCCTGACCAACGTGCGGCACGGCGACTTCGAACACGAAGGGTTCCTTGAGGGAGGCGAGCGTCGCGAAAAGCTGTTCGGAGACCTCTACTTCTTTTTTCAAATCTTTGTTTTCTTTCGACGCTCTGGGGATCTTGATTAGAAGGAGAGATGCTTCCAATTCACCCAAGAGTCTTTGTCGTTTTTTTTTCTTCCAGAAAAAAGAGAACCCCACAGCGGCGAGCGCAAAAAGAATAATTATTGTGAAATTCACTAAGACAGACATGAGTGGATAAAAATGACTAATGACTGACTAACCTCATTCGACCTCATCAGTGACCAAGTATGAGACACGAGAGTAAATAAGAAATTATTTAATGATCCCCCTCTTTTTCAATTCCGGAATGAGTTTGTCGGTCAACGCGTCGTGAAGGGCGTCTTCGATGAAGGGGGGGTATCTCCTTGATTCCGCAAGCGCCTTCTCCACATCAAAGTTCAAGGCCACGCTGATAAGGTTTTCAACGATAGTCTTCGTTTGTTCGTCGCTTCCTTCCTCGCCCGACATGTACGACGGCAGGAAATTATCCAAGGGGTTTGCGGCAGTGCTCGCGAGCTTCCCGCCTTGAGGAGAAACCGGCGCGGGGGGGACCGGCATGTTTTTGATCGCTTCCTTGACCACTTTTTCAATCGTCGCTTCCTTCAATTCAGGAGAACGCAAGCTTTTGGCAATCTCAACGCCCAGCCTATTCAAACTGCCCTCCAGCCCTTCGCTGAAATTTTGCACCTTAACCATTTTCTTTATTATACATCACTAATAAAATGACAGCAGCAACCGTAGCTCCGCTTCCCAAACACGCTATGCCAAACCCCAGCGAGGTTTGGCCGCTCGCTCTCGGGTTCGCTCGTGGGCGGAGGTACGCTTTCCGTGCGGGCAGTTCTCGGAGGCGAGCAAGCTCGGTTTCCGGAGGAATGGCGAGCCGAGAGCGCAGGGCGGCAGTGACCGCAGGAGTCACTGAACGCCCGGTGCCGGTAGGAGAGCGGAACTCCTCCCACACCCTGCCCGCTCACCCTGCGAGACGGTTTGATCAACGGAGCTACGGTTGCTGCATACCCTCCCTCCTACTGCGTAAGGTTTTGAATTTGTATCGAACCCAAGGGATTCGACGTTGTGATGTTCGTCGCTGAAGCGTATTGGTTTGAAGGGACGCTGAACACGCCTGTCGTGTTCGTCCCACCCGACCAATCACTCTGGTTGAATGTAAAGTTTGACCATCGCGTAAAGTAGTCGCTCAAACTAAAGTTCGACGTTTTCCCGGCCGCATCCCACTCCGTAACGGCGGTAACTGCTTGCGTCGAGGGGTCGTTGAAATCGTTGAGATTGCTCGTGCAGGGCGGGGTGGTCGACGCATCAAGCGTACCGTTCGTGTTCCGGCAAACATCCCGAACGGAGAAATATCTCCGGAAAACGCTGCCGTTGTAGAGTTGCTTGATCTCGTCTGCCGAAAGAACTCGATTGTAAATGCGGACATCGTCAAGGTAGTCGGGGGTCGTCGTTGTCCCTCCTATTCCCCCATGAATGATGAGATTGACGCCGGTCGGCGTCACGTAATTCCCCGTCGCGGAACCGCCGGTATTGCCGTTGACGTAAATAACCGCAGTGCTGCTCGCATACGTTACTGCGACTTGCGAAAATGCGTTTATCGATACCGGAAGAGCCGATATCAAACTTAAACTCCCCCCTGACTGGGTGGTCCAGAAGACCGGCTGACCGGAGGTTCTGAATCCCATTCTGAAACCGGAAACGAGATAGGATTCCCTGCCCACGATGATGTTGCCGTTTTGATCACCGGCTCCCAAAGCAATTGGCTTTACCCAGAAAACTATCGAAAAGCTTGAGGAGTCGAACAGGGTATTGCGTCCCACGTTAACGCTCGAGCCAGTGTTGTTGTAACCGCCATTAAAATACAGGCAGTAGCTCTCTTTGCATGTTGATGCCGACTGCCATGTCGGATTATTTACCAGGCTTCCGTTATTCCCGTTGCCGCTCTCATCATAAGTTATGGTTCCCGTTTCCTCGTCAAATCCCCACCTTCCTACCAACCCATTTTTGATTTCATTGTCTATGACCCCCTCCTCTCCCGGCGTCGCGATGAAACCCGCGCCGGAAGCGACAAGAAAATAAGGATTGATCGTGCTCGTGCTGCGCTGGAGATTGTACACGTTTCCCCAATTGGATGCCGAAAACGTTTTCACTTTATTCAAAAGATCCTGGCTGAATTGGGTTGCCGTATTGATCGTCTGGACGGTCGAACCGGAACGCAAAATGAATGCAATCGCGATACTCGCCGCACCGATCAAAAGCGCCCCGATCGCGAGCCCCATCAATACCTCGATCAAGCTCTGTCCGCTTCTTGAACCCATCTCGAAAATGCCCTTGCTACCGCAATCTCTCTGATTCAGTTGTTGCTTCGTTGTTCCTCCTCGCTGGATATGCCTTGCTGATACAGCTTCGTCATCGTTCCTTGTCTCACTCGCACTAAGAGTGATTTCGTGACGAAAAGCATCTTTTAGATGGGTTCTCTTCTTCATTGACTTCATTATAGCGAATAACAAAAAGAACCCCCAGAGACAAGCCAGGGGTTTCATATGTGCAGGGAGGAGTTAAACAACAGCGATTTGCTGTAGAGCGAATCGCTGTTGTAAAACCCCTCGGTCTTACTATTTCGTTTAGTGCGTCGGGAAGGACTCGAACCTTCGGTGCCCGATGGGCGGCGGATTTACAGTCCGCTGGAATAGCCGCTATCCGACCGACGCCTCTATAAACACGCACTTACTCAGATTTTGCGGTTTGCAGCAAAAACTTTTCTTTGTACAGCATTATAGAATTCTTTATCTCTAAGAGCAACTTTTTATCAGCGTATCTTATATGAATGAGACCGTGCGCCATTTTCCTTCCGTCCGGCAGATAATCTCTTCCCATTATACGGCTGAGTGAACTGTTTCCGAATTGACGAGCTCTTTGCTACCCCCCCCGCCCGTTCATTCCCGCCGCAGGTATGGCAGGAATGAACGGATGGCATCCCGAATCTCGTATTCCGCTTCCGGGAAGCTCCCGTGTTTGAGGGCGGAGAGCTTCACTCCGGTCACTAATCAGTTTATCGGCATTTTGATCGGAGTAACAATGCAGCAATACTCGAAGTCCACCATTATCAAGTTCGTACGTGCCCCCGGAAGTATCTCAGAAACATAGCAGTCGTATCAGGATCGCTGTTGGCAGAATTTATCCTCGACCCCTTATCGCTTTTATCGCCTTTTCCCCAATCAAGTATGGCAAAGCACAGAAAACTTTTCTCAGTGACTTACCTCTCCAGGGGGAAATACAATATTTACTGAGTGAACTATACAAACGTTTCAAAACCCCCGAGTGGGGAGGAGGAAATGAACACAACATCGCTTGTCTGAGTTCCAACCTTGCCTCAAAAATCAGCAGGTGCTGAATTTTGAGGCAGCGATGCTGAGTTCGATATTTCGTGGCTTTATTCCGACGAAGAACGGGGAAGATTTTACGTTTTATATTCTCGTGAGCGAGGTGGAGATCGTGTTTCTTAACTCTCCTTCTTCTCCTCGGTCTCCGGTAACGTCGGCATCCTGCCGCTTTCCTTCCTCAGTTTCCCAAGCTTAGCCTCGATGAAATTATTGAGTTGCAGAAGCCACACCTTTACCCTCCGCAGAAACCTCTCCGAAAACGACTTCAAGGCGGCATCGCTTTTCTCAACATAGCCCATGAGGCGGGTGCTCCTTCTCGCCTTCATATCAGCAACTTCCTCGTCGCTGATCCTCGGCAGCGTTTCGGCCATAAGATACACGATGGCGGCCAGCGCAATCATGATAACGGTTT
The DNA here is from genome assembly GCA_027310365.1 of bacterium. GTDB lineage: Bacteria > Patescibacteriota > Minisyncoccia > UBA6257 > GWB1-50-10 > JAKAHT01. The sequence continues at coordinate 50,420 of DAIDAY010000003.1, forward strand.
GGAGAATAAAACGAAGCATTTTACACCTCGTACCTGATGAACCTTTCCACTTGGATATTTTCCCCCACTTTCGCCATCGTGCCTTTCACGAGATCGGCAACGCCCATCGACTCGTTCTTGATATACGGTTGCCCTAAGAGTTCCTCTATATTCCCCGGGTTCATTGCCGCGATTTGCATGGCGAGCTCATGAACGAGGGATTGAAAAGGTTCCGACCGCACCACGAAGTCGGTTTCTGCCCGTACCTCCATCAAAACGCCGACGCGGCCGTTGTGGACATAGGCATACACCAAACCAGCACCGGTTTTCCGCTCTTTTTTGGACTCGGCTTTCGCAAGGCCTTGTTTCCTGATGATTTCGGTCGCCCCATCGAAGTCGCCCTTCGCTTCTTCAAGCGCCCGTTTGCATTCCATGACCCCCGCCCCCGTCATTTCCCGTAATTTTATGATGGTATTATCCATCCTGTGAGAAGCAGAACACGAACGCGCTCGGCGTTTCCGTATTCTCCTTGTTTTGTTTCGGCAGTCTTGTTTTTTTGTATCATTGTTCGATTCCGTGTTTGTGGTTTCTCACGGGATCAATTTCCTCTCAACTCCGCCTTGATAGAATTCAAAATCCAATCGATGCTTGCTTTTGCGTGGTCATTTGCCAAGATCGGGTACTGAACCAAATCCGGATTGTCGTCGGTATCCATGACGGCGATAAGTGGGATGTGCATCTTATTGGCTTCGCGCACGGCAGTTTTGTGGACAACCGAGTCAATGACAAAAACGACGTCGGGAAGCTTCACGAGATTTTTCAAACCTTCGAAGTTTCTCGAGAGCTTCGAAATTTCCTTCGAAAACTGGACCTGTTCTTTCTTCGTGTATCTCTCAAGTTCTCCCGTTTCCTTCTTCGCCTTGAGATTTTCGTAGTGGTCCATCCTCTTCTTGATGACGGAGAAGTTAGTTAGCGTCCCGCCGAGCCACCGGAAATCGACGAAAGGCATTTTGAGTTCTTCCGCCATCGCTCTCATCGATTCTTTGGCTGGAGCTTGGATGCCGACAAACAAAACCAAAGCGCCGGCGCCGAGTTTTTCCTTCAAGAAGGAAACAGCTTTGTTAAAACTCTGGACGGTCGCCTCCGGATCTAAAAGCTCGACTTCGTTCCTCCGCCCGCCGATGAAATTTTTCATCTTCGGATGTGTCTTAGTTTTCTTGTGGCCGTAAAAAATTCCGAACTGGGCCATCTCGATAATTTTGTCTTTGTTTTCAACGCTCAACATAAGTACGTACCATGGTACAAAAAATGACTTCAAAAGTCAAAGTACAATTCACTGAATACTTCTTTCCTACCGGTGTCGGTTCCTCTTAGCTTCCAGCGAGCGGAGCCAACTTGCGCTCTCGGCTCAAGACCCCCTTCCAGAGGACCAAGCTCGCTCGTCTCCGAGAGCCGCCGCACGGAAAGAAGTATCAACTCGCAACTAATAAGCTGCTGAGGGGACGAATTCAGTACTGTTGCAAAGGCTAAGACTTGGGCGTTGCCCCGGAAACAGCCTGAGCAGCGGATACTGGGTGAACACTAGCGCGTTTAGAAGAAAACAAGACTTCCTATTCCCCTCCTTCTTTCCGGCGCCAGCTTTCTATTTCCTTGTGGTTACCGGAGAGGAGAACCTGCGGGACTTTCCACTTCCCGAATTTTTCCGGGCGAGTGTACACCGGATATGATCCCTTGATATTCTCCAAAGATTCGTATTTTCCCAAGACTCCCGGCAGATAGCGACTAACAGCTTCAGTCACCATCAGGGCTGGTAATTCCCCCCCCGAAAGAATAAAACCGCCGACGGAAATTTCTTCGTCGGCAACATGCGCCGCCACGCGCTCATCGACACCTTCATACCGCCCGCAAATAAAAATAATATCCTCGTATTTCAACAGGCGCGTTGCATCTTTTTGAGCAAATTCCTTTCCTCTGGTTGAAAATAAAATAATCCGCGTTTTCGCTTTTTTGGATTTTGATATTTTGATTTGTTGAGGATTTTGGATTTTGGATTGAGGGTTTAAAATCGAACTGATTGCCGCCACAAGCGGTTCAACCCTGAGAACCATCCCCGGACCGCCGCCGAAGGGGCGATCGTCAACTTTCTTGTGTTTCCCTAACCCGAACTTCCGGAGGTTCACCAAGTCAAATGTTATTATTTTTTTTTTCTCTGCCCGTCCCAAAATGGAACTATGCAGATAGTTGTCGATCGCCTCGGGAAAAAGCGTAATGATGTGGAAGGTGAGCATGCAACCCTTATTCTAACCCGGATGGCGCGAGAGAGAAAGAGGCAGATGAAGAAAGTATTCCCAAACGAGTATTGCCGGAATAGGCATCATCACTGAGCCCGCCTGCGCAGGAAGGCGAAGAGGAAGAGGCGAGAAAACAACTGGGACTGGGACTGTGTTTGAATCCCGAACTCGCCTCAAAATTCAGTACCTACTGATTTTTGAGGCGACGGAGTGAAGCTCCGCATATTCTGCTGCGGAT
>DAIDAY010000040.1 GCA_027310365.1 bacterium
GATGAATAATATCCCATCGTACCTGATTACCGAGGGTCTCAAAAAAGAATTTGTGGGGCTTATCCAAATCAATATGCTTCATGATATGAATCATATTTCATATCTGTCCGTAATGCAACAAGCATTTATTCACAGGAAGTTCCTTAAACCTTGTATGCGCTGGGTGAGTCGGGGAAAGTACGAGGAAATACAATCTCCGCTCAAAAATTTTCGCCGTCCCGTCTGGCGAGCGGGCAAGGCGTGGAGGGGTTCAAGGGGAGGAAACGCCTTGCCCGCGAGCCGAAGCGAAGCCTCGCCGCCCGCGCGTTTAGCGCGGAGCCGAGCAGAAAAATTGCCAATTCATCTTTTTGTTTTTGCGCGCGCCGATTTTTCTTTTAGAAGGTAAGGCAATTTTTCTGCGAGGCAGTGCCGCTTGGCGGCACGGCGGCGGGGCGGAGTGTGTGGTTTCGGTCAGAGATTTTTGCTAAAATAGGTTCGAGCGTGGTTGTATAAATACACACTTATCCACAGCGCTCTTCCTGCGTATTCTTTCTTCTGCTATAATGAAAGCTCCTTCAATTTTATGAATTTCCCAGTCGCGTTCTTCAGGCCAACCACAAAGTATGCCCCGGAAGAAGATTACACGTAGGATTCTTGTACCTGTTGCCCTCGCCGTCCTGGGCTTGGTCTCAATCTTTCTTGTACCTGCGATCGTCGACGCCTTCAACGG
>DAIDAY010000041.1 GCA_027310365.1 bacterium
TACCAATCCTGATTACAAGTCAGGTGCAATCGACCAGCTATGCGACAAAGGCAATTGAGATACGGGGGCCGTACTAGACCAACTATACTAACCGCCCCGAAGGACAGTATGGGATTCGAACCCATGTTTACCCCAGTATCTCAACAAAAATTTTAAAGATAATTTTGGAGTACCCGTCTCGCTCCAATCTTAATTGCGTCTTCAGTTTTACAAGCGCTCGGCAAAGGGTGATACCATTTATAACCTTATTTTGGTTGTCGACACCATAAATAAGAAATGGTCATTATCTTTAGTAGCGGGGACAGGATTCGAACCTGTGATCTCCAGGTTATGAGCCTGGCGGGATGGACCACTTCCCTACCCCGCAATATAAAAAATTTGGTATGGTCGGGGAATCCTAGACCGCTAAATGACCTGGGCCTTTTCAGACCTAGAATGGGATTCGAACCCATGTTTGCCCCGACCATACCTTTTATAATTTAGTGATTGCCAGGGCTGTGCTACCATTACACTACCTAACCAATGGCCAGGGAAGGATTCGAACCTTCACTCGCCCGGGCAATCACGTTATTTCAAAGAACAAAATGGTTCATTATGAGAATCGGCACTCATAGTAATCAATAAATTAAAATTCAAGTCCTAAGATAATGACCAGATGCTCTTTTTACAGTACATCGTACTCACAACATTTCAGACCGTTTTTCTAT
>DAIDAY010000042.1 GCA_027310365.1 bacterium
GCCGTTGCCAAAGGCCTCGCGAAACATAATGTCTTTTGGCTTTTTTGTGCCAGCATAAAAAGTAAAAATCAAAACAAAAACTAGGTTTGCAATTGCAATTGCCACTAAGGATTCTTGGAAGTTCAGGCTTTTGGTAAGTATGCCGCCGATATAAAGATACCAGGCGGAAAACAACCAAAACGATAGTAGTATCGCTCTGGCAGCCAATTTATTCACCTGTCGTCCCCCAACAAGCTTTCAAGAATGCTAGCTACATGGTTGCATATAAAAAGCATTGTGTCAAGCAAAATTGCCGAGCGAAACGAGGCAGTTTCCTCTGGCTTACATTTTTCTGAAGTGTGTATTTATACAACCAAGCTCGAACTCATTTTAGCAAAAATTTCTGACTTTGACGAACGCCTCCGCGCCGCCGCAAAGCGGCGGCTACGCCTCAAGCAAAATTTTCTTTTCCTTTAAAATTTAAAAAGTTGGCACGCGCAAAAAAATTGTAAAGAAAATTTTGCTTTCGGCGTTCTGCGCTAACGCAGGCGGCGGCTTGTGCCAATGTTCCGCTCGGACGGCTCGGCAGGAGGGGGTTGGGGGGAGGAATGCCGAGCCGTCCTCGCTTGGCGGCACGGTTGCGATTGCTACTTAAACTTAACCTCTATTGCTGGCTTGATTTATGC
>DAIDAY010000043.1 GCA_027310365.1 bacterium
GCAGACGGAAGCTGCCGCTGCGCAGCTACCGGCGCAGCGTACACCAGGAACACTGTCGCCAGTGCGATCAGGATGATCTTGTCGATAAGTCGTAGGTTCATTACCCGGAGAGGCATGATTCGTGACCGACGACACATAATTTGAAACTTGGACCCGGCTGCGAGTTCAACCCATTGCCGGTCACGAGCCACCAGTCACCGGTTTTTTGGCGGAGAGGGTGGGATTCGAACCCACGATACGCTTGCGCGTATACCGGTTTTCGAGACCGGCCCGTTCAACCGCTCCGGCACCTCTCCCGCGCAAAGGCGCGATTCTACTCCGCCAACGCGGCCCATGCCCGCCTAGCGCGCCTGGATGACGCTCGTATCGCCCATGTAGGGGCGCAGCACGCCCGGCACGTTGACGCTGCCGTCCGCGTTCTGATAATTCTCAAGGACCGCGACCAGCGTGCGGCCAACCGCGAGGCCCGAGCCATTTAACGTATGGACAAATTCGGTCTTGCCTTTTTCGTTACGGAAACGTGCCTGCATGCGCCGTGCCTGGAACGCCTCGAAATTGCTGCACGAGGAAATTTCACGATACGTGTTCTGTCCCGGCAGCCAGACCTCGATATCATAGGTCTTCGCTGCAGCAAAACCCATGTCC
>DAIDAY010000044.1 GCA_027310365.1 bacterium
TCTTTAAACTGCTGGACAACAAAACATTCATCAATGATCCCGATGTGTCGGTTCAACCGGGGAATGTTAAAGGTGCTATCGAGTTCAAAAATGTTTGGTTCGCATACAATACCGGTGAACATGTTTTAAAAGATGTTTCTTTCGAAATCAAGCCGGGCGAAACAATTGCAATTGTTGGTGCAACTGGTGCCGGCAAAACCAGTCTGATAAACATTCTCACACGTTTCTACGATATTGAAAAAGGAAGTATAACTTTAGACGGCGTTGATATACGTGATATGAAAAAACATGAACTGCGAAAACATATTTCGTTAGTTCTTCAGGACGTATTTCTTTTCAGCGGAACAATCAAGTCAAATATTTCATTGGGGTCGGATCAAATAAGCGACGACCAAATTGTTGACGCAGCAAAAATTGTAGGTGCTCATAAATTCATTTCCCGGCTTCCAAACGGCTACGACGAAGAAGTAAAGGAAAAGGGAGCTACATTGAGTGTCGGGCAAAAGCAGCTAATTTCTTTTGCGAGGGCTCTTGCTTATAATCCGCAAATCCTTATTTTGGATGAAGCGACTTCGAGCATTGATACAGAATCCGAGCAGTTAATTCAGAATGCAATAGAAAAACTTTTGGCAGGTAGAACAT
>DAIDAY010000045.1 GCA_027310365.1 bacterium
GTCCTACGCCAGAGCGTATTCCGAAATGATCAAATATGGCTTCCATCCATTTTTGCTCGGCTTAAGTTCATCGCTGATGCAGCATAAAGATAAGTTGGCCGGTCCGCTAGATAACAAAGAAGCCCTCGCTAAATAACGCAGCATAAGCCGGCGAGCCGCCGGCGCTCCCGGGCATTCGCTATTCGAGCGGCTGCGTTACGCGCGAGCGGCTGCTTTATACACGAGCGGCTGCGTTATGCGCGAGCGGCTGCTTTATGCACGAGCGGCTGCGTAATAAACGAGCGGCTGAATAATGCAGATCAGGATCGAGCAGCGGAGCGCCGGAGCGCCGGCGGCTCGCCGGCTTCTACACCGGCAAACACAGAAGAAGCTCCTGAAGCAGAAGCAAGACCGTTGCTCGCTGCCATCTCATCACTTTTCTCGACAAGCACTAAATCTATACTCGACCAATACTCCGCCGAAGCCGAAGCTGAGCTTGCTAAGGCCGGTGATGATCTTTCCTCCTTATCGAAAGAACTCGAAAAAACGGCCGAATCCGTTAGCTCAGGAGCCGGCGAGCCGCCGGCGCTCCCGGTGAGCGGCAAGCAGGAGCCAGTGTCCAAAGAAATCGCCGCTGAACAACCT
>DAIDAY010000046.1 GCA_027310365.1 bacterium
GGCGTAATCTATGTAGGAGCGTTTCATCTCATCCTCGATTTTTACAGGCGAGATTTTTTCAAGTATAAGCTGCTGTGGTGGTTTTTTGGGTTCTTCTGCCATCATTTACACATCCAGATTCTTGACTTCCTTCGCATGCCTCTCAATAAACTCGCGCCTCGGCTCCACCCTGTCGCCCATGAGCACGGTAAAAATCTCATCAGCTTTTATTGCATCCTCGAGATTAACCTTAAGCATCGTTCTCGTCTGCGGGTTCATCGTGGTCTCCCACAACTGCGTGGGATTCATTTCTCCCAAGCCTTTGTAGCGCTGCAAGCCGATGCCGTCTCTTCCTATCTCAGCCAGTTTCTTATTCAGTTCCTCCTCATTATACACATAAAACTCGACTTTGCCCTTCTTTACTTTGAAAAGAGGAGGCTGGGCAATATACACATAGCCCATATCAATAAGCTGCCTCATGTACCTGTAAAATAACGTGAGCAGAAGCGTTCTTATGTGCGAGCCATCAACGTCGGCATCCGTCATTATTATGATTTTATGGTAGCGTGCTTTGTTGATATCGAATTCTTCTCCCTCGCCTATGCCTGCGCCTATGGCTGTTATGAGCGCCCTGATTTCTTC
>DAIDAY010000047.1 GCA_027310365.1 bacterium
GAACGGCAGCGAATATGAACAGATTTTTGCAAATTTTCAAAATCAGGGACCTGCGCAACAAGATACTCAAGGTTGCGCTGTTTTTGGTCGCCTACAGGCTCCTCGCCGCCATCCCCATTCCGGGAGTTGATGCCGCGCGGCTGCAGAATTATTTCAACTCCAACCAATTGCTTGGTTTCGTTAATTTCTTTTCCGGCGGCGGCTTGGTTAATATGTCCGTTGTCATGCTTGGGGTTGGGCCGTACATCACGGCGACGATCATCATGCAGCTTTTGACGATCATTTTTCCGAAATTCAAGCAGATGTACTACGAGGAGGGCGCGCGCGGGCAGGCCAAGTTCAACCGCTGGTCCCGCCTGATTACGGTTCCTCTGGCGATCGTATCGTCGTATGGCTTTATAACACTCCTGATATCGCAGAACGTTATCGATCGGCCGGACCCATTCAGCATGGTGCGCAACGTCGTGGTCATCGTCACGGGTTCGATGCTCGCCTTATGGCTCGGAGAACTCATAAGCGAAGAGAAAGTCGGCAACGGGATTTCCCTTATTATTTTGGCGGGAATCGTGAGCCGCCTGCCATCCGACTTCGGCTTGGCCATCCT
>DAIDAY010000048.1 GCA_027310365.1 bacterium
CCTGAGCACAGAGTGCATCAGAATAATCCTTCCTGAGCTCGTGCCATGATTCAGGATTCAAGTCACAGAACCAACATTTAGAAACTAAGCACACCCCGATTACAGGCCCCCCGATCGTTTCAGAAGAATTATATCACCTTGACCAACTCTTCGGTATGGCGCTCCTCTTTTGACCGAGAACCTTGATTCTATTGTCTTTTTTCCTTCTATGATATATTCCCAATATGGCTCCACAAAGACACCAAGATGAATATTGACTTTGGTTTGACCGATCAAAATGTCCTCCAAGTACTTTCCCCAGAAAGGATCCTCTTTCAAATCAAAAACAACTTGCCTGATCAGATGGTCATTTTGCAACTTGGAAACGCCATCGTGATGATTATGTGTTTTAGCCGCGCACACAAACCCCCGAGCGTAAGCTCGGGGATGGACGCGCTCCCTTCGTCCTCGCGACCGTGCTAGGATAGGGACATGGTGAGTATCGGCGAGATCACCACTGCATCTACAGCTGCGACTACCACATCGTGATAACCACCAAGTACCGAAGGAATATCATCAACCCGGGGCTTTGGGCGCACCTGGAACGGAAAC
>DAIDAY010000049.1 GCA_027310365.1 bacterium
CGCTAAAGACATTAGCCGCTCGCTTCCAATTTTTCGGTGTTGTGAGCAACATGGGAAAATCTATGTCAAAGGCCACGCTCCAACGGATGCTCACCAACCCCGCCTATCTCGGTTTGATTGTCCACAACGGCGAGACCTACGAGGGCAAGTTTCCGGCGATAGTTCCCGCGGCGACCTTCAAGAAAGTGCAGGAGGTTTTGAAGAACCGAGCCAAGCCGCGCCATTCCAAGAAGCGGCACAATTTCCCATTCACCGGATTGTTCACCTGCGGCGAGTGCGGCGCGGCCATCACCGCCCAGTATGCGAAAGGGAATGGCGGCATTTACAAATACTATCGTTGCACGAAACGGCTCGGCTCTTGTTCGCAGAGTTATCTCCGCGAGGACCTGCTTACCGAGCAGGTCAGAAATGGAATCTTGAAGGTCGCCGTCCCCGAAGATTGGAGGAAGCAAATGCTCGCCCAAGTTGAGGAGTGGGAAAAGGGAGGTATCCAATCTTCGGAGAATTTCACCCGCAATCTTGAGAACCAAATCAAGGAAACCGACGAGAAGCTGGACAAGCT
>DAIDAY010000004.1 GCA_027310365.1 bacterium
GGAGATGAGAACTCTGAGACCTGGAGCGGCTTCCTCAGCCGGTTCGCTCCACCAAAGGTGGTTGTTGCGGACGGCGAAAAGGGTGTTTCCCACTTCGTGAAACGGCACTGGCCCCAAACCCGTTTCCAGCGGTGCCATTTCCATATGGTCAAATTAGTCATCCAATACCTCTCGCGGAACCCGAAGGAGGAGGCAGGGAAAGAGATCCTTGATCTCGTGTACCGCCTCAAAACCGTGAAGACTGAGGCGGAGAAAGAGAAATGGATATTGCTCTTCAAGATCTGGGAGAAGCAATATGCCGGGATATTCGCTGCGAAGGTCGAGGCGGGCGGTTACCGGTATCGCAAGCTCCGGAGCGTGAGGAACATCGTGCGGAGGGCCTTGCCGGACCTCTTCACGTATCTCGACGCGCCTGGATGCCCCACGACGACGAACGATGTCGAGGGGTGGATCAATGCGACGCTGGCTGAAGCGTTGCGCCGACACCGCGGCATGCGTCTTTCCCAGAAGAAAACACTCGTTTCGATCATCCTCTCACATCTTACGAGAAGAAAACCGAAACGAAGATTCTCTTGAAAACACACACCGATTTTTCCTTAACTCGAAACTATGCAGAAGCGGATAAAGGGGAGATGTTTGCGAGTGGTCTTTACGGATTTATATGGTCTCCCGGTAGCTAGAACAATGAAGATGTTCTCTGCATCACACCGTCTCAGGGCGGTTATGTTAGCTTCTGGCAATTCAAGCCGCGAGTCCAATAGCGTCCCATCACTATCAATGAATATGGATTTTACGTTGAGTGGATTCAATTCGAGTCACCGAGGATAGGAATCAATTTGCCCAAGGGGTCACCACTCGATCCCAACGATGTTTTCTTAACTCCTTGAACAGATCACTCGGCAATCTTTTTCCATCACTTATTTTCAGATTTTCTGTCACGTGGTTTTCGTTTCTCATTCCTACGATAACCGTTGATACGATTTTATTTTGAAGAATAAATCGCAAAGCTAATTCCGGTAAGCTTATTCCGTTCGGAAGAATCTCCTTGATCGCTTCAACCCTTTCTATGGTTTGTGGGAGATTCTCTGGACCAAAATATTTTGACCTCCAATCAGAGTCGGGAAATTTAGTTTGCAAAGACATTTTCCCACTTAGACTGCCTTCATCCAATGGAACTCTGGCAATAACTCCAATATTCATTTTTTCACAAAGCGGAAAGAGTTCATCCTCTGGAGCTTGGTCGAAGATATTATAAATAACCTGGACGCAATCCACTATACCTGTTTCAATTGCTTTCATGCCGTTTTCCGGCTCCCATCTGTTCAAGCTTATTCCAAAATACTTGATCAGCCCTTTTTCCTTCAATGCTGCAACGGTCTCCTTGAACTCGGCTTCATGTGCCCAACTATCATCCCATACGTGATATTGAAGAAGCTCGATCGGCTGTTTGTGAACATTTTCATTAATTTTTTTTGCAACCTCAAGAACATAATCAATAGGATAAACATCTGAAATTTTGTCTTGAGAACTACCCGGCCATTTCCAGTTCTTTGGTGGAATTTTTGAAGCGGCAATGATTTGTTTGTTCTGATTGTTAAGTATTAACTGTCCTAGAAGTTGATCACTAGTTCCTTGACCATAGGCCCACGCTGTATCGTAGAAATTGCACCCTTTCTCTAAAGACAGCTTTAAAGATTTTTCACATTCATTTCTTTCGGCGCCGCTCCAATCACCCATTCCCCACATTCCGTGCCCAATTTCGCTTACTTGTAATCCGGTTCGACCTAAAGTTCTTTTTTCCATGGCATTCTAAAAATTTTGTTTGATATAATCAACTACCTCGCAGCAAGCTGACGAGGTATGACGACCCTATGCCAGCCCCTCAAACAGCGTCTTTATCTTTTCGTTCACTTTCTCAAAAGAAAGACCCGTTGAGGTTAGTATCAAAATACCCTTATTCATATTAAGTGTTATACATTCTTTCTAGAACCTTAGCAAGAAAAGGCCCGCCTTGCGTGTTGCAAGTTGGTGAGACGCGGATACGGCGGCTGTAACTTGCCTGTGAAGTAGGACTTCATCGGTGCCATGCCCGAGTTGATGAACATTAGGATGGAATCGTCCTTCGGAATGATTCCCGAAAGCTCCACGAGCCGATGGTTGCGGTTGAGAAAGTGCTCCAGAAATGTCTGTCGCGCCTCCTCCGTGGTTTTGTACGGTGGGTTCACTTTTTACCTCCTTTTAAACTGTTGATGTTTTGTGTGACTTGTCCTTCCGTCGTCATGCCAATAACAACAGACATCCCGAGCTGCAACGCTTCTTTCACAAGCAGCTCGGCATAATAATGGGCAAGCAACTTACCCTGGCAAAACAGACTTCTCAAGAGAACCTCCCTTTTCATCACAAGCAGAGATGGGAGCTGGTGAAGCACCCACCTTTGATCTGGATTGAATGGAGCTTCAATCACATCAATGTAAGGCAAGGCCTCGTCATTGATGTTTGATGAAAAGTCGTCTGGCAGGGAGATTCCTACCCTTCGAGCCAAACCGTCATCCTTCATCCTTTACATAGGTTCGAACTTTTTATTGAAAGACAAAAAACTCAGCATTGATGTGCTGAAACCGTTCCAGCTTATCAAAAAAGCATTGAGCACCCTTCCACCGGAAAATGAAAGGTTAGAACTTCCTGAAAAGGAGATGAGACCTAATCAATATGGGTTTCCATGGTCTCAATTTCTTGTCTGGTGCCCTCGGCAGGAATCGAACCTGCATTTTCTCCTTCGGAGGGAGGTGTTCTATCCATTGGACTACAAGGGCTTACACCCATGACATACCCTAAACCCTATCTCGCACATACTCCTCAAACGCGTTCCTGTTTGTTTTTTTGCAAAGGCGAGGCTTGCCGACACAGGCGTATCTTCATGATACGCTAAGGAGGCGTAACGAAGCAATTGCAGAAAACAAACGGAACCCGAAGGGATGCGGCAAATTTTGTCGAATTCCTGCGTTACTCCTCCTCGGTGTATCGCAGGGGATACACCTTCATCGTCGTGCCTTGGCCTCAGCAAAATTTGCTCGCGTCGCGTTAGGAAGTTTGTGCGAGAGAGGGTCTTAGTCAGCCAAAACATCAACTAGCCTCTTCTCTTTGGATTGCACTTACTCCCATTATTATGCCTATGGTTAACCAAAATATGAGCTGACCTTGCTCCAAATCCCAGAAAAAGTGATCTACGAGGCCGAAGAGGAGCCAGAGGAAACCGATGATAAGCGGGAAGAATACATCCAGTCCCCGCTCATTTTTTTTCTCAATCCAAAATTCTTTTGCGGCCGGCCAAAACACTTCCCAAAGGAAGAGAAGAAAAAACGCGAAACCCACCAGTCCCGTTTCGGAAGCGACCAGAAGATAAACGTTGTGAACCGGCTGCCATTGCCAGCCGGTTTTCAATCCCTCATTCTGATAGAGGCGCGCATCAAGTCCCGCAAGGATCTGATTACCGACGCCGACGCCAAAGAACGGCTGAGACCTCACAAGATTGAGGGCAATCAATCCATAGTTGATGCGGTACGTTACCGACGGTTCGCTGGACGAGATGGTGTCCCGCGCGGTCGACAGTTTGCCGAAGACGGTGGCGGAAAAAACGAAGAAAACGATGAGCACCGCGATGAATGCAGCGATCCGCTTTTGCAAAGGTTTCGCGGAAAGAAAAGCATAGATAATGATCGCCACGATCGATAAGCCAAAGGTGATAATCCCCGACCTCGAGAAGGTGAGAATGAGAGCCGAGAAAATCACAAACAAGGCGCCGGCGACGACACACCGACGCACTGTGCTTTGGGCGTTGGATTTTAAAAAGAAGTAACCGAGCCCGAGGAAGCCGAAAACGAGAAATGCGGCGAGGATGTTCGCGTGCGGCATGGTTCCGTAAACCCTCAAAAAACTCCCGAATTCCGTGGAAACCCTCGCAACGCCCTGCGTCAGGGGACCGAGAACCGATTCGCCGAGGATTTTGAGGCCGATGCTTCCTTGGTTTCTGAATTGGAGGAGGGCGATGACACTCTGAGCGAGCGCCGACGCGCCGAGAACGCCGAATGTCTTTGTCAAATCAACCGAGCCTTCTTTCAACAATGATGCCGCGATAAGCGCAAAGAGAGAGAAGAGTGTTAAGCGGGAAAGAGTGTAAAGCGACAGCCCGATGCTCGGCGCGAAGAAGAGTGATGCCAGCGCGGCGACGAGGAAGAGAAAAAGAAACCGGGAAGCCGCGCTGAGGGCGACTCTCTTTATGTTGAGGAAAACGAAAAGGAGAATTGGGACATCGAGCACGGAGAAAAAGATTGCGCTGTATAAAATGGGGACGGCAAAGGGAAGAGGGAAGGAATAAACAAATTTCTTGGTCCCGATAGGAACCAGAAAAACAATGAGATAAAATAACCAACGCGAAATTTTCACCCCCACACCTAAATCGTATAAGTATTTTGCCGAAGCGCTGGATATTGTGTTGTCTCTCATAAACCTTAAAAAGACCCTTCTTAGAATACTGGCAAACCAGCGAACATACGGTCTTCGCAAGACGATTGCGGCATAGAGGCGCATTCGCTCTCCCTAGATCACATATACCCGGTCGCCGTCACGCACCTTCTCCCTCACCCTGACGCCGACCTCTTCCCCGGCGGCGGCCTTCTGAACGGGAACGTGATCAATCTGCATCGATGCGATCATGTCTTCAAAGTCGGTCGTCGCTCCGACAAACTTCACCCTGTCGCCCACTTTCAGGGCGTCAGTGAGTTTGATCGCGGCAACGCCGATAGTTCCGAAATAGTGAGAGACCAAGCCAACCTTCTTGGTTTTAACCTCCGGATTTGAGTCCATCGCTTTTTGCTAAAGTACCCGACCTTTAATGCCGTCCTTTTTCTCCTCGGCTTCTATGAGTTCAAGCACTTTATCAACGAGATCCGACGGATCGTCGGAAAACACGACATGGGAAGCCCCCTTGTGAGCACCCTCCAAAATGCTCTTGATCATGTCGGCGGTGCCTCCCGTGCCGGTCAAAACGCCCATCGGCTTCCGATCCTCAAAGCCGATGGTAAATTCGTTCAAAGTCCCCATGCGGCCGCAGATGGTGATAATGGCATCTGCAGATCTCGTGAGAAGCAGGTTGCGACCCGCGTAATCAAAGCCGGTATAGATGATGAGATCGTGATAATCGAGCGGGAGATGGTACGTTTTGACGTGAGCCACCTTCGAAACGGCCGGAGAAAGTCCAACCACGATGCCGTCGGCCTCTTTCGCTCCCTTCGCGGCCCAGTACGGCATCCCCGTCGTCGCACCGGTCACGAGAATGAGATCGCGCTTCGCGATTTCCCGGCCGATCGCTTCGGCTTTTTCGAAAGAGTCTCTTGAACAGTGCCCCGTCTCGGCGGCGCCGGAGATGCAGATTTTATATTTCAGGTGATACGTATTCCCCCGATTGTGACTGTGGTTCTGGAACTTTTCCAAACCGTCCTTGTGATTTTTTCTGACGGGCATGACTACATTATAGTACCCTCCTTCGCATAAAGCTATGAAGAGTGAAAGGGTTTTAGGCTTCGTCGTTTTTGTGAAAAAATTCCGCGAGGAGCCCGCGCACAACCTCCCGTTCATTCCACGGGATTGTTTTTCCGCGCGCAATATGAATCGATGATTCGCTTCCCTTGCCGGTCGCGACGATCGCGTCGCCCGGCCCCGCATCCTCGATGGCTTTCCGCATCGCGTCGCGACGATCCGCCACCTTCAACAGTTTCCCTCCGTAATTCTTCATTCCCTCCCCAATCTCGTTCATAATCCGCTCCGGATCTTCGTCGTAAGGATCTTCATTGGTCAGGATAATTTCATCACAGAACTCGGCGGCAACGCTACCCATGACGCTCCGCTTCCACTTGTCCCGGCCGCCGCCCGCCGATCCCAAAACGCAAATCATTTTTCCCGGAGAAGATTTCAAGAAAGAGCTCCTCACCGAGGAGTAAACGCCTCTCAGCGAATCGGGGGTGTGTGCGTAGTCGACCATAACGAGAAATGGCTCCTTTTGGACTACCTCAAAACGGCCGGCGAGGCCCTTAAAACCGACAATTCCTTGTTGTACCCGCTCCTCGGACAATCCGACGGCCTCCACAAACTTCGCAGCGGCCGCCGCGTTCACAATATTGAAATCGGGAATCAGCCAATCGGAAACAGTTTTTCTCCCCTCCGTAGTTTCCAGATTCCATCCCCACGCATGTGACTTATCGACAAACTCTTTTTGAACAAAATAAAAAACTTCGGCCCCGGGGGCATCTTGGACGGCCTCCGCAAAATACTTGCCGTTTTCGTCATCGCGGTTGATGAAAAATAATTTTCTCTTTTTCTTTGATTTTAAAACATCTCCAAAAAACCTTACTTTCGCCGCCCGATAATTCTCAAAAGAGCCGTGGGATTCGATGTGCTCCGGGTGGATGTTGGTAAAGAACGCGGCATCCCAGTGGATAAACCGGTCCCTGAACTGCGCGACGCCCTGGGAAGTAACCTCCACCAGCGCATACTCAGCGCCCGACCGGACGGCGGCCCGGAGGAATTTTTGTATGGCGAGCCGGCCCGGCATGGTGTTCCCCGATGAATTTTTCTCCACCCGGTCGCCGATCTTCCTCTGGGCGGAGGAGAGAAGCGCCGTCTTTTTACCGGCCGAAATGAGAATCGCGTCGAGAATCGCAAGCGTCGAAGATTTCCCCTTCGTCCCCGTAACGCCCACGACGAAAATCTTCCTGCTCGGGAAGAGGTAAACAATGTTCCCGAGCCACGCGAGGAGGAAGTGGTATGGGGATTTCAGCAATTTCATCGTTCCTTCCGGCTCCCCAAGATTTTGAGCGCGCGTTTCAATCTCTCTTCGAGAGAATCTCCGGCGCCGTTCTTCAACTGCGAGAGAATCTCCTTAACGAGCTGCTTTTCATATCCTAATCCATGGAGCGCTTCTTCGACTTCCACGTTGATTTCGGCCGCTCCATCAAGCCCCTTCACATCCGCGGCATCGATCCTGTTCTGCAAATCCAAGATGATCCGCTCGGCGGTTTTTCTTCCGACGCCCGGCGCGCGGCTTAAAACATCAGCCTTCTTCCCCGCGATCGCGGCCATGACGTTCGGGAATGAATCCAGGTCGAGGACCGCCAAGGCAGTTTTGGGGCCCACGCCCGAAACGGATATCAGCATTTCAAAAAATCCCAGCTCCCCCTCATCCAAAAAGCCGTAAAGCTCCATGGCGTCCTCTTTGACGTGCATATGGCAATACACATGCACCGGCTCATTCCCCTTCGGCAATTTATAAACCGTCTGCTTGTTTGAAAACACCTTGAAGCCGACACCCGAAACATCAACCACAAAAAAATTTTCCTTTCTCCCCGCGATCGCCCCGGACAGAGTGTAAATCATTACCGATATTATAGCTCCACCACGAACATCAAGCGAGCCAAACATTCTCGCGAAGACTAAGACTTGGGCGCCTGCCTGCGCAGGAAGGCAGCCCCCGAGGCAGCCTGAGTGAGAGTGTTTGGCGAGCAATTCATTGACAGACCCTCTTTAAAAAGGTAGTATGTCTCATACTTCTATGCCCATTACCACATCAGCCAAGAAGGCCCTGAGGCAAAACACGCGGAGACATGCCTTGAATCTTTCCCGCAAGAAAGACATGCGGACCGCAATCAATGCGTTTAAAAAGCTTGTGGAGGCCGGCAAAATCGATGAAGCGAAAAAAACTCTCCCCGCCATCTATAAAACGCTCGACAAAATGGCGAAGGTTGAATTTATCAAGAGGGGTAAAGCAAGCCGTTTGAAATCGCGCCTGACTAAACGCTTAGGTGCTTTCCAAAACAAAACCTAGGAGAGCCTCTGGAAAATCGAGCTTCCCGCTTTTTATCAATACATCGTAGTCCGAAAGCTTCAGAACATCCCTGCCCGTCGCGCTGAAAGCAAGGGAATTGAATATATAAGAAGGGTCCGCGCCCTGCAGGAAAAGCTTTTCCAAAATGGGGATTTTCTCGACCCATCGCGGCGCCGAAAGAATCTGTCTTGATAGCCTCCAAACTTCGTCGGACTCCGGAAAAACGGAGATTGCAAGAAGGTCACCGACGGCAATTTCCCGCTTTCCCAGCAGGCTCGCCTTCTCGATTTCCTGGGCGGCCGTCCAACTCCTATTGCTGGCTTCGCGCGAGAGGAAGGAAA
Source organism: bacterium (assembly GCA_027310365.1). Lineage (GTDB taxonomy): Bacteria > Patescibacteriota > Minisyncoccia > UBA6257 > GWB1-50-10 > JAKAHT01. Next base: position 8,218 of record DAIDAY010000004.1, read on the forward strand.
GGAAAAAACGGAGCGCTTCTCCTGAAAAGGAGATGCTCCGTTTGGCGATTTCCGCCTCCACGAAATCGGAAAGTCCGCGGCCGGCAAGTTCTTCGAACGCATGGTGTTCAGTTGGCCCTTTAAGGAGAAAGTCAAACGCCTTCACCGGCTTTGCCCTGTTCGAAATAAAAAGATAAGCGTCGTCTCTCGACGCCATTCCCCTGAGGAACGTTATCCATTCTTTTTCCTCGCATGTAGCCGCCTCCTTCACGGTGATGATCTTCGTACCGCCGAAGATTGACTGCTGATTTGCGAAATCTCTGGCATCCGACCACGCGTCCGCGTTTTCTTCCATATCTATTTCCATTTCCTCCGTCTTCGGATTTTTCAGGCGCACGACAGCGACAAGCTCCTCGAGCTTGTTCAATCTTCTCAGCGAATCGGGGCCATAGAGATAAATAATCATCCTTATCCGTAAGTATAGAAAAAATCGAGAGAAGAGAAAACGGCACGCACTGCGGAACAATGCGGCCGTTTAAGTCATTTCTATGGGGGAGTCGCCAAAATTGACATGGCTCCCCGCTCGATGGGCCCCATTGACCTATCGATGACTCCAAGCGCTGACCTGAAGTCAGCTGCCTGAAAGGTCCACTCCCGTAAGTAGGAGTAAGACCCTCCATACCCCCCCCCGTACACATAAAAAGCAAATATTCTGGTAGCCTGCCCTATGAAACTGCCTTTCCAGAAGGCATTCGCTTTTATTACGATACTTTGGTAGTACGGAAAGTAACTACCAAAGATCGTATAACTTCCCCCAGGAGGGAAGTTAAACAATGCCGCCTCCAGGCCAACGGGCCCGAAGGCGAGAACGTTGACGGTGTAAGGGGAATTATTCCCCAGGACCACTCCATTAAAGGAGTCCCCGTTCTGCCCGCTGATTTCGCCCGTGGCGAAATTCACGACGAGCGGGGCGGATGAACATCCGCCAAGCGCGAGCGCTATGGTAGCGCCCAGCGTTATGCTCATTCTCTTCATTCTTTTTTAACCTCCTGCCGACACAGTCGGCGGTTTTTTTTAATTTTCTTCTGGAAGAATTATACATCTTTTTATTACAGAAGTCAATAGGGTGAAAAACCCGATTTTTGCGGTATAATTCAGCTGATGTTCCAATCAAAAAAAGACATCGAGGAAACTCTCTGGAAGCAGAAACGGACAGCCGAAGAAGAGGATGCGAAGCGGCGGGCGGAAAAAAATGGCCTTCCCTACCTCGACCTCATTTCATCCAAGGCGCCGACGGAAATAAAAGCGATGGAGCTTGTTCCTGAAGGTGAGGCGCGGAAGGCGCTCCTTGCGCCGCTCCAAATCGTGCGGGGAAAATTCATGGTTTCCGTTTTTGATCCCCACCTCAAAGAAACCTCGGCGCTCCTGGAAAAACTCAGGGCAAGCCACGATGTCACGGCATACGTGAGTTCCCTGACAAGCTTAAATCATGCCTGGAGCTACTATAAGTACGTCGTGCCGGAAAAAGAAATCAGCGGGAAGGTTGAAATCAACGAAAGAACGCTCCGCGAACTGAAAGAAAAAATAAAAAGTCTCGAAGATCTCAGCAAGCTCCTCGCGGGTTTTTCGAGCCCTTATCTTTCCCAAATACTCGAGATTATCCTCTCGGGAGCGCTGGCGCTCGGGGCATCGGACATCCATCTGGAATCCGCGGAGACCAGCGGTATTTTCCGGCTTCGCATTGACGGCCTCCTTCACACTGCATACGACCAATTCAACACCGTTACCTACAAATCGATTGTCACGAGAATCAAGTTGCTCTCAAGACTGAAGATCAACATCACCGACGAAGCGCAGGACGGCCGGTTTACCATCGGTCTTATCGACAGGAGCATAGAAATCAGAACCTCCATCATCCCCTCCGATTACGGCGAGACGGTGGTCCTCCGTCTCCTCGACCCCACCTCACTGAAGGTGAACCTGGAAGAACTGGGGTGGCGTCCCGACGATCTGAAAATCGTTGAAGGCGAGATTAAAAAGCCGAACGGCCTCATCTTAAACACCGGCCCCACCGGCTCCGGAAAAACAACGACGCTCTATGCGTTTCTTCGTAAAGTTTTCAAGCCGGAAATCAAGATTATCACCGTCGAGGATCCGATCGAATACCATCTGCCAGGTATTTCCCAAACACAAATCAACCCCGATGCGGGGTACACATTCGCCTCCGGCCTCCGCTCGATCTTGCGGCAAGATCCGAACATTATTTTGGTCGGCGAAATCCGCGACAAGGAAACGGCGGAAATCTCGCTGAACGCCGCCCTGACCGGACACCTTGTTTTTTCGACACTCCATACGAACGACGCCGTGGGCGCCATACCGCGCCTCGTCGACCTTCAAGTCCCGGTGAACATCTTGGGACCAGCCCTGAGCCTCGTGATCGCCCAGCGACTCGTGCGCGTCCTTTGCGTGCGGTGTAAGGCGGAAACAAAACCTGCCGAGGATCTCAAAAATAAAATCGGCGGGTTCTTAAAAAACCTGCCCGAGAGAGTCGATCGGTCTCCGTACCGAGACTATAAAATCTACGAAGCCCGGGGCTGCGACGCCTGCGGACATTTGGGATACAAAGGGAGAATATCCATCTTTGAACTCTTCGCTATCGACGAGAACATCGAGGAGGCGATTTATAAAAATCCCACCGAAATCGAACTGAAGGACTTGGCGAAAAAACAGGGAATGGTTACCATGCAGGAGGATGGCATCCTGAAAGTGCTGGGCGGCGTGACGAGCTTCGCCGAAGTCGAACGACTCACGGGAACACTAGATCTTTAATCGGAGGTCTGTGGGCATAATGCCAAGGAGAGGCTTTATGTGAGATTTTCCCGAGGAGAAGCCCAGTCGGAACCGAGCAATCCGAAATCTGAGGCAAATCTCCTGCCCACAGGCCTCCAACTAAAAGTAGGAACATATTATCATAAACGTTAATAAATGTCAATAGACACCAATGGCCGCGAATAATGGGGAAAACAACCTTGAAGAACTCCTGAGGCCGGGCAACCTTGGCGAATACGTCGGACAGGAGCAGGTGAAAGCGAATCTGAAGCTCATGATGGGGGCTGCCAAAGAGCGGCATGAAAGCTCCGATCATATTCTATTCTACGGGCAGGCGGGGCTTGGCAAAACGACGCTCGCCTATATTATAGGAAAAGAAATGGAGGCGAACGTGCGATCCACATCGGGGCCGGCGCTCGAAAAGCCCGGTGACATCGCCGCCATTCTTTCCAACCTCGAACCGAACGAGATTTTGTTCATCGACGAGATCCATCGTATCAACCGCCTCGTCGAGGAAATTTTCTACCCGGCGCTCGAATCAAGGCGGTTGCACCTCGTGATCGGCAAGGGGCCATCGGCAAAAACGTTTTCTCTCGATTTGCCGCCGTTCACCGTCGTCGGCGCGACGACGAAAATCAACCTCCTTTCCGCTCCGCTCCGCTCGCGGTTCGGCGCAACGTTCAAATTGGATTACTATCGGAACGAAGACATTGAAAAAATCATCAGGCGCTCAGCGAAGATTTTGAAAATAAGCATCTCAGATGCGGCAGTTCGGAAACTCGCCGAGGCTTCCCGGTTCACCCCGCGGACCGCCAACCGCCTCCTGAAGCGGGTGCGAGACTATGCCCAAGTGAATAAGATCGGGGAAGTCGATGAAAAGACCGTCGCCGAGACGCTTGCCTTGATGCAGATCGATTCGATTGGCTTGGAGGAAAGCGACCGAGAGCTCCTTCGGACCATCATCGAAAAATTCGGCGGCGGACCCGTGGGTTTGAAAACGCTCGCAGCGGCGCTGAACGAGGAAATGGAGACGATAGAGGAAGTGTATGAACCCTTTCTCATGAAGATCGGCTTCCTCCGGAGGACTTCTTCGGGAAGGACCGTGACCGATCTGGCTCATCAGCACCTTTCCCCGGGGAAAGACGGGAGACTTGTTTGAGCATGAGGATAACGACAACATCGAGAGCCGAAACAGCGAACCTGGCGAAGATGTTTGCCGCAACAATCATCGAAGGCCGGCTCCAGGGCCCCCTCATCATCGCTCTTGAGGGAGAACTGGGCACCGGAAAAACGTCTTTTCTCAAGGGCTTGGCGAAGGGACTGGGATTGAAGCAAAAAATAACGAGCCCGACTTTTCTCGTCATGCGAAGATACTCCCTGCCCCGGAGGATAAAAAAATTTTCTCTCCTCTATCATGTGGATGCCTATCGGATAACAGGCAGGCGCGATGTGGACGCCGCGGGCATCACGCGAGCTCTCCATGACTCCCGGGCGATCGTCGCCATCGAATGGGCCGACACCATAAAAAAATATCTCCCGAAGGATTCCATCAAAATAAAAATGGAACACCGATCAAAAAACGAAAGAGTTCTTTCTTTCAGCTAACCGATGAAAATTCTCCTCATTGACGCCAATTCACTCATCCACCGCGCCTTCCACGCTCTGCCTCCTCTCACGACCTCCGATGGGAGGCCTTCCGGCGCGCTCTACGGCCTCTCGAGCCTTCTCCTGAAAATCCTCCGCGAACAAAAACCGGATTACGCGGCGGCTGCTTTTGACCGGCCCGAAAAGACGTTTCGGAAAGAGCTTTTTGAAAACTATAAGGCGACCCGTCCCACGGCACCCGATGAACTCATAACTCAGATCATCGAAGCGAGAAAAACATTCGATGCCTTCGGCATACCGACATTCGAGAAAGCCGGCTACGAAGCTGACGACATCATCGGAACGCTTGCGGAGAAGTTCGGCGAAAACGCCGAATCTTCCATCATCATCTTGACCGGCGACCTCGATACGCTTCAGCTCATTCGAGGCGACAAAACGGTCGTCATGATACTCAAGAAAGGCGTCAGCGAGGTTGCGGTTTACGATGAAAACGCCGTTGTCGAACGGTATGGCCTCCACCCGCTGGAGCTTGTTGATTACAAGGGTCTCGTCGGCGACAAATCGGACAACATTCCCGGCGTCAAAAACATCGGCCCCAAAACGGCGGAGAAACTCATCAGTCGGCATGGGAAGCTCGAAAACCTCTTCGCTTCACCCGACCTCAAGGATCCCGCCGTCCTCAAGGCGCTCCCCCACAAAGACATTGCTCTCCTTTCCAAAAAACTCGCCACTATAGACCGGAACGTCCCCCTCGTCGTCGAGGCAAAAAAACTCCGATGGGAAGAGCAAAAAGAAAAGCTCGAGAAGTATTTCCGGGAGTGGAATTTCGGGAGCCTCGCTCAAAGAATAGGCATAAAAACATTTCCGGAAAAACCAGGGGGAACAGAAAAAGTCAAGGAAAACACCAAAATACTCAATGCCTTCTTCGTTTCCTCGGCAACCGACCTGACCGAAACAAGACTGATAAGCAAGAATACCAAGGTCGCCTGGGAGTGGAAACCCATCATCAAGGAACTCATGAAGCAGAAGAGGGACGTCCCCGCGAATCTCTTCGATTTGTCGATCGCTGCGTGGCTCCTCGATCCGGACGGAGCCGATTTTTCTCCTTCGGCAATCGCCGAAAAATATTCCTCTTCGGAATGGTCGAATCTCTTCCCCATGACGAAGCGGAGATTGGAACAAAATGGACTCGAACATCTCTTCGAGAGCGTCGAGATGCCTCTCGTCGAGGTGCTGGCAAAAATGGAACTCACCGGAATACGCATTGACCGAGGGGCGGCGGAAGATACTCAAAAAGAGCTTCGACGGAGCCTCGAAAAACTGTCATCCGCAATCTACCGCGAGGCCGGCACGACGTTCAATATCAATTCTCCCGAGCAAGTTTCGAAAATCGTATTCGAAAAATTGAAAATCAAGCCGGGCAAGACGCGCAAAACAAAGGGGGGGCGGCTCTCCACGTCATTCGATGCGCTCTCCCGAATCAAAGACGTCGAAATCATACGGCTTCTCCTCGAATACCGGGAGGGTTTTAAAATGCTCACCACTTATCTTAAACCAATCCTGGATTTCACCGGGGATGACGGACGGCTCCGGACGACGTTCCTGCAGACGGGGACATCAACGGGCCGGATCGCTTCGGAGAAGCCGAATCTCCAAAATATTCCCCAGGAATCGGCTTGGTCGAAAAAAATACGGGACGCGTTCACCGCGGAGAACGGCTTCACGCTGGTTTCATTCGACTACTCACAGCTGGAACTTCGTCTCCTCGCCCACGTCTCGGATGATAACAATCTCAAGGACGCATTCCGAAAAGGGACGGATATTCACCAACTCACCGCTTCTCAGATTTTCGGCGTGCCTCTCCATTTGGTGACTAAAAAGGAACGGCGCATCGGAAAAACCTTGAATTTCGGCATCGTGTACGGCATGGGGGCGCGATCGTTGAGCGAAACAAGCGGCGTTTCATTCGCGGAAGCGGAGGCATTCATAAAAAAGTATTTCGCCGGCTTCCCATCGATTCAAGCGTGGCAGGAACAAACAAAAGCCGGGGCGGCTCAAAGAGGATTTGTCTCGGACCTCAACGGTCGCAAGCGCTGGTTCCGGGAAAGCCCCAACCCGCGAATGCAGGCGGAAAATGAACGGGCTGCCATCAACATGCCGATCCAGGGATTGGGCGCCGACATTCTCAAGAAAGCCATGATTGCATCAAACGCGCTCGTGAAGACCGCAAACGAGATGGGTGATTCCGCAAGGCTTCTCCTTGCCATCCACGATGAATTGCTCTTTGAAATCCGCGATGATATCCTAATGGATATCGTGCCCCGTATCGTCAATGCGATGGAGTATGCCGAAAAACTCGGCGTACCGCTCACAGTTGACGTGAAACAGGGAAAAAGATGGGGTTCCCTGGAAACATATGAACGCACCTCGGCTACCATGGTGTAAAGGCGGAAAAACCCTCGCGATTGCCCTGGTCTTTCTTGCGCTCGTTGTCCTCAATATCATTTTCGCTCCCCTCGGCCTCGCCATCTTCGACGCCATTCTTCTCTTGGGAACCGGGGCGCTGGTGATCGGAACCGAAAACAAAGCGGAGAAAGAAGTGTTTAAAAACAAAGCCAAGGGGTCCGAACTTCGCTCCCTTATTGAAAATACCAAGGACGGCGTTGTGATGTACGACACCAACTTCACCATCCTCGACGTCAATCAATCGGCGGAAAAGATGTTCAATGTCTCGCGGGAAGAAGTTTTGGGAAAGCAGATGCAGCCGGAGATGGTCCGAAGCCCGCGCCTGAGGATTATGGTTCAAACCATATTCCCCTCCCTTGCCGTCTCCATGAATACCATTTCCGACGCCGGGTGGCCGAAAGTTGTCGACTTGGTTTTCGACGATCCCCGCCTCGAAGTGAGGACCATCTTGAACCAAATCACCAACGAGAAAGGCGAGGTGGTCGGCTTCATTAAAATTATTTCAAACAACACCAGGGAAAACACCATTCTCCAATCAAAGAGCGAATTTCTGACCGTTTCGGCGCACCAACTCCGGACGCCGCTTACCGCGATCAATTGGACTTTTGAGAGCCTGCGGTCTTCCCTCGGCGATGATTTCGCAAAAAAAAGGAATGAAATTTCCAACCTCGTGAATGAAGGGTGGGAACTCGCGAAGCGATCCCTGAAGATCATCGACGACCTCCTGAATGCCTCAAAAATAGAGGAGGGGAAATTTGGATTCGACTTTGGGAAAATCAATCTCGTCGACCTCATGAAAAGCCTTCAAAGCGCCGCTTCCGTTGTGGCAAAGGAGTACGGCATCACCCTCAACCTTTCCTCGGCATCTCCCGATTATGAGGTGAAGGCCGACGCCGAAAAACTGGGCATGGCAGTCACCAACATCCTCGACAACGCCGTGAAGTACAACAGCAAGAACGGCACGGTAAGCATCGCGATCGAGCCGTCGGAAGGCAATACGGTCACCGTGAGCATTTCCGACACCGGCATCGGCATACCAAAAGAAAATCTCGGGAAGATTTTCCAGAAGTTTTACCGGAGCGAAAATGCCCAAGCCACCGAACCGAATGGCAGCGGGCTCGGTATGTACATAACGAAGAATATCATTGAGGCGCATGGAGGGAGCGTCTTCGTCGAATCGATCATCGGGCGCGGCACGACGTTTTGGTTCACACTCCCCCTGGAAACCCCGTCGTCATAACCATGCCCGAACGCAGAAAGATGATCATTATGGGCATAGATCCCGGCCATGTGCGGGTCGGCTACGGGGTCATCGAAAAAGAGGGAAATAAGTTCATTCACCGGGAGAGCGGTCTCATTCCCCTCCCGGAAAAGTCGGGGATAGGATCGCAGCTTTCCTCCCTCGAAAAAGAACTTACCAGGCTCGTCAAAAAATACCGCCCATCCATCGTGGGACTTGAAAAGCTCTTCGTCTCCAAAAACGTAAAAACCGCCATGAATGTCGCCGAGGCGCGAGGGGTAATACGAAAAGTTATTTTTGAGAGCGGCATTGATTTTACGGAACTCGCTCCGCAAACGATCAAACTTTCCGTGACGGGAAGCGGTCGGGCCGACAAAAAGGCGGTGTCAAAAATGGTCGGCCTGCTGCTTCATATGAAAACCAGGCATCTTATCGATGATGTAACCGACGCCCTCGCCATCGCAATCGCCACAGACGGGAAAAAATTTTAACCCCTTTTCTTCTGTGGATTGACAAGTCCGACATTGCGGCTATAATTTCAATCTAATGAAGGGAAAGGTCGTTCCCGCAAAGGAAGAGTATGAAAACATTAGCATTAAAAGCCGATATCTTCGTTTCCGCCGAGCCGACTGGCGATGATGGCGACGACGAAACCGGGGACGCTTTCGAGATTGAAGAGAAAGGCAGCAACAGCGGTGAACTCGACGGAGATATGGACGATGCAGAGTTGGATGAGAGTGAATTCATAGACGAATCCGACGAGGAGTAAGTTTTCAGCGCTGAGCTTATCCTCGCCCTCCCGGAGCACCCCGGGAGTTTTCGTTTCCATTTCGGGCATAAAGGCACTACAATAAGGGGGAATGTTGAAAAGAAACGGGCTCCGAAACAACAAGGAACTGATTTCGACGGCCTTCCTTGTTTTTTTCTCCGTTCTTATATCCGCCATTGCGGCGGCCGTTGTTTACGTGGTCATTATTATTAGGACGCTCCCCACCCCCGATCAGTTCTCGCTCCGCCAAACCAATCAGTCAACCAAAATATATGACCGAACCGGCGCAACACTGCTGTATGAAATCCACGGCGAGGAAAAAAGAACGATTATACCGTTCTCCGACATACCAACATACCTCAAAGAGGCGACGATCGCCCTCGAGGATGCCAATTTCTACACGAGACCCGCTTTCGATTGGGAAGGCATTCTCCGATCGTTGTGGGTGGACATCAAAGCTGGCGCTCCCGTCCAGGGAGGATCAACCATCACCCAACAGCTTGCACGGAGTATTTTTCTTACACCGGAAAAAACGCTTTCACGCAAAGCAAAGGAATTGATCCTCGCGATAGAGCTGGAATCAAAATACTCCAAAGACCAGATCCTGAACTATTATCTAAACCAAATACCGTACGGATCGAACGCCTACGGCGTCGAAGCGGCAAGCGAGACGTACTTCGGAAAGCCGGCGAAGGACCTCGACCTCGCGGAATCGGCGATTATCGCCAGCCTGCCGCAGGCGCCGAGCTACTACTCGCCATGGGGAGATCGCGCGAGCGACCTTCTGGCGCGCCAGAGACACGCGCTCGACAGAATGGTGGAATTTGGCTTTATCACCAAGAGCCAGGCAAGCGCCGCGAAGGCGGAACGGCTCGTCTTCGCATCGCCATCCCTGGGAACCATCAAGGCGCCGCACTTTGTGATGGCTGTCAAAAACTACCTCGTGAATAAATACGGCGAGGATGCGGTATTGAACGGCGGACTGAAAGTTGTGACGACGCTCGATTTGAATATGCAGCAAGCTGCGGAGTCTGCCATCAAGACGGGTGTTAAAAGGAATATATCGCTCTATAACAGCAAAAACGCCGCCCTTCTTGCGGAAGATCCCAAAACGGGGCAAATCCTCGCTTTGGTGGGATCGGCCGATTACTTCAATCAGGACATCGATGGCAACTTCAATGTGCCGGTCCAGGGACTGCGTCAGCCCGGTTCTTCTTTGAAGCCTTTCGTTTATTTGAAAGCATTCGAGAATGGTTATCCCCCAACAACCGTCGTTTTCGATGTACCGACGGAGTTTGTACCCAATAATCCTATCTGCACCCCTATCCCCGACTACAACAACACCTCGGCCGACTACAAGAATTCCTGTTTCCATCCCCAAGACTTCGAGCCGTTTCAGGGACCCATTTCTCTGGAAAACGCGCTGCCGCAATCAATCAACGTCGCAGCTGTGAAACTTCTCTATCTTACCGGCCTCCAGAACGTCCTTGGTGAACTCCAAAACTTCGGCATCACCACCCTTAGTGAGCCGTGGAGGTATGGTTTGTCCCTTGTGTTGGGTGGTGGGGAGGTGAAAATGATCGACATGGTCAAGGCGTACGCCGTTCTTTCGCAGGAGGGTGTTGTGCGCGACCAGTCGATGGTTTTGGAGGTGGACGATGCGAGTGGCAACGTACTCGAAAAATACCGGGACAACGCAAAGACAGTCGACAACCCGGCATCAATACGCTGGATCAATTACATCCTCTCCAACCCAACCCTCAGGCAGCCACTCTTTCAAGCGAGTTTCAACTTGACCGTTTTCCCGGGCCGCGACGTCGCCCTCAAAACCGGGACAACGAATGATTATCGCGATGCATGGGCTTTCGGTTATACCCCCTCGCTGGTGGTCGGTGTCTGGGCCGGCAACAGCGACAATACACCCATGGAACGGCAGGGGACAAGTATTCTGGCCGCCGTACCGATCTGGAGCGATTTCCTCAACAAAGTCCTGCCGGCATACCCGCGGGAATTCTTCACCCCCCCCGATCCCCTTCTGCAATCGGATAAGCCGATGTTGAACGGCCGATACGTCAACAATTCACAAATCCACTCAATCCTCTATTATGCCGACAAAGACAACCCAACCGGCCCCTCTCCAACAAACCCGGCCAACGACCCCCAATTCCTCAATTGGGAAGCGGGGGTGGTCAATTGGGCGTCACAGAACGCGCCGAACCTTTCCCCATACAATAAACCATCTCTGGGGGGCAACACCCCCTTCCCTAACCCCTGATGGGCATAACAACATAGAGAAGATTTTGCTCCCGAGAACCCCTCAGCTCCGCAGGCTTGTCGGAAGAATTGACGCCAAAAACAACTTCATCATCTCGACAAATTTTCAATCCATCAATGAGATACCTCCAGTTGAAAATGACCATAAAGTCGTCTCCTGTGATTTTTGCCGGTATCTTATACCTACTCTCGCCAAGCGCGGCATCCGAGGAAAATATCTCGAGGAATTTTCCATTATCTCCGCTTTTCAACCTGATGTCGCTCGCCTTCCCTGAAAAAGCGCTTACCAACCTCACAGCGCTCAAGAATTCTTCCCTCTGGACAACAACTTCCGTCTTGAAGTCTTTGGGTATGATATTTTGGTAGTCTGGAAACGCGCCATCGATAATCCGCGATATGATTTTTTCATGATCACCCGCAAAGAGTATTTGATTGGAATCCGCGAAGATCGAAATCTCCTCGGAGCCAGAAAACATCTTAGCGACCTCCTGCGCCGTTCGGAGGGGGATGGTAAGAGAAAAATCTTCCAAAGTTGACGTATACCCACCCACCCCCAACCACACCTCAGTAAGACGGAAGCTGTCCGTTCCCGCAAACGTCAAGAGATTGTTGGATTGGCTCATGAAAACGCCGCTGATTTCCGGTCTAAGGGTGGAGTATTGGACAGAGACGAGGACATTTTTAAAAATCTCCCGCAGGTCGTCGCTTTTTATTTTGATACATTGTCCCGTATTGCTGATGTGGGGGATAATGGGAAATTCTTTAGGATCCTCATCTTGGATGATTCCCTCATAGTTGTCGGAACTTATGAGGATTTTATCCTTCTCCTTTTCGAGGGTAATGCGCTCCGCAGCTAAATTCCTCACAACGGAATGAAAAATAGAAAAGGGTATCGTCACCTCTCCATCCTCGATGATTTTTCCCGACATTTCACACTCAACCGCAATTTCCAAATTTGTCGAGATGAAAACAATCCTTCCTTTTAAAGCCCGCACGAGAAAGTTTTTCAAAATAGGGAGGTTGAGATTTTCCCCAACCGCGCGCTCCACACTCCCCAACGCTTCTAACAAGTTCGTTCTTAGTATTATTAACTTCATAGTAGTGCTAGTTGGCTTTGTGGCTTTGTGGATAAGGTGGAAACCTCATCCTTTTCTTTGTTTTTTTACCTTCCCTCTCTTTGATAATGTGTTGACAAGTGGTTGAGGCGCTGTTTATCCCCCCTCTTGTTTTTGATCTTTTAAAGTTTGTATAATCGTTCTCGGATGAGCATGATTTTTTGGTTGATGGCGGGATTTTGCGCTGTTTCTCGGGATATTTTTTCGCATGCGTGAATTGCCGTTGTGTGATCCCGTTTCCCCAACTTTTCCCCAATGTGCGGGAAGGAAAGTTTGAGGATATCTCTCATGAGGAACATGGCGATTTGTCTTGGTTCCACAATTTCCTGCTTCCTGCTCTTATTGGTCATATCGGAGGCGGGAATTTCGAAAAATTCGGCGACGACCCGTATAATATCCCCCGGCGTTATGTTTTTAGGAGTCGCTTGAGTTGCCTCGCCGATGATCTCATCAAGCTTTTTTGTGTCTATTTTTTGCTTTTTATACTGTTCGTAGAAAATAACTTTATTGAGGACACCCTCCAATTCACGGATGTTTCTTTGCACTTTTGCGGCAATCTGCTCCAAAATGTTTTCGTGGATGGAAAGAGGTTGTGTTTGCGCTTTCGTCTTCAGGATGGCGAGGCGCATTTCGTAATCTGGGTACGTTACGTCGGCTATCATACCACCCTCAAACCTCGATCGAAGACGCTCTTCGAGAGTTGGTATCGCGGACGGCGGGCGATCGGATGAGATAATAATCTGTTTATTGTTTTCATGGAGCGTGTTGAAGGTGTAGAAAAATTCCTGCTCGGTGGCCGTCTTTCCTCCAATAAACTGGATATCATCTATGATCAAAACGTCGATATCGCGATATTTTTTTTTCACATCCTCCATCCTCCTGTTGCGGATTGCCCAAACAACATCATTGATGAATTTTTCAGATGAAATATAAAGAACCCGCGCCATGTTTTTATACCGGCTCGCAACCTCATTCCCCGCCGCCTGAAGAAGGTGGGTTTTCCCCAATCCCACGCCGCCGTACACAAAAAGCGGATTGTATTTTTTCCCAATATCCTTTATAGCCGCCTGCGTCGCTGCCGTCGCGAGCTCGTTTGATGACCCCACGATGAAATTTTTGAAGGTATATTTGGGATTGAGGTTGGTTTTTGGATCGATTTTTGAGTCGATGAGAGACGATTGAAGCGCCGCACCATCCTCTTTTTTGTCGTTTTTGATTTCTTCGTTTGTCGCGGAGCGGTTTTGACTCACCACCACATAATCAATATTTTTAATCGAACCCTCCATATTTCTCAGAGAGGTTAAAATAATCTTGTGGTATCTGTTTTTCACCCACTCCTTCGCGAAATTATTCGGCAAACCAACCAAGCCGACGCCCTCTTTCTTATCCACGCTCACGAGCCGGCTATTTTTTAACCATGTCAAAAAGTTCGGTTTTGATATTTGGAGTTCTATGTCTCCAAGGACGTTTTTCCAAATTTCTCTTTCTTCCATGGGTTCATGAACCAACCTCATTACCACCATCATAGACTTATTTTGAAAAGTTGCAACACTCATTTCAGGAACCTCAAGTGTCTTACTGGTGGATGAACTGTTGATAACTGTTCGAGGCGATGACCCCACTAAGACTGTCTCTGGGGTGAAGCCCAAGTCTTAACCTTCGGGGGGTGCTCGCCTCTTTCGAGAAAGTTTGGGGGGTTGTATAATGGGGGAATGTCGAGAACATACCAGCCAAAGAAAAGAAAAAGGAGCCGGACGCATGGATTTTTGAAGAGGTCTCGAAGCGGCGGAGGAATTCTGGCAAACCGACGGAGGAAGGGAAGGAAAAAACTCTCCGCATAAAGTGGATACGGCGGTGGTCATTGCAAGGAAGAAGGGAGCGCGGAAGCCCGTTGTTGTCGTCAGTAAAAAAGTTGCCCCCAAAGCAGCAGACCGCAATTTCTTAAAAAGGAGAATTCGCGCCGTCCTGCATCCTTTGGCGGAAAGAGGGTCGCATTTTTTTATTATTGCCAAACCCGGGGCGCTTGATTTAAGCTTTAGAGAGCTTCGGGAAGAAATAACGTTGCAGATCAGAAACCAATAACCCAATGCAGTATTTCATCAATACTTACATATCAACACCCCTCTTCGACGTTCTTATTTTTATCTATAACAATATCGCTTTTCGCGATCTCGGCCTTGCCATTATTATCCTCACTGTCCTCGTGAGGATTATTCTCCTCCCCTTCTTCTACAAAGGGGCAAAAGATCAGACGCTCATGCAGCACCTTCAGCCGAAAATTAAGGAGATACAGGATAGGCATAGAAGCGACAAGACAAAGCAGGCCGAAGCGCTCATGTCGTTGTACCGAGAGCATAAAATAAATCCTCTTTCGAGCATTCTCCTGCTCATTATCCAAATCCCGATATTTGTAGCGCTCTTTGATCTCTTTAGTACCAAAATTAAGACGTACGCATTCGTATCGCCGACGCTCTTCACTCTCGTGGATTTAACCTCAAAAAGCGTCGTCCTCGTCCTCCTGGCGGCCGTTCTTCAGTACTTCCAAACAAAACTCATGATGGGCCGGCAAACAACCGGCGGCGGAGCGGCCGTCCGAATGCAGAAGGCCATGCTCGGAATCGGTCCCGTGATCACCATTCTCATCTTAATCAACCTCCCGTCGGCAATCGGACTCTATTGGCTTATCTTTACCGCATTTTCCTTCTTCCAGCAGATTTTTATCAACAAGGCGATTGCCAAGGCAACTCTTACTCCCCCCGCCTCGGCGGCGTAAGCTTTTAACAAAGCGCAGAGGCTGAGTTGTGCCCCGACAGTTTCAACTGGCGACGCGGTTTTTGTTCTGGGGAAGGTTACCACGACGTCAGTCGCGCAATACCACCGAGGGGGTTGAAAAAGAACTTCCGATAAGCGATAATGAGCACTTGAAGCGTCCTATGGACACGGAAGAATATATAAAAAAATTTTTTGCCCTGATGGGCTTCGACCGAGTTGAGGTGAACGTCGACGAGGATTTGAGAAAAATATCGGTTGTTGTGGACGATGAGTTTTTTCGTTCGCAAATCCCAACCGTCCTGCAGCCCCTCGAACATCTCCTGAATCTCGCTTTGGAGCGGGACGACAATCATTCCTATATCATCGACATCAACTACTACCGCCGGGAACGGGAGCGGCTCATTGTGGAACTTGCGAAAGCTGGCGCCAAAAAAGCGAAGATGTCGAAGGGCGAGGTTGCCCTTCCGCCCATGAATTCGTACGAGCGGCGTCTCGTCCACATGGAAATTGCGTCCAATCCGGATTTAAAAACGGAAAGCGTCGGCGTCGGCAAAGAACGCCACATCGTCATCACGCCGATCGCAGGCGCCTAAAACCCACTTCATGGACGAGAGCGGGAAAAGGTGCTGGTGATTTTTAATCGCCTGACGAAGGAAGTGCGAGCTGGTACAGCGCATTGTCGTACCGGTTCACGAAGTAAACATTGTTGCCGAAGGACGCGACATCGGTTGCGTCGATGAGGGGAATGCCGGGCGCCCCGCTCAGGATGACCGTTTTGGTATTCCGCGTTCCGAAGCTGTAATGGTAAAGGATGTCTATCGAGTAAAACGCTCTCTCGAGATAGTCGTCCGGCAGAACGATGTTTTGCGGCATATTCTCGGGATAGAAGCAGTAGACGGCGGACGAGGATGCATTGACCGACGAATCACATTTATTGGGGAGCGTCTGGAAAGGAAGCGGTGTCGGGGTTATCGTGCTCAACTTCACGATATTGGTCGTCCCTCCGGCGGAAGATATGATCATGGAACCGTCGCTCGACGGCTCGGCGTACAAACCGCTTTGCGGCTGAAAAATCAGGTTGAGGGCCAAAGTCTTGAGATTGAGCTCCCACACGCTCGCTTGGTAGTACAAAGAGGGTTTTTCCGTGATCAGGAGAGTATTGGGAGCGTAAAATTTAAACCGGACGTCGCTCATGAAAAAATTATTCAGAATGGTTTTATACGAGGGTGGGTTTTTAGCGAGATCGATGAAGGAGAGCGAGAAGGCGTTCGCGTTTCTCACAATACCAATGAGCTGGTTCGCGTTTGCTCCCCAGGTAGCGTTCACGATGGATTGGGGAAGCGCGTGCCACGTTTTGTCCGCGGAACTGTAGATCGCCCACTGCGGAGAGCGGGGGTCGCCGAAGGCAGTCAGGACGTTTTGGCCGTTCTGGTCGACATCGATCGTATTGATAGCGTTCACCGGCTGCTGCGACTCGAAAACATCCCCCCCTTTTTCCCTTGCACCCCACACGTTTCCCGTTGGGTCGATGTAATGCACGTCGCCCGTCTGCCGGTCGATCCAGTAGCCAAGGACGCTGCGACTCGAAATTTTTGAGAGCACCGGGACCGCCGGGGCGGTCGAGGTTGTGGATGTTTCTGCGTTTCCGTTTCCCCCCGCGAATCCCCCCGTCGTTCCTCCGGGAAGCGCCCCCCCCGTCGTTCCCGTTTGGTTTGTCGCCGGCGGGATCGGCTTTGGAACGAAAAACGTCCACACGAGATAGATGGCGGCGCCGATCACGATAATTATCACGAGGTATATGAATATTTTCCTTATTTTCATTGCTTTATACTCACATGTATGTTGCTTCCCGTCGTATCTTGCGTCTTCGTGCCGGTGCATGGCGCCGGCGCTTTGAAATATTCGTTGAAGGGAGATAAACCCTGATCTTTGATGTCCTGGATGAGCGTGTTTAATATTTGACAATCAGGCGAATCGTCTCGAAGTCTGATGGCGATGTCCGCACAAGTGCCGTTCTCGTGGCATGCCGACTGGTGGTCTAATGCCGGCGGATACGCTTCGGTTATCGCGATTGTTTTTTCCGGAAAAGTGTTTTGGAAATTGCGGGCCGCCACCTTCAGGAGATTCCACAGCGTCGTATTCAGCTGGCAATTCCCCGCAGTTTTGCACTGAACCTCGGTTATAGATGTTGTTACCGATATGGCGCTACAGTCTTCGCACGTCTGTGAAGCAGAGCTTTGATCGACCGGCGGAGGAGCTGTCGGCGGGGTCAGAGTCGTTAAGTTTGGATTGAGGGTTTTTAGTATGAGGAACGCTCCCAAGAGAATAACCAAGCCGAGGAGCGCCGAAGTGATGAAACTCCTTCCCTCGCGCTCTTTGTCGACGCTCCCCGAGATGGAGATGTAAATCGATCCGGCGACGATCATGCCGACCGCTAGAATGCCGCCGATGGCAAGCGCAAACTGGTAGAAAACCTGGATGTATCCCTGGAGAGTTGTTTGGTTGTATTGGCAGTTGCCGTTGGCGTCGAGAGTGAGGCAAGGCGGCGAAGAATTCAGCGTCAAGTCAAGACCGGCGCCGTTTGTTTTCGGCGCGAGGATGATGAGGGCGGCGAAGAGAACCGCCAGCGCCGTTTTTTTATTGAACAGAGAGGGTTGTATTGGAGGATACCGCTTCATACTGGTTCCGGTTGTTTTGAATCGACCCCTTGATGCCGATACCCTGACCGCTCGGCTGGTTTCCGATATTCAGCGAGAGGATATTATCGGAGTTGCTTGCAGTTTGTTGTGTTCCGTTGATATCCCACGAAAATGACAAGTCGCCGAAAGAAGATATGTTGAAAAAGTAAGGTATAAGGGACAGGTTTATCGTCGAGTTATTTGCGACGGTGTTGCTGGGGTAAGGAGCATCGATGACCGCCTTGTAGGAAACGATCGGTATATTCTCCGCCGCCGATACGGTCTGATCCGGCAGCTGTATGCGGACGTTCACGAAATGCGATCCGCCAGCCGTCTGGGTTACCTTGAAACTCGCCTGCTGCTGTCCGATCCCTCCGTCGAGGAAATCTTGGTCAAGATACCACAAAATGGGGCTTTGCGACACGTCGGCAACCTTCCCATTATTGAGAACGATCGCCGAAAGCACAATCGAAGAGCCATTCGTCGCCAGATGTTTCCCTGCGAAATTGGAGGGGCTGTAGCTGGTGGAAGACCACGTGATAGTTGCCGAGTAGGAGTTGGCCGGCGTTGCTTGCGCCCCCGCGCCCCCGCCGTTCAACAGAATGGCAGCCGCCGTGAAAACAACAAGGAGTCTCTTGCGTGTCATAGGGTTTTTGATAGAGCGCCAGCGGCCTTTCCGATGCCTGTTTTGTCGGCAATCCCCGCTATCTTCTTGTTGCTGTTCATGACGTCGGTGATCGCGAACCCGACGCTTTTCAGAGAGAAGATGCCCACGAGCGGCAGGGAGCCGACCAGGCCGGTGATGAGGAAGGCATAATTCTTGATGTGTTTCAAAAACAGGAAAAATTGAACGAAGAACGTTACCACCAGACTTACGCCGGCAAACAGGAGATATATCGGAATGCCGACGCCGGGAACCGCTTGTATAAATCCTCCGATCAGTTCGACGAAATCGACGAGCAAAAGAAGGGGGTAGATGAGCATTCGTTCTCCCCAGCCGATTTTCGGTTGTTGTTTGCTTTCATCCATTTTTTTCTCCTATGCCCTTTGTTTCGAGAATCTGTTCCGGGTTCGTGGTGACGATTTGGTCTTCGGTATATGACGCGATAATTTTGATGGCCGCATGTTTCAAGCCGGCAAAAACCAACCCTTCGCCGACTGCCGCTTCAAGGAGAAGCGCTGATTCGCCGTCGGTCAGATTGAACGCTTTCGTCAACGAGTCGATGCTCGTCGGAGACTGTTTGAGGAGGAGCTGTATGGCCGAGTTCGTGATGATCGGCCTCCCGTATTCCGATTTCAAGAAGTCGTCGACATCCTGGGTGATGGTAGTGACGCCGAGGTAGTATTTTCTCGCTCTCTTCACGAGACCGAAGAGGAATGAAGCGCTGTCTTTGTATTTCATCATTGACCACGCCTCGTCGATCACGAGGAGCCGCTGTTTCAGCTGAGCCCGGATGAGGTTCCAGACGAAGTTGAGGACGATGTACATGGCGATCGGCCGGAGCTCTTCTTCGAGGTCGCGGATGGAAAAAACAATGAGCCGATTCTTGATATCGATGTTCGTCGGCGCATTGGTGAAGCCGGCGTAGGAGCCATAAGTATATTTATCGAGCCGCTCCGCGATACCCCTCCCCCCCTCCGTGCTCTGGAGGATGGTTTGGAGATCTTCGAGGAGGGGCGGATTCAGCTCCTTCAGCGTGCCGAAATTCTCCGCCGTGATGTCGCGCGACGAGTAGGTTTCGGTCAGCGCCCGATCGAGAAGCGCCTCTTCTTCAGGAGTGATTTCGCCGAGCATCAGTTTCACGAGGCCGGTGAGGTTTAGGATGTGCGACTTGAAAACGTCGGCGGGTTCTTCCCCCTCCGGTATGATGGGAATGTCGAAAGGGTTCACGTGATTCTTTGACGTGAGGGAAATTTTGAAGTAGCTCCCCCCGATGGAATCGGCGAGGTTTTGGTATTCATTCTCCGGATCGATGACGATGACGTCGGTTCCGACCATGAGCGACCGGAGGATCTGGAGTTTTGTGGCGTATGATTTCCCGGAGCCGGATTTTGCGAAGACGACCATGTTGGCATTTTCCAGGGAAAAGCGGTCGAAAATAATGAGCGTGTTGTTCTGCATGTTGATGCCGTAGAGAATGCCGTTGTCGGACGTGAGATCAGCCGACGTGAAGGGAAAAACAGACGATGCGGGGCCGCTGTTCAGGGGGGTTCTTACGCCGAGCTTGTCGCTTGAAAGGGGGAGGACGGAGTTGAATCCTTCCGTCTGCCTGAAGAGGGCCGGTTTTGCGTAGACCAGCCGGCTCTCGAGGGAATTCATGGCCTGGTCCTCGATCTTCGTAAGTTCCTCGAGCGTCGAGGCATAAATGGTGAAGTAAATGCCGACCTCAAAAAGTTTTTCCCGCGCCTGCTGGAGCGAATCCCGCAGACTTTCTATGTCTTGATAGGCGGTTTCAAGGACGGGATCCCGCACGACACCCCTTTCTTGCTTCTCACTGATCTCGGCTTCTACTTGCGCAACTTTCTTCCTGAGATTCCGGAGCGCAAGGGCGGTGTCCATGGGGTGGACGAAGATGGCAATGTCCATCATGGTCGGCATGTTGATGATGGGGGAAAACCAGCCAGTCGAGATGTACCGGGGATAGGTAAATATAAAAAATGTTTTGGCGTAGTAGTCGCCTATCTTCAGGTGGTTTGCGTTGATTTCCACGCCCGAGGGCGCGATGACGTTGAATAAATCCTCTTCCCCCGGTTTGTATGCTTTAGGTATCTCGATTTTCATCTCATGAGAAGCAAAACGCCTTTTGCGTAAGCGATTGCCTGTTATGTGCCGTCGGATCGACTTTTTTGGTGGTTACCTTTTTCATGAGTTTGTGGTTTTTCACGGGATTCATCGTGGTTATTGAGCTATCGCCATACCCTCCTTTTCCACAAGCTGCGGATTATAGAGGTTGTAGAAAAGCTCCGTGAGCTCCTCGTCTTCCAGGGGTATCGCCTTCAGCTCCATTTGGTTCAATCCCGCAATAACGCTCCCTGCGCGATTCCTCAATTGTTCGAGATTTTCCTGGGTCGTCGTCGCTTCGGCCTGCTTCTCGGCCGCTGTTTTTTGTTTTTTCCAGAGGCTGAAAATCCCAGAGGCGCTGGATGCCACCTCCGGTGTCGGGTTGTAGGGGACGACGACAAAAAAATTTTTGCTGATGATGGCATTTTGTTCTATGAAAGATTTTATGAAATTGGCGTACTCGTCGATTTGAATCTTCAAGAGTTCGTTCTGTTCGTTCTTTTTCCGCTCGGCCATGCTCGCGAGGTACTTTTGGATATTCACCTTCCTTGAGTGGATGAAGAACTGAACCCTGAAATCCAGCGAATTCAGGAATTTCTGAAAGCTGCCGATGATGCTTGCCTGCTCATCTTCGGACTTCAGATCAAAATTGACGCCAGAGACGGCAATGATTTGCACGAAGCTGCCGTCCTTGAGATAGACGACGTCATCTTTTATTTTTTTCACTTCCACCAGGCTTTGAGTTGGCAATGTGGTTTGCGCCATAGCTTCATTTTACCCTAAAAGGGATGTTTAGTAATCTATTCTTTTTGCAACCTTTTGCTCGCCGGTAAGATAGGTTACCACCTGATACTTCCCTCCGTTTTCCTCCCCAGCGGCCGGCGCACTCTTGGTGAAAATTCTCCCGAAGGAGATCTTGAGGGTCAAGGATTTGAGCTTGCTCTGGACCCCCATGCTTTTCCTGATGCTGGCTAGGTCCTCGTCGCTCAGTTCCAGTGTGGTTTTCGCGGTCTGCCGCTGCCACGTATACATTTTTTGATTCAAGAAATACCGGAAAAGGGATCCGGCGGTTTTTATCATGTCCTGGCCGTTGATTTTCACGAATGCGAGAGCGACGGCGATGCCACCCGCAACGATGGTTACGATGATCCAGAGGAAAATGGGCAAGGCGTTGTAGGCGACGAAACTGATCGCCCCGGCCCCGGCGATGTAGAAAAACTGGGCGATGGTAAGCGGCCCCACGATCTTCGCTTTCTGTTCTATGAATTGAGGTACTTGGAACTCCATAGTTGGTTATCGATGCTTCATAAACTCCATTGTTCTCATTGAATACCAATGACTTATTTTAGAAATTGAAGAAGCGTGGGACATTTTATCGGGGTCAATGAGGATGCTGGGATCAATGAGAAATTTCATAATCGTAGATCTATGGTGTTTCCTTCTATTTTAGCCCCCCCTTCCGCGGACTTCCCTTCCTCTTGAACGTCGTTCTGAACCAGTTCAGGTTTGATTATGGTTTTGGTCATCGGCGCAATGGGCGTAGCGATCTCTTCCGTTTTCAAGAATTCACCCCCCTGTTCGAAGGGAGAGAGGGTGGATCGATCTTCCGTATAATGGACAACCCTCTTTGTCTCGGCGGGAGTTTGCACCTCGGCCGTTACCGCCTTCAGCGGTGCGGGCTCGGTCGATCTCTTTGATTTGAAGAAGCCGAAGGAAAGAGAGGGAATGCTCCGCCCCCCGATTCCCTTGGGAGCGCGGTCTTCTTTCGGCTTCTCCTGGAGGATGAAGGGTTTGCCTTGCGCCGTATCGAGGGGGCTCGGCGTTCCTTCCGGTTTCGGCGCTAGTGCCGGTTTGGCAGGAATTGTGGCGCTTTTAATAATGGGGATGGTTTCCGCTTCAGGCTCTTCAAATGCTTCGAGGGGAATGGTTTTCTCTTCCTCTTTTTTCAAATCGTCTTCCAGTCCCAAATTCTCCACGTCCTCGGCGTCATTTACTTTTATCTCGCTGATGTCTATCCCCCACCGGAAGAGCGGGTACCGTTCCGATTCCAGGATTCGTTCTTTTATCGCTTTGGCGACGGAAGCGGCTAATTTTTCTCCTATCCCCGTTTCGGCGAGTGTCTGGACGAAATAATGGGGCGGCACTTCTTTGCTGATGAGATTGTAGTAAGCGTTGGGGATAAGACTCGTACGAGAAATGCAGGCCCTGTCCCTCAACTCGTCGAGGATTCTATCCACTCTTTCGGAAAACAAACTCCCTCTTAAGTTTTGCGGTATCTCTTCGAATTGCATGCTTATGTCCCCTCCTCGCTGGGTCTTCTCGATGTGTACAGTCCGGCGCCTTGCCAAGAGGATTGTTTGGAGGCAGCGACGTTGTTATCGATGGCCGTTTTCCGCGCATTGGTGTTATTGATTGTTCTTTCTTCCCCTCTTTCATTCGCGATTTTCTCGACCGGCGAGTCTATCGTTATCGTCTTCGCGACCGTTTCTTGCGGCTGTCCGCTCGCCCCCACCAAATTACTCGTTCTTTTCACCTCATACGTGCCGCCTTCGGTCAATGTCTTTCTTATGTCGTCGATCTTTTTTTGTATTTCCTCTCTTTTCCCCTGAAGGTTTTTCATCTGATCCTTCTCGCCCAAATCTTTGGCGTCTTTATACGCTTTGAGCGTCGAATCAAGTGCCGCCGTTTGTTTGTCCAGTTCGTCGAATATGTCTTGTACCGCTTGAATCTTCGCTGGATCGTTTTTGAATTTTTCCTGGACAAAAGCGCTTTTGATGCCTTCAATGAAAGTCTCTTTTTGTTCTTTTGTTCCTTTATTGCCCAAGTCTCTTATTTGCTGCTGCCTCAGGTACGGCGCTATGTCTTTTATGGCGTCTTTATCCAACTTGGAAACGTCGTCGATTTTACCCACGTACTTTTCCAAACGTTCGCTCCTGGTCTTGTTCAAATCTCCAGCATCGGCGGCCAGCGCTGGATCGTATTGAGCGAATTTGTCCTGCGTGCCGGTTTTTCTTATCATATTCGCAATCTTGGCCCTCTTGTTGGGATCCAAGTCCGCCGACTTGCCGCCTTTTTCAAGGAAAGCCAGCACCGTGCCCAAATCTTCCTGGGATGTCGTAAAGAGTTGCCGATTGATCTTGTTTTGCAGGGCGTCTTTGTTGTGTTTCTTGTCTTCTTGGTAGCTCTTGTCCATGGTGTCCTGCATCTTTCGTTTGGCATTTTTTGATGCCCCAGCCATGCCGCTCAAAGCGGCGCCGAGAAAAGGCATTGTGGAGAGTTTCCCCTCCGCTTTTCTTTCGAGCCACGATTTCCCTTCTTTGTCCTTTTTGGATCCGGCGGCCAAGAGATTGTTCCAGCCTTTTTGAATGCCGCTGCCTGCTCTCCCGGCGGTGTTTCGTTGCGCAAACCCCTTCACTTTCTCTCCTGTCTTTTGCGCGACGCCGATGAGCGCGTGACCGCCCCAGGCTCCCATGCTGTTCGCCGCCAAGAGCCCGCCGACGAGGAATCCGCCCAAAACAAGCGCATTGGTAGCTTGGATAAGGAAGCCGCTGATGAGGGTGAATTGAGCGTCCGGATTAGCGGCGAAGCTTTTCGAAAGATCATTGACCATCGTCGCCGTTCGGAGCGTGAGGTAAAGAAAGAAAGAAAGAAACGGCGCAACGAACGCCCATTGCATGAATTTCTGCCACCATTGCTTCCCGAGGTTTTGGAGACTTGGTATCGGCAGAATTCCGAAAAGCCAGGGAAGCGGCGCGACAGCCAGGAGGATGGCAAGCCATACAAACCGCGCGATGAGCATGAGGCCGTTCGCGAGAAGAATGAGTGCCATAAGGAGCGTGAAGGCGACGATAATGAACAAGCTGGCGAGGCTCATCAGGTCTGCCGAGAATGATTGAGTATTTTGGCTGGGGTTGGAGTTGTTGTAAGCGTCCTGTATCGCCGAGGTGTCGGCAACGAGAAACCGCTGGGGATTCAAGGCGCCGGCTATCGCCGAGCCCACATCCTTGGACTGCGCGAACGTTCCATTTCCCAACGAATTATCAACGAAGAATTTTGTCACTACGTTGGTAAAGTCGAGAATCGCTCCGCCGATGGTCAAACTGAAGTTGACGACGATGGCCGCGGCGATGAGCTTCGGAAGCAATTTCTGCGCGTTGTACTGGTTGACCCGAAGGATGGTCATGAAAGCCATGATGATGAGCGCGAGAACGAAGCCGAGATTTGCGATGTCTCGCGACACCGCCCAGCCGGAAATGACAATGGGAAGAGTGATGATGGAGGTGTTGAACTGGAAGAGAAAGGTAATCAGTTTCGCTCCCAGGTACAGTACGACCCCAGCGATGTATTGTAATGTCCTAAGAACAAAGTTGAGTACGGTGCTCGCTATGTCAGCCCAAAAAGAATCGCTATTACTGGGAGATACACCGTTATTTCGAAGTATTGTATTTCCTTGGTCTTGTGTTATTTGCCCTGATTGTTCAGCCTCATTAATTTTTGTTTTCAGCGCTTGGTTATAGGAGGGACCGCCGAGGGAACTTGCGTTGGCTACTATGGAGTACGAAAACGGCGAGAATAAAATCAAAAAAGCGATTGCGGTAGCGAGGATGGCGGTTGCCAGTTTGTGATAATGTTTTGCTGTCATTATGCTATTTTAGTAAGTTGTTAGTCCAAGCCGGGAGTTCACCTAAAACCCCCTTGAGGCCGTTGATGCCAACTTTGGTTATTTTGTTGATGATGGCATTTTGGATGACGGTGTCGATGTTCGTGAGGTCCTGGGCGTTGATGATGGCATTGATGTCGGCTTGCGTCGACTGCTGCGCCAATCCAGCCGCTACATTGGAGGGTTGGACAATCTGACTGTCGAGGCAGGTATAGAAAAAGCTGTGATCGCTTTTACTGGGAAAGACTTTGTCGCCTACAACGTTGGCTTGCGCGGGGTCCTTTATGTAAGTTGACGCATCAGTCGGAACGCCGGTGTCGTTATCCGCGTCGACTGGGCCGAGATTTTCATAGCAGGCGTTTTCCGAAGAAGCCCAGACGAGCGACTTCGGATTGTTGGGATTGAAAGAGCAATTAGTGACATTGGTGATGACGTTTCCATTGGCATCTTTGGCGTATTGATATTTCAGCCACTGCGTGCACTGATACTTGTTCTTGTAGCCGTTGCTTTGATTCACTTCGTTCTGCCGCTGCTGGGTTGCCGCCGCAGCGATCTGAGCGGCTTGCTGCTGGGCCAACGCCGATGCGCCGTAGTAGTTGTTTGGGGGCAGCAATATCTCCCGGTACCCGAGCCAGCTGCCCTGCCGGAAGTTGTTGTAAAATCCCTGGATGTTCTGAACTACCCGGTTCAGCGTACAGCTCGTCGGCTGGTAATACGGGTTCGTCTGCCGGGCAGTGCTCGGGATTTGGAGCGTGACGGATAGTCTGAAGGGCTGGCAGAGCTGCGGCGCGACGTTCGAAAGAAAGCGGTCGACGGCGCCAAGCCCCGCCTGTTCCAGGGATTTCCACGGCTTCTCGAAGTACTGGGGTGCATTGATGGTTATTTTACCGTCGGAACTTATTTGTATCCCCCCGCCCTGGATCCAGTTGACGGTTTCGTTCGTGAACTGATAGAGCAGCGAGCTTTTTATCGACTGGACGGTTTGGGTGAATATGGTACGGCACTGGGTTCTGGTTTTTGCGGTTATTTCCTGCTTTCTTTGTTCAAGGAGGATGTTTTGAAGCGTAACGCCGTTGGCTTTCGTTTGACTTTGCGTCCCCGCGTCGTTCACCGGGACGGGGTTTGTCAGTATGCCGGTGGGCACCCCGACCTTCAGGATGTCGGCAGCCTGCTTCGTGAGATCGCCCACCAGGCTTTGTATTTGTTTTTTCGCTTCTGCCATCGCCTCGTCGGTCGTGGTTTTTACCGCATCCTTGAATTTGTTGTCAACGCCCAGAGCGTTGATAATGGCCGTAGGATTTCCGCTCCCGACAGCTTTTGCCAGCGTGCCGAGCGAGGTATCTCCGCCGAACGTGCTGGTTCCGAAGAGTTTGCTGAGGCTGATGTCCCCGACTACTTTCTGAAACTGGTTTTCCAGAGAACTGAATGTCTTTTGCAGCAACTGAGTCCTGATTTTTTCCTCGATGCCCCCGATCGAGGTGTTGAGAGCCGTATATGCGCCGTATTTAGCGGCCATCTGGGCCGCAGCTACGCATTCTTCCGTCCCATCGGGACCACCCTTTAACCCCGTGCCCGCTACCGCCTGGTTGGCGCAGAACCACCCGATGTCTCCATCGGAGTACGTCGAGCTGGCCGTATTGATGACGGCGCCCAGCGCGCTCCACGATGTCAGCGTCGGGGGCGTCGACGAGGTGGATCCTTTGTCTCCCGCGCTTACCGTAATGACGGTGGGATCGGGGAACGCCGTGAAATTAGTCGCCGAGCCGGTATCCACCGAGACGTAGGTGGTTGCCGTGGCGCCGTTGCCGCCCTTGAGCCACGTTGCGGCCCACGTCGCGCATCCCGCCGCCGCGGCTCCATTGTCTGTCGTGGCTTGCGCTTGTGCGGCGGGCGCGAAGCGGATGGACGAGAACGCCAAAAAGACGATTACCACCGAAGCTACGAATTGCAGATTTCTCGCGTTAGATGAGTTTTTCATCCTGGACTTTTTTGGTTATTTCCTCTTGTATGGTTGCCATGCCTTGCGTGAAAGGGTCTTGCCGGTTCGCATAAAGGGCGATGAGGAACCGCAGGGGGTCGTCGCCGCTTTTCGCAAGATCGGTAAAAAGATTTCTCTGGTGTATGACGAGCGATAAAATTTGGTAGTGGATGGGAATCCACGGCTTCGGCACGCGCACGGCCTTGAGAAGGGTTGCGGCTTCGCTAAAGTTGTCGGCCGCGGTCGAAAAGATCGATTGCGGCGCGGCGTCCGACGTTATGCTGAACGTCGGGATTTTCGCAAGAACCTGGTCGACGTAGAGGAGATACAGCCGCTGCATTTGGGGCGAATCGTCGTCATTCACGATGATGTCGGAACTCGTCACAACCTCGGCCGAAAATTCGCTGTCGATGATTTGCGCGATCGTCTTTTGGACAGCGGAGGAGTTGGGGGGGATGATGCTCGCTCTTCCTTTGGTCTGGTAGAGGTTGCTGTCGATCGCGTTCTGGAACGTTTTATTGGCGAAGTTGAGCGTCAGATTTTCGGGCGGGGCAGACTGGTAGGAAAGAAGCGGATTCGCCGTGGAACTGCCGTTGGTTTCGACTATGGTGATGCCTGGTGTTGCATTTTGAGGGCTGCCGGGAGCGAAGATGAGGTAAGAACTGACGAGGATGGATGCGCCGAGGATCACAAAGCTTATGAACTTTTTCTTTTTTTTGAAACCAAGCTTCATTTCGTATCCCTCACCCTTAAAGCATTAAGGAATTTTTAATTCGACTTTTTAATGAAGAAAACCCTTTTGCGAAGTTTTAAGCGTTTTTCTCTCATTAAGGCATCTTTTTTTCGATTCGTAATAAATAAGGTCGAGGGGTCTTATGTTTTTTGTTGATGGGACAAGCCCGTTGAGGTGTTTTTGCATCCTGGCTCTGAGGTCTGGGGCAAATTCTATATGTAAGCTTGAGTCTCTCATTGATTTTAGGACGTAAACATAAAACATGATTGCTTTAAGGGTGAGGGAAAAACGCAGGTGGAATAACTCCTGATGGTAATTATACACTACTTTAATTGTTATTTTGAGCCTCCGAGGCCGTTCTGGCTTGTGCTCGGCCCAATTCCCGTGCCGATTTGGCGCACCACCTCCGTAATCGAGCAAGTTTTTTGCAAAGTCTCGGTAATGGTCTTGCATACCGTGCCACCGACCATCTTGCCCAGCGCTCCGTCGCAAAGTCCGTCGACACTCCATGCGTCCCCCAAAACCCAGGTCTGGGGAGTGGGGTAATTGTAATAGGAATAGAGTCTGGTGAGGCCAAGGAGAATCATGATCGGTATGGGTATGCCGAAAACGTTGATATTGAGGAATCCCAGCGTTCTTTGTTGCCGGTTTGTGCTATCAATGATTGTCAGCTTGTCCACCGTGGCCGTAATGGTTCCCAGCGTCAGCGTCGCTAGTGCCGTTGTCAGCTGAGTGCATCCCACGGCGGGGATGTAGACGGCGATCTTTCCGCCGAATGGCGAAGCGAGAAGAGCGGCTTGGCTCACGTACGGAAGAAGCGCTATCGCCAGCGCCGTCGCGGCAGCTGTCTTGATACCTTTCATTTGTTCTGATTATACAACGCCAGAAAGAGATTGTGTATTTGTTCGGATGATAAATTTTGCGCCCGGTCGCCCGGGTTGATGCCGACACTGTTTAATTTCTCGGCCCATTTGTCTTTCATCATCAACAATTTTTCATTTGTCATGAGGTTGTTTCCTATTGTTTTCCGGGGCTGTTTGAAGAGCGTGTGGATAAATTCAAAATAGCGAGGGTCTGGGATGCGGGGTTGGGGGTTCAGGACGATGATGGCCGAGTCAATCTTCGGGGGCGGGGAAAAATCCCCCTTCCCCACCCGGGCGATGATTTTTGGTTCCGCCCATGATTGCGTGATCGCCGCCAGGAGATTCATTTTCGGCGGCTCCGCGCACATTCTCTCCGCGACCTCTTTCTGGATGAGAAGCGCTATTCTTTCCGGTTTGTGTTCCAGTTCACTCAGAATTCTCAAAAGGTGCCCGGTGATGTAGTAAGGGATATTGCCGACTATTTTGCAGTCGGAGTTTTTTACCACCGAGGGGAGTTTCTTCAATGCATCGCCAGCCAAAATTTCCACATTTTTATTGTTTTTAAATTCGCTTTTCAGCCGTTGTGCGAGTTGAATATCTTTTTCTATCGCAGTTACCTTTATCGCCGTTTTATCATTATTCATTACTAATTGTCTCGTCAGTTCTCCGTGCCCCGGGCCGATCTCGATGATGGCGTCGCCGCTCTTTATGTCGAGGGCGGCGGCTATTTGCCTCAATACTTGTTTGTTTTTCAGGAAATGTTGCCCCAAACGCTGCATGGTGCTATCATTCTACCATTACGAGGTGGTCTCTATATATAAAGGCCGCGATGCGGTCTTGTTTGAAATCCGCGCTCTTCTGGGCGGCGTTCTTGTTTGTTTTGTCGAGCGTCCTTGCCGTTCTCGGCACCGGCCGAACGGCCGAAGGTTTCAGCGGCAGCGTTTTTCGGAGTACAGACTCGGGGGCGCATTTTGATTCATATGTCCAGGCGGGTGTCGGGGAAGCCGGGTCGTATGAAGATGCGAATGTGGAAAACGGATTCATCGGGGATTCGGCGGTTCTCGGCAGCCGGCATTCCGTCACCGACCTTGGGTTCGGCGCAGGGGGGTCATTGCAGTACAAAACCAGGGGGGGAGACGGCATCCAGACGCTGGCTGCGCAATTCGGCGTTTCTTCTTCCTCCTTGATGGGGAAAAATTCCGGCCTCCGATCGGCGAAAACGATCAAGCCTGGAACAATGATTACCATCCCCGCCCGTTAGTTCTCTCCCGCACCGAACGACAGCGAGCTTCAGCGGAGTGTTGGCCGGGGATGAACCGGCGATTTTCCGTTTTACAGGAGTGCCGAAGATTATCCTTGGCGTCGAATGCGCAAACTTCACTCGATGCGGGTGGAAGCCTACTCTTCCTTCGCGCGATACTGGAACGCTTCCGCGAGATGGTTCTTTGTTATCAGGGGCGCATTTTCAAGATCAGCTATCGTTTGGCCGACCTTCAGGATGCGATAGTATCCCCTGCCCGACAGAAAACTCTTATCCATAACCTCTTTTAAAAACCGTTCAGCTTCGTTTTCCAGTTTCACCGCGACGCCAACCTGTTTGGCGCTCATTTCTGCGTTGGTGCATATCTTGAAACCGAGATTTCCGAATCTCACTTTTTGGATTTCCCGCGCGGAAACCACTTGTTCGCGGTGCGCATTCGCATCCCCGAGAGATTGATCCGACATCAACTCTTCCGTTGTTGTCCTTGGCACGTTGACGTGAATATCCATACGGTCGAGGAGAGGTCCCGAAATTTTCTTTCGATACCTCATTACTTCGTTTGCGGTGCAAACGCATTCTTTTTCAGGATCGCCGAAGTATCCGCAGGGGCAGGGATTTTTCGCCGCGATGAGGACGAACCGCGCGGGGAATTCAAGAGAAGCGCGGGCGCGCGAAACGGTAATGCGTCCGCTTTCGATGGGTTGGCGCAAAGCCTCAAGGACGTCCTTCCGAAATTCCGGCAGTTCGTCGAGGAACAATACTCCGCGATGCGCCAAGCTGATTTCTCCCGGCCGTGGATTTTGACCGCCGCCCACAATGGATATCAATGAAGCGGTGTGATGCGGCGAGCGAAACGGCCGCGTGTTTACAAAGCCGGTTTCCGGGGAAAGAAAACCGGCTGCGCTCCAAATCTCGGTTATCTCGATCATCTCGTCGTATGATGGGGCGGGAAGGATGGAAGGAAAAGCCTCCGCGAGCATTGTTTTTCCCGTACCCGGGGGACCGGAAAAGACAACGTGGTGGCCGCCGGCCGCAGCGACAACCAAAGCCCGTTTCGCCGCTTCCTGGCCCTTGACGTCCGAGAATGTCGCGGCGTAGGCTGGATTGCTGTTTTCGATGGTGGTCGGATTTTCAGCGGCAAGCGGCTTTGTTCCCTCGAGGTGCTCCAGTATCTCGATGAGGTTCCGGACGGGAATAACCTTGATGCCTTTTACCAGCGCCGCTTCCCTGGCGTTTTCCCGCGGGAGGAAGAACTCTTCGAATCCTTTCCGTTGGGCGAGCATTGCCATATTCAGCGCGCCGGCAATCGGGCGGAGCATCCCATCAAGCGCCAATTCTCCGGCGAAGATTTTTTTTGAGGCGTCGAAAATACGGAGCTGTTCGCTCGCCAGGAGATAGCTGAGGGCGATGGGGAGATCGAAGTGGGAGCCGATCTTTTTCACGTCTGCCGGCGCGAGATTCACCGTTATTTTCCGGTTCTCTTTGGCCGGCGGCTTGATGCCGGAATTTTTGAGGGCCGAGTTGACCCGTTCCTTTGCTTCCGAGACGGCTTTGTCGGCAAGCCCCACGATGGTAAAAGCATGAAGGCCGACGTTCAAATCGGCTTCCACTTCGATCAACTGGGCATTGATTCCTTCAAGCTCCGCTCCGTAGAGCTTTTGCACGGTGCGCATAGACCCCCCCGTTTCTTACCGTTTTCGTTCTTTCATCTTGCAGCTTTTGCACAGGAGCGATTCTGGGTCGATGTTCAGAATTTCCTTTTCGATGCTCTTGCCGCATTCTGCGCAGGCGCCAAAAGTGCCGTTTTTGATTCGCTCGAGAGCGCTGTCGATCTGCTCCAGGCGCTTATCTTGGCTTTGTTTGACGCTCAGGAAATTTGCCGTTTCCTCGGCTTCATCGGCTTCCTCCTCTCCGTGATCGGTGTCGTCTCCGAAATCAAGTTCCGACGCGAACCGCCGCATGCTCTCCGCGATGCGTTCACGTTCCGCAACGAGCTTTTCCTTTAAGCGTTCTATTTCTTTTTTATCCATCCTATTGGAAACAAAACGCCTTTTTCATAAGCGACAATCCATGATGCGTGATTACCTCGATTCCTTTGGCGACGATCCTTGTCATAAGTTTGCGGTTTCTCGCGTGATCCCTGGAATAAGCAGGCGCGCGAATTTTTTATTATCGCTGGGATAAAATAAGCGACTTCCGTTTTTTATTGCAAACTCCGAACCGCCAATTTATACCCGTCGTATGATGCGGCGACAATGAGCGTATTGTTGCTCCAGCCGTAATCGATAGCGTAGCCGCTCTTGCTGAACGAAACGTACCGGTTGGCCGTCGCAGGCTCGCCGTTCTTCCAGGCCCCCTCCGTTCCCGGATTCTGGGCGAAGAAATTTTTGAGGTTGGTGTTCGATTCGAAAATTTGCGCAAACGACGCTTTCTCGTCGACGAGCGCCGAAGCGGAAGAAAGTTGCGCGGCAAAACCGATCCACTGCGTTCCGCTGGCATCGACGTACAAGAAGGCTGATGTGCGAGTCGGGTCGAAGGCTGTATTCAAGCCGGATTGGGTTAAGTCTGCCGATATGAGCGACCGCAGCATATCGGAGAAAGAAACCGGATTGCCGTTCTGATCCTGCGGCACCACTTCAACGAAGGCGGGTCCCTTGGACACCCCGGCGTTCACATTGATGAGATCGGCGGCGGCCAGCGGCCAGCTCGAGGTCACAGAGGCATCGGCAGTTTTGAAAAGAGAGGAATGAATGATTGCGGAGGGAATGGCGGAAGGCGCCGACGTCGTTGCCGTGGATGTTTCTGTTGCGGTTTCCGTCGTCGCAGCCGGCGTTGTCTCGGTCGCCGGCGCGCCGGCGTTTGTTTCGGAGGTTTGGCTTGCCGGCGGCTGTGCGTTGTTGTTCCCCGCGAACATCGGATAAATCACAAAGTAGCCCAGCGCTCCCAAGGCGATCACGACGAGAAATGCGATGACGCCGGTTACGGCTCCCCTCCCTTTCTTGGGGGGTTTCACCGAGTTGGGAAGCGAGTCGGTCGGAATGGTGCCGGCGGGGTTCGCCGTCGGCACGTCGGGTATTTTAAAACTGAAATCCTCCGGAACCGGCGCAACAGGCGCCGCGGGAGGCGTCGCCGCCTCGGGTGTGTACGGTTTCGGCGTTCCGCTCGTTTGCACCGAATTCATATCGGAGTTCATTGTCCGAAGATCGACGTTGGGGTTTTGCCCCTGATTAAAATTTTGGTCTGCCATTGTCTCCATTATAGCACAATGGGAGTCGCGAGTTCACCCTGCGTACGGAAACACTACTGCTGCGGCGCCTGGCTTGGTGCGAGGTTCAGCTGCTTGATCGAGAGACCGATCTTGCCGTTGTCCACCCTGATGATTTTCGCCTTGACCCGGTCGCCAAGCTTCACCACGTCTTCCACTTTTTTCACGAAGCCGTTTTTGAGCTCCGAAACGTGAATCATGCCGTCTTGACCGCCGCCTAAGTCGACGATCGCGCCGAATTCGAGGATCCGGACCACCGGACCTTCAACAATTTCGCCCGCGCGGTATTCGTGAACCACCTCCCGTATCAGCTGAAGGGCTTTGGCGACGGCGTCGTCTTCGTACCCCGCGACGTAAACCTTCCCGTCTTCTTCTATATCTATCGTCACCTTGTTTGCGGTTGCATCGAGAATGCCGTTGATCACCTTGCCGCCCGGGCCGATGAGTTCGCCGATTTTTTCTTTCGGTATCTCGACGATCGTGATCTTCGGCGCGTACGGCGAAAGTTCTTTTCGCGGTGCGCCGATGGTCTTGTCCATGAAATCCAGTATCTGGAACCGAGCCTTCTTTGCCGCGGCAAGCGCCTCGCCGAAGATTTTCGCCGTGATGCCGCCGATCTTCACATCCATCTGGATGGCATTGATGCCGTCCCGCGTTCCCGAGACTTTGAAATCCATGTCGCCGTAGTGATCTTCCGGCCCCTGGATGTCGGTCAAGAGTTGGTACTCGTCATCCTTGTCGCCGGTCATGAGGCCGATGGAAATCCCGGCAACCTGTTTTTTGACGGGAACGCCGGCATCCATAAGAGAAAGCGACGCGGCGCAGGTTGACGCCATCGACGACGATCCGTTCGAGGAAAGCGTTTCCGCGACGATCCGTATCGTATAGGGAAATTCTTCCATCGACGGAAGGACCGCGCTGATGCCCTTTTGAGCTAAATTGCCGTGGCCGATTTCGCGCCTTCCGGGGCCGCGCGATCGCGAAGTCTCGCCGACTGAAAAGCCAGGGAAATTGTAGTGGAGCATAAACCGCTTCTTGCCGGTCGTCTCCATCGTCTCGACGATTTGTTCCGCTCCCGGCGCGGCCAAAGTTGTTATCGCGAGGACTTGCGTTTCGCCTCGCATGAAAAGCGCCGATCCGTGCGTGCGCTTGAAGAGTCCGACCTCGCTCCAGAGGTCGCGTATCTCGTCGAATTTCCGTCCATCAGCCCGCTTGCCGCGTTTCAGGGCGAGATCGTGAACAAATTTGTCCACCTCGTCCTCGAAGACCGCCTCGGCGGCTTTGAGTGATTCCTCGGTTTCGCCGGATTCCTTGAGATGGTCGAAAAGTTTTGACTTCAGTTCTTCTGTCTTTTTTTCCTTGAGCGCCGTCTCGACGTCGTTGGCGATAAACTTGCCGATTTTATTTTTGAGGCTTGGGTCGCCGGCCGCGAGAATAACATTCGCCTTCGGCTTGCCGATTTCTTTGATGATGCTTCTTTGAAACGCGACGAGCTGTTTGATATTTTCATGCGCCCTTTCAAAAATTTCTTGGGCGTCGGATTCTCGTTCTTCCTTTCCCCCGAATTCGATCATATTCACCTTTGTTTCCGTCCCCGCGAAAAATCCCGAGATGTTTTCGCCTCTCGTGACCTTGACGCCCGCAACGGGCCCTTCCCACGGTATGTCGGAAATGGCAAGCGCGGTCGAGGATGCGAGGAGCGCGATTTCATCGGGGTCGTTCTTCTCGTCGTACGCGAGGACGGTTACCACCACCTGAATCTCCCGCCTGAGGCGCGGATCGAAAAGCGGCCGAACCGTCCGATCAATGAGACGCGATGAAAGAATTGCTTCGTCGGAAGGCCTCCCCTCCCTTCTGATAAAGCGGCTGCCGATGATTTTCCCGGCGGCATAGAAACGTTCCTCGTAGTCGACGGTCAGGGGGAAAAAATCCCCCGGCTTATCGATGTCGCTCATGACGACGGTTGCAAGAACCGCCGTCTCCCCCGACTTTCCGATGACTGCCCCGTTCGCCTGTCCCGCGATTTTTGAGATCTCGAGGGAAAAGTCCCTGCCGTCGACGGTCGTTTGGTATGTTTTTTTATCAAGATCCATTTTCCTTCATGTATATAACGCGAAATGACCACTAAAGCATGCCGGCCCTCCGAAAATAGTCTCTTATCCCATCCTCCTCCTCTGCCTCGACCCCATTCTCTCGCTTGCCCGTTCGCCGATTTTCAGAAGCACCCGCGGTATTTTTTCCATATCCATAAACCGGTCAGCCGCCTCCTTGAGCTTCGCGGATGTCGTGTGCCCGAAACCGACGACCTCAACCTCTTTTCCGAAACCCCACCGAAGGTATTGGACAAGCGGGATGAAATCGCCGTCGCCCGTCACGAGAACGACAGCATCAAGATCGGCAGCGCTCCTGACCGCGTCGATCGCCATGCCGACGTCCCAATCGCCTTTCTTGGTGCCGTCGGGATACACTTGGAGGTCTTTCGAGCGGAGTTCGAGACCGGTTTTCCGAAGCGCTTCAAAAAAGGATTCTTCGCCGGTCGTCGGGTCGCTCTTCACGACGTACGCGTACGCCTTGACGAGCTGGCGGCGCCCCACGACGTATTTCAGAAGTTCGTCAAAATTCACCCTCGCTTGGAAAAGGTTCTTCGCCGAGTGGTAAACGTTTTGGACGTCGATGAAGATCCCAACCCGCTGACTTGCGTTCGTGTTTGACATCACGCTTCTCTTTCCAATTTCTTGGCGATTTTGGAATAGCTTTTTTCGTCGCTCTCCTTCAGGTACTGGAGAAGGCGCCTTCTCTTTCCCACCATCATCAAAAGCCCCCGGCGGGACGTGAAATCCTTGGGGTTTTTTTTCAAGTGGTCGGCCAGGAGTTTGATCCTTTTTGACAGAAGAGAGATTTGAACCTCGCTGGAACCCGTGTCCTTTTCATGACGCGAGGACTCTTTCATGACGTTCTGTTTTTGCCGTTTGGTAAGCATTGGCTTTATATTATCACGTCATTTCAGATGTGTCAAAGTTTTGGAAACAAAAACCCCCGCTTCAATGAAGCGTGCGGGGGAGATTACGCAAAGCAGTTTCCAGTACTTCCTCGGGAGTAAGGGAGTCGGTCTTTATCTCGGTGGCGTTTTGAGAGAGTGCGAGAAGTTTGTGGTACTCGATTCTTACGAGACTCTGTTTTTCCCAGTCCCTTTTGTCGCACGCGGACATCGCTCTCTTCAAGCGGCGTTCTTCTTGAACTTCGGGAGAAACGTCGAAATAGATAGTCCAATCGGGTAAGACGATGTTCCCGAAGTCCTTCAATTTCGCGTCAACGCCCGACGCTCGATGATATGCGACGGTCGTCATCCAGTAACGGTCGAGAATGATCATCCCCCTTGATGAGACGATCAATGCAATTTCACGCGACGCCGTTTTCACTCCTTCAAGATAAAACTGGTAATGCTCTTCGTTGGTCGCATGTTGATCAATGAGATTTCTCTTTGCCATGTACGATGGCGGAGGGGTTCTGTAGAGCAGGGCTCCGAGACGTTCGGTCATCCCTTC
This sequence comes from bacterium, assembly GCA_027310365.1. Classification (GTDB taxonomy): domain Bacteria; phylum Patescibacteriota; class Minisyncoccia; order UBA6257; family GWB1-50-10; genus JAKAHT01. Next base: position 45,032 of record DAIDAY010000004.1, read on the forward strand.
GCAGGCGGTCGATTTGCCCGCATAGTCCAATCCTTCAGCAGCGATGATCATATGAACCTCGTCGATTTGTGGGAAAAGCTGCTTTCAGATTAGCCACTTTCTTCGACTCATGTCAATGCCCCTTGACGAGGTCTGGAGAACCCCGTGCCATTGGAAGTATAGGCGCCATGGCGCCATAGCATCAAAAACCATGTATCGTTCCACCTTTCTCGCCTCGCAAACAGCAGAACGCATCCTCCGGGAGGGTCGCATGATTGATCCGAACGAGACGCCGACTCGCATGGTTGAACGGGTCGTCGAATCCGTCGTTTCGGTTGAACGAAAATTCGGCGCTGCCCGGAGCGCGGTGGAGAAGTTTGCGGACGAGTTCGGGTCGCACTTGGACAAAAAAGACTGCGTTATGAGCACCCCCATCATCAATAATGCCGGCCGCTACGCGGGGAGGCCTCTCTCTGCATGCACCGTTCCCCCGGTGGATTTGAATCAAGACATCTCGCGCATCAAGAAGATAGTCGATCGGCTGCATGCCGACGCAATGGGGACCGGCTTTAATTTGGACAGTTCCCGCGATCCAATCGGGGTTCTGAAGGCCTTGAATGCCATCGCCGTCTCCGGCGCGCGGAGCGGGCGGGAAGATCGGCCGGTCGGGAACATGGCAATTCTCTCGTCGGGGCACCGGGATATTTTGGACTTCATCGATGTAAAGGTGGGCGGGGACAAGAAGGGGGAAGAGTGGAAATTCAACCTGTCGGTCAACGCATCGGACGAATTCATGGAAGCGGCTAAAAGAGGCGCGCCGTACCGAACGTCCGGCGGCAAGATTTTGAATGCGCAGGACGTCCTCCATCGCATCGTCTCGTCGGCTCACGCATGCGGGGATCCGGGTCTCGTCTTTCTCCATCGGATGGAAGCCGACAATCCGACACCCGGCGTCGGTCACTACGTGAGCACCGCGCCGTGCGGCGAGGTCGGTCTTGCACCGGGGGAAACGTGCCAGTTCGGCTATGTGAATCTCGGCAACTTCGTGGTTCGGAATCCCAGCGGGGTGCCGAAAGTCGACTTTGGAAAATTGGAACGCGTCGCCCGGCTTTTGACGCACGTTTTGGACAACGCGCTTGAGTTAAGCATCGAGCGGTACGGGGAAAAGGAGAGCCGTTCGATCATGAGCGCGAAGAGGAAAATCGGCGTCGGGGTTTGCGGATTGGCCGATCTTTTGGTGAAGCTCAAGATTCCTTATGCGAGTCGGGAAGGAAGAGAACTGGCCCGCAACATCGTTGCGTTCGTCAATTACTATTCGAAAATCGAGTCTTTTGAATTAGCGAAAAAGCGCGGTTCGTTCGGCGCCATGCGCCTTCCGGCGGGGTGCCGCTACAACGAGTTGCCGGGGTTCATAGAAACCAAGTATGGCAACCTTGAGACGCCGGAAATATCGGGGAAAGACTGGATTAGTTTGGGGGAGAAAATACGGGAAACAAAACTGCTCCGGAACGCTTCCACGACCGCCCTCCCGCCGACGGGACGATCGGCACTCGTCATCGACGCAACGCCAGGAATCGAACCGCTTTTTCCCTTGAATGATTACGGCGGAGTGGTCAATCGGAATTTAATGGACGACTTACGCGCGCGCCGTCTCGATACACCGGAAACGCTCCGGGCGATAGCGCGCTCGGGGAAAATAGGCGACATTTTAGGGATCGACTCCGATGTGAAGAGCATTTACTCGACGGCGCTTGAAATCGCGCCGGAAGATCATTTGAAAATGGTTCATGTCTTGCAACGGGCGGTCGACGAGTCCATTTCGAAGACGGTGAACATACCGGAGGCAACCACGCCGGAAGAAATCATGAAGACGTACCTTGCGGCATACGACCTCGGCTTGAAAGGAATTACGGTTTTTAGGACCGGCAGCCGCACAATTCAGCCACGCGAGCTCGCAAAGCCGTGAAGCGATTCAAAAAGACGACTTTTCCCTCATGAGGATGTTCGTGACGCTTTTCGGCACAACGTGGTTCGGTTTGATGCCGAGGCTTGCGAGGAAATTCCGGATGTCGGTTTTTGCCGCCTCTCCTTTTTCTTTTGTTGTCATGATTTCGACCTCGATGACGGGGCCGAAGTCCTTGATCTTCTCCAAAAAAACATTGAATTTTCCGATTGCGAAAGGATAGCGATCCTTTTCAAGGGAAAAGAACTTTTTGAAGCCGATGGCTTTCAAGATGGCTTCGGCTTCTCCGACGTCGCTCACTTCTATTTCCCGCTCTTCCCATGAATTGTGATCTCCGCGCGTCGTGATTTTCTTGAGGTTCAGCTGCGAGTTCGTTTTTGCGCCGACCGATTCCGAGCGCAACCGCAAGCTGTAGGAGCCCACGCGATCCATCTCTATTTCTTTGAACGATTGAACCTCTCGGGGACAAAAATAAGCATCGGTGAGCTTTCCGGCGGGCAATTGTTTCGTCGTTTGCTTCCGGAAGAGAGCGGACAACCGTTTCCATTGCGGTGCGGAGAGGAGGGCTCTCACCTCAACTTCTTGATACTGTTTTTTTGTTTTCCGTCCGCTTTGGGCCATTGTGAGTGCGCAAATTGAAAGAGTATAATTAAAATATACGGTATCACTCCATGCTCGCAAAATCAAATGTGAAAACGTACGTCGTCTTCTCGAATAGTGCGTATCGGAAAAACCCCGACTTTTACCGGGCATTTGTCCGCGCAGTCGAATCGGTAAGGGGGGTGCAGATCAAAGATCGGTGGTTTGAGCGTCAAGAAAAAGAGCTGCCGAGAAAGATATACCTCGAGACGCTCCGGGCGATTCGCGACTCCAACGTGGTGATTGCGGAAACATCCGCAAAATCCACGGGAGTGGGCCAGCAAATCGCCTACGCTATTGCGCAGAAGAAGCAAACATTCATTTGCATGAGCAAGAAATCGCATCCTTCGGGGAATAACGTCTTTTTGCACGGGACGATATCTCCTTTTTCCCACAACTTATACTACGGTAATTTCCAGGAGCTTGAACGGCTTTTATCGCAAGGAATTTCGAAGATGTCGAATCAAAGATTGGAAAAGTTTAACTTTATTGCAAGCCGTCATACCAAAGAAATCCTCCGCCGCGAGAGCGCGAAGCACGGCATATCGCAGTCTGAGCTCCTCCGGCGGATTATCGAAGAGTGGGCTGAAAAAAATTAAAATGGCGCAGGGGTCACCTACGCCAAAATGGTACTACATACTACACTACCTCAATCTTCTTCACCTCGACCTCTTGAATGAGAGGGCCGATTCTTCCGGTACGGACATCGCCGACCGATGCGCCCATAATAAGCTTTGCAAGGGGCGCCCGGTATGATACGTACTCCCGAGGATTTTCCCGGAAGTTCATGTAGCTTCCGACCTTGAACTTCATTTCTTTTCCTTCCGTCCTGTTGAAGACGGTTACCGTGCATCCGATCGCGACGCGTGACGGATTCGGCTTCGAAGTTATGAGGACGGCGTCGTTTTGAACCTTCAGGAGCTCCAGAACCCGTTTCGTCCACATGATGGCCTGCCGCTGCCCTTCCTCAAAGGCGAAATTGTCGTGCCACGTGTCGGCGCCTTCCGTCGCGCTTTCACCGGCCGCCTTCATGTTGGTTTCAACGAGTTTTTTCGCTTGATCGATGGCTTTCTTGAGGTCCTCGAAATCCTCGGGGAGGAAGTAATATTTCATCCTCTCCTCCTTTCTTTCGTTTTTGCGATGATTTCTCCTTTTAAGGCTTGGATGACGTTTTCCCACGATCCCGTGACGAGAGGAAGACCGAGCTTTTGTGCCAAGGTATTTCCCCAGATTCCTTCTTCGTCGGGCAAAATGCGGACGACGGCCGGTACGCCTTTCGCTTGTGCGGCGACCGCGACGAGGATGCCGAGGGGCTCTCTCCGCACGGTGACGAATGAATCGGAAATCGTGAGCTCCGTTATGATACCAAAGCGAGAACCGAATTCCCGTCTGGTTTCTTCGAGGAGTGAAGCGTTGCCGCTCACACCTTCCAGAATTTCATGGTGCGAAGCGAACTTTTCGCCGAAGAACAACGAAGCGCTCTCCAGTGAGTTGAATGTGTCGACAACCACGTTCTGGGGATTATCGCGGTGCAGCGCATCTTCGAAATCTTTTTCTCCTGCCGCATCCCCTTCAAAGAGGGCGACGGCAATGGCGGCCTTCTTGGATAATTCACTCATACCTTCACCTTCTTTCTTTCAGCTTTTACGACGATTGTTAAGTTCCAACTTGGTGCCACTACTGTACGATAAGAAGCAGGACGTGTCAAACCAACGGAGGGAGGGAGTGATGGTACAATGAAGGTATGAAGCCGGAAGAAGCCGATAGTCTTTATAAGCCGAACCTGCCGGAAAAGAAAGAATACTTGCACGCCATTGAATCTCTCATTGAACGTAAGCCCCCGCTCGAAAAAATAAAGTTTGAGAACTTGAATCGCGTGCTTTCCTTGGCGGGTATGAGCGAAGATCCGTACCGCTTTGTTGGAAAGGAAAAAATAAACGCCGATGAAGCGCGGGCAGTCGCTGAAAAAGCGTTTCTCGCCGTAAATGCCGGGAAACGAAGCGAAGATCTCGAGCAAGCGCTTCGGGAGCTTTGGGATTATCTCGCGGAAGAAGACAAGCTCGAGCCTGCCGATTTGATATTCGTTTTCGGCGGCGGCCAGAATGAAACTCGGGCGAACGAAGCAGTCCGGTTATATCGGGAAAAATTCGGGCCGAAGATCCTGTTCACGGGAGCGCACGCGTCATCCCTCCCGGAGGGAAGTTGGTCGGAGGCCGAGTACTACCGGAAAGTCGCCGTTGCGAGCGGCGTTCCGGAGCGGGATATCATCGTGGAAACAAAGGCAAAAAACACGCCGGAGAACGCCGTGAATTCCGTGAAGATTCTCAAGGAATCTAATTTTACTCCCAGGAAAATGATCATTGTGACGGCGCCTTATCATATGAAGCGATGTTCCCTGAACCTGCGTTCGGTCGCCGATTGGAAGCCCCAGATCATAAGACACGATCTTCCCGACCAAGCGCATACGGACGCCAGTTATTTTACCGATAAAGATGTGTGGTCGTCCGTCTTTTTTGAATACTTGAAACTCTACAACGCCCGCTTAATGGAACACTTTTAGTGGTACAATGAGAGCGGGATGACGGAAATTGAAAAGTATCTCAAGGAATATTTGGATTACCTTGAAGTAGAAAAAAATCGGTCGCGGAAAACGCGCGAAAACTACGCACGATACTTGAAGTTATTCGTAAAACAAACGGGCGTTCAATCTCCCTTTGCCATCGACGACGATATCGTCCGGAGCTTCCGACTCGACTTGAATCGTCGGGGAATCAAAAAAATCACGCAAGGGTATTACGTGATTGCGCTCAGGAATTTCTTGAAGTACTTGATCAAGAGGAAGCTGAAGGTCCTCCCTCCCGACACCATCGAACTTCCCCGCGTGAGCCGGGCGGACATTGAAGTTTTGGGATACGAGGAACTTGAACGGCTTCTCTCCGCCCCGAAGGGCGGCGATCTCCGGTCGCTCCGCGACAAAGCGATTTTGGAAACCCTCTTTTCGACGGGCGTGAGGCTCTCGGAACTTTGCAATCTTTCGCGGTTCGTTGATTTGAAGCGCGGCGAGATTTCTGTGCGCGGAAAGGGAGACAAAATACGCGTCGTTTTTCTTTCGAATACGGCAAAAGACGCCATACGCGATTATATGAAGAGGCGGCAGGATGCCTGGGAGCCGCTTTTTGTAAGTTTGGATAAGAAGGGAAGGGTTATGGGAAGAATTACGCCCCGGAGCGTCGAGCGCTTGGTTTCGTTCTATGCCCGGAAAGCCGGCATACCGAAGAAGGTGCACCCTCATGAATTGCGCCATTCGTTCGCGACCGATCTCCTGGTGAATGGCGCCGACCTCCGTTCGGTCCAGGCGCTCTTGGGTCACGCGAATATCTCGACGACGCAAATCTATACCCACCTCACCAACAAGGAGTTGCGCGAGGTGCACGAAGCCTTCCACGGCAAACGAAGGAGATGAGAGTAAGAATTTTCCTCGGGCACAAGAAGAACTATGATAACTAGACGATCGTCTAGAAAATGTAAGTTTTGTGGCATAGGGTGTATAATAGTGGTGTATCTACGAAAAAATGGCGAGGGGGAACATTTCGTTGAGTATTTTAGAGGTGTTAAAAGACGCAGCCGTTGGCAGTCTCGATCTTTTTGAGGCTTTTCTGGCTGCTGGCTACGGTGCTTCGCCGCGCAGGGTAGGTTACGAACTGTCGAAGATAGAAGAAAAAAGATTATCCAGGGAACAGAGAGCGAGATTGAGGCAAAAATACTGCAATCTTATTTCTCAGTTAAAGAGAGATGGGCTTATTCAAGTGAAGGAAAACAGCCGTTCGAAAATTTTTGCTCTCACCCCCAGAGGGAAGAAGAAGATGAAGGAGTTAAGATTAAAAATCGAGCGGGAAGCGCCTCGACCGGATGGATATCAAAAAGAGAAAGGAAATCTTACCATCGTCGCCTTTGATGTGCCAGAAAAGCATAAAACAAAAAGAAACTGGATAAGAGAGGTTTTGAAAAATCTGGATTTCAAAATGATCCAAAAAAGTGTTTGGTTCGGCAGAGTGAAAATCCCGCGGCAATTCATCGATGATTTAGGAAGATTTGATATGATCGACTTTGTTGAAGTATTTGAAATAAGCAAAGCTGGTAGCCTGAAACGGGTTGGCCAGCAATTCCACATTATCTAAATAAGCGCGAGGAAACTACGTTAAGTAAACGATCGCATAGTTAATGTAAATTCACGATTGCTTGTTCAATATGCTGGTGTGGTATTTTTCCGGCTCATGAGGTTCGAGCCTGACCACATTCGGTACCGGATTGAATTCGCGGAGGCATGACGACAGACTTACGCCGAGATCCTTCTGGTCGTATCCGAGTGCGATGACATCGGGGCGCTCGCTTTTCGCCGATTGCCACGTTCCCAGAATCTCGTCCCCCGCGATAACTTTGTTCACGTAATCTTCTTTTTCAAGGCGATTCTTTCGTTCTTCAAAATCGAGCCGGGGCTTCCGGCTCTTCAGTTTTTCTACGGTTACATCCCGCGCCAAAACGATCACCAGTTCGTCGCCGAGTTGCTTCGCTTGCTTCAAAAACTCGCGATGCCCTTCATGGACCCCGTCGAAGACCCCAAAAACCAAAACTTTTTTCATATCGTTCAAATTTCCTGTGGGCAGGGAGGGATTTGAACCCTCACGCCTTTGCGGCGCGGGCTCCTAAAGCCCGTGCGTCTGCCGGTTTCGCCACCTGCCCATAGCCCACATTTTACCAGATATTTTGTATTTGACAAATAGATAAAAATGTTGTAGTATTTGCTTAGATTTACTGTCAAAAAGCTCTCTGTTCTGAGAGCTCATACCGGGCAAAAGAGTTTTCTGAACAATCAATAAAATAGAAAGGAGAAGTAAGATGCTTCTCAAAAACAAGGGAAAGAAAGCCGTCGAAGAAGATCTTGGCGATCTGCTTGGTGGCTTAAATCCAGAACTTCAAAAGTTTGCTGATCTGTTGGCGAGTTTCATGCCAGCCGACAGCTTCCTCAGAAGTGAAGGTGCAGATAGGTTGTGGGGAATACTCAGTGATTCCGTTGAACGACGGGCCGATTCACTACCGTTTCCATGGAGTAGAGTCATAGAAAAAGGTAGTGATCTTATCGAATTTCTCTCTAGGAGTTTACGAGAAGGCAAAAGTACATCTTCTACGCTCTCAAGGCTCAACTGGCAAGAGAATTTCTTTAAGCAGGCTCAAGATCGGCTAGCTAAAGCTCAAGAT
>DAIDAY010000050.1 GCA_027310365.1 bacterium
ACTCACCATATACTTGGTATGCAGACGGAACTAGTATGATAGCGGATACTATTCAGCGAGATATTGAAACGATCGAAGAAACTAAAAAATAGCAAAACGGATTTTTCAAAAAAATTCCCTTTTGCCCCACACCCCAAAGAAATTTTTTGCGCCTGAGCCATTTTCGTTTTTGACTTTGTTTGTGCCACCCGCGAAATTTCCAGCAAGAGAAAAAGTTTTATTGTGAGTATATTTACAACAAAGCTCGAACCGATTTTTGCGAAAAATCCTTGACCCCGCCTCCGCTTCGCTCCGGCGGAACGCTCGGGCGGCGCGGGAAGAAAAAAGGGGTGTGGGGAAAGTGACCCACTCCCCGTGCTTCAGCGCGGGGCTTCTTTTCGGGTTTCCATGTGCCCGCGTACGTGCAAAAGAAGATTGTTCAAAACAGAGCGATGGTCTGGGGCTTCTGTTCTTTCTTGTCCTGCCACTCAATATATTTCTTGATCTGTGCCTCGTTGAGTCCCACTGAGGACACGAAATACCCGACGCTCCAGATGCCGTTCTTCTCAAGATACATGTCTC
>DAIDAY010000051.1 GCA_027310365.1 bacterium
GCCTTGGTATGATTCGCTCAGCACAAGCAGCCCCTGCGAATCGCGCAGGTAGAGCGCGTCGCCGTTGTTGTTCCAGGCCGGCTTCTTGCCGCACCAGAATAATTCATTGCCAGAGTCCTTGCCGCAGCCCGAGCGGATTTTTACTTGCCTGCCGGATTCAAGGAAGTATTTTCCGAATTTGTATATTCTGGTCCCGGAATTCTTCAGGGTCCACTCAGTCATGTTTATCCCGGCGCCGCAACCGTTCCTGAATGAAACATACTCGCCGTTCAAGTTCTCGATGTCGTTTCCCGCAGCATCCCATTGGAATTCGGAAACTGCAATACAACCGGAATATTCCGCGTCGTATTCCCACAAGCCAAACCCGTTTTCTTTTGCATGCTGCTCCGCTTCCCTAAGCTGGGATGAATATTTTCCGTTCGGCGGGATGATGAACGAGTTTGCCAGCCCTTTCTCAAGGATAAGCTTCTCGACAAAAGTCCCGTTCACGAAAACATATCTCAGGAGCCTTCCGTACAAGTCCCTGTCAACAACATCCCTTTCCAATGTTATGTTCTTC
>DAIDAY010000052.1 GCA_027310365.1 bacterium
GAGCTTGCGCGCTTCGATCAGGTCGAGCAAAAGCTCGAACGGACCCTCGTATGCGTCGGTCTTGATCGAAAATCCTGTTTTGGTCGCTGGGAGAAGTGTGTCCATGGACGCTATTTCGCGTCGATCTTGATGCCGAGTTCCTTAAGCTGATCACTCGTGAGCGGCTTCGGCGCCTTCATGACCGCCGTCTGGCCGCCGCGGGTCATCGGGAACGTCTGCACTTCGCGCAGGTACGTCTCGCCGGTGATGTTCATCATATTGCGCTCGACTCCAAGCGCGATCCCGCCGTGCGGCGGCGTGCCGAAGCGGAAAGCCTTCAGCATGTGGCCGATGCGCTCCTCGAGATCCTCGTTGCTGAAACCCATGACGCGGTAGACCGCTTCGAGGATCTCAGGCTTGTGAGCGCGGATCGAACCGCCGCCTGACTCGAAGCCGTTGCAGACGAGGTCGTACTGCGTCGTGAGGATGTCCGGGATGTGCTCGCCCTTCATGAGCCAGTCGATATGCTCCGGGATCGGCATCGAGAACGGGTTGTGGGTAAACGTCCACTGTCCGGACT
>DAIDAY010000053.1 GCA_027310365.1 bacterium
CTGCTCTTCCAGTTTTTTTACGACTGCGGCACTCGCCTTTTTTAAATCCTCGGCCAGGCGGATAACGTTGAATCCTTTCTCTTTGATCGCTTTTTCTCCTTCTTCTATGAGCGAATGCGCCAAAACGACGGATGTCGTGGTTCCGTCGCCAACTCCTTCGTTCGTTTTGTCGGCAGCCTGTTTCAAAAATTCCGCACCCAAATTTTCCCACTTGTCTTCGAGCTCGATTTCTTTGGCGACAGTCACGCCGTCAAAAGTTACCTGTGGCGCGCCGTAGCTTTTTTCAATCACGGCAGCCCTGCCGCGCGGACCGAGCGTCATACGCACAGCAGCCGCGAGCTTGTCTATCCCCTTTTTTATGGAAGCGCGTGCTTCCTCGCTGAATTTAAGTTGTTTTGCCATGGTGGTTAATTCAAAATGTAAAATGATTTGGTTCGCTTCGCTAATAAATCCTTAATTTTTCACTCTGCGGTTTGTGTTTTGCATTAAGCAATTTTTGGATTTTACTCCAAAATCGCAAGAATGTCTTCTTCGTCACCGACGAGATATTTT
>DAIDAY010000054.1 GCA_027310365.1 bacterium
GTGCGAGGTCGTGCTCCGAGGCAATCCGGATGGGGGACGAAGTCTACCAGTCATTGAAGGGCGTGCTTGTCTCCAAATACGGAAAAGGGGCGATCAACGTTGGGGACGAGGGGGGCTTTGCGCCGCCACTCAGCAAGACCCGCGAAGCCCTGCGCGCCGTGAGGGACGCCGTGAAGAAGGCAGGCTACGACGAAAGCAGCGTTAGGATGGGAATAGATGCGGCAGCATCAACGTTTTACAACAGAAAATCCCGGACGTACAGCATTGACGGGAAGTCGATGGGGCCGCAACCACTGGAGGACTTCTACGCGTCGTTGAAGGACGAGTTCGGCCTGCTGACGATAGAGGACCCGTTTCACGAGGAATCTTTCGACTCGTTCGCTTCGATAACCAGGAGGCTTGGAAGCGAAGTCAGGATAATCGGGGACGACCTCTACGTAACCAATGTGAAGAGGATGAGGGAAGGCATCAGGAAGAAGGCAACAAACGCAGTCCTCATCAAGCTCAACCAGATCGGAACCGTCTCGGAGACCGAGGACGCCATCGACC
>DAIDAY010000055.1 GCA_027310365.1 bacterium
GTGTAACAAAGTTTGGAATTTTTGGTGATGAATTTTTTTTTATTAACAAAAAAATCGTATCATTAGAATATCCATTTTTAACTGATGAAGCAGTAGAAAATATTGAATCATTAATAAATGATAAATTAGACCCGGAAGGTAGGTCTTATAAAAATACCATGAAAATGATGATAGAAGATGGCATCTTTAATGTGTTACCAAAATCAGACGATGTGTGGTTAAAATTTTTAAACCCATTTTTAAGATTAACAAGAAAAGAAAAAAATAACGAAACAATAAAAAGAACAATTAAAATCGAAAGCTATGAATAACCAAGAAATTACAAAATTTGAGTTTTTATTAACATTGGATGGAAATATCATTTGTCAAAGATATTTCAACGTAAAAGACTTTAATCCACAAGCAATGAGATCCATGGATCTCCACTATTCCGTAAAAAATATTTGTGAAGAAATTTCACACGGTCTTAAAATAAAAAGTTCGGATTATCTATGTGAAAATCAAAATTATTTTCTTTCTACTGAGAATGTGGAAGATGTAAAAG
>DAIDAY010000056.1 GCA_027310365.1 bacterium
CTGTAGAACTCCTCTTGGAGGTCGAAGGGCAGCTCGGACCAGCTCGACTTCTCCGACAAATTACTCCTCCGGTTTGAACGTCATGAGCAAGGGGATGGGACTGGGATTCATCCTCCCGCTGTAGTAGAAATGCCCCGGCTCCATACTCAGGAGGTCCTCGGGGGAGATGCCGTAGGGAGAGAGCCAGTTCCCCGCCTCCATCATGTCGAGGGGGTGAATCCTCCCGAAGAACTGGGTGTTCAGGTTCCTCCTGACGGCGGCGTTTATCCCGATGTCCCCGGAGATGACTTGCGAGAGCATCACCATTGAGAGCTTGTGCTTGCGCCCTAGCGCGCACATCCCCTTAATCAGCTCTGTTGCATCGTACTGCATCCCCTTGGGCTCCCACGGGCAGTACTGCGGTCCCTCATCGATGATTAGCGCGAGCTTCAGCTCTTGGCCGGAGTCCATCAGATCAGTGAGGTGGTTCGCCAGGGTGGAGAAGAAGGAGAGCTTTTCATCGGTGCCTACTTCGTGCATATCGATCACGGAGATGTCTTTGAGG
>DAIDAY010000057.1 GCA_027310365.1 bacterium
CATTTTATTTATAACCAAGCACGTAAATTTTTATGTGTTCGGTTATAAATAAAGGAGAGTTACAAAATGGTTTGCTAGCCGAATGGGTTGGAAAGCCCGACCAAAGGGGGTGATAGTCCCGTAGGCGAAAGCGAATCATCTTTCTGTTTTTAATCTTGAGTACTTCGAGGAACGAAAGCCTCGTAGGAAACATCCTGAACTATCAGGAAAGGCTAAATATTTCTCTCGACCGATAGTGTACAAGTACCGTGAGGGAAAGGTGAAAAGAACCCCGGTGAGGGGAGTGAAATAGATCTGAAACCGTATGCCTACCAGGACGCGGAGCTTTAAGTGCGTCTCGCAAGGGACGCGCGGAGTGACGCGGTGCCTATTGAAGAATGAGCCAACGAGTTTATGCGTGTCGCAAGTCTAATCCCGCTCTGCGGGAGGAGGCGCAGCGAAAGCTAGTCTGAAGAGGGCGAGCCCCGTATTCCACAAATTCCATCAATTTGATGGCGCGAATTTTGAGATATATTCGCGGCGCGAGGAGCGAAGTGTACCCGT
>DAIDAY010000058.1 GCA_027310365.1 bacterium
ATTATGGTGAATTCTTGTTCTGCCATACATCTTGTCTATCCAGTCGCCGAACTCTATCAGCTCATTTCCGAAATGAGACATAATTGCTCTCCAAATATACAATAAGATTTGATTCAGGGTCCATCTGACGGAGTAATATTTGTTTCCAAAAGTTACAATCAATGTTCCGCCGTTTTTCAATACTCTGAAACATTCGTCAATGACTCTCTGTCTGTTTTCCGACTTCGGGATTGAGCCGATGCTATCTCCCATAAGAAGAACCAAGTCATATTGATTGTTCTTTCTTCTTATGTTTCTCGCATCGCCTATGCTTGTTCTTATTCTCGTATTTTCTTTCTTTGCGAATTCCTTTGCCTGCTTCAGCATCTCGCTTGAAAAGTCAATGCCTTCAATATTATATCCTTCTTTCGCGAGCGGAACCAGAAAAGTTCCCGGGCCGCAGCATAAATCCAAAACTTTCTGATTCTTTTTTATTCGTCTTTTTATGATTCGCCATTCTTCGTCTTTGTAAGCATCCACCCTCTCAACCCTTTCCTTATGAT
>DAIDAY010000059.1 GCA_027310365.1 bacterium
GCCACAAGACATCCGTTGATTGCCAACTTGCTCCTTTCAATGCAGGCAATATGGTATTAGCCCTGTTTGTTCTTTTCAGGTCATACCATCGGTGCCCCCATTCGCAAAATAATTCTGAGCGTCTTTCCTGCTCAATTGCTATCCTGAGCGACGGGATATCATTAGCGACTGTATTGGCAAGACCTGCACGGGCTCTGATAATATTAATATCAGCCTGGGCATCAGGAATTTTATTTTGATTTACTGCTGCTTCCGCCCGAATCAGGTATTGTTCAGATAGCCGGAATACCATGTAATACTCCGTTAATGAAGCGCCGTTAGGCACTTTGTATTTATAAGCATAATACAAGGTATCATTATTATAGACCCTTGAATTTATCCAGGCAACTTTACGATTGTCTCCGGTTTCAAATGAGTGCAGCAGGCCTGCAGTAACAAGATATGTCGGCGATGAAAAGGTGTTTATTGGTAATATCTCCAGCCCTTCATAAGTATTGAATCCGGGTTTTACCGGCAATAGTTGCCAGATGGATTCTGTGC
>DAIDAY010000005.1 GCA_027310365.1 bacterium
GGAGTTCTTTATTGCTAACGGCTCTTTTCGACCATACCGCCTTGATTTTTAAAGCCAAAATGGGTTAGGTCTCTCTTACTAAGTCGTGCCGTAAGTATAACACTTTCCGTGTTTTTTACCATAGCAAATACCAGCCAGACACAAAAAAGCCAGTATGTGTTCTGGCAAAAAACATTGACTTATTTATTCGTCTTGCTATACTAAGCATACAAAGTGCCGAAAGGCTCCGAGAAACCCCGCCAAAAGCGGGGTTTCGAGTTTCTATAGAAAAGATTTTAATTTTTGTTTTATTTCATCAAAAAGTTTGTTTGGTATATCATAAAGCTTTCTTTTTAATCTTTTAACACTAATCAATTTCATTTGTGCTAAAATAGCGGAAACTTTTTGATTATTTGAATCGGTAAAATTAAAATAAAAATCAAAATCTTTTTGTTTAGTTGAAAGTGATATAGCCCAAAACATATGATTATTAAATTTTTTAATAATTAAAACAGGACGAGAAAAATTATCACCTGAACCGTTTTGTTCAAAACCAATATTTCTTCCAATGTTACTCCATCCAAACTTCTCCTTCTTTTGGAAACTTTTCAGAATCATTTTTCTCTTCTTCAATTTTCTTTTTTAAGTTATTCCATAGATCAAAATCTTTCATAGAAAGATTTTACCATTTTTGTGTTCCTTTTTCTACTTGCTCGCCCAAAACCCAAAATCCGCCGTGCCTTCTCCCGCACCCTCCGGCACGGCGTGAATCTCCCGCCAGCATTTCAAAAATCAGTCTCGGTTTTGCGAATCCTTCCTCCCACAAAATTGCTTCGCAAAACCGAGTCCATTTTGTATTTTGAACACTCCGCACTTTCCATACTTAGAAAGCTCTGTGCTTCGCACAGAGACACGCTAACGCGCGGAGTGTTCTTTTCGCTCGTAATAAGTTCGTGCAAATGATATAATGAGTTCACCTAAAGAGAGATTGCTGGAATTAGAAATATGCCACGACGCATGGATGCAAAAAGATCGTTTATGCATCTTCCACCGCCGTCTACGGCGGAACACCTGCTCCGTACTTCGAAGACAAGGGACTTGAACCCTTGAACCCCTACGGGCTTTCAAAGAAGATCCTCGACGAGAAGGCAATGTCGTTTGCGGCGACGCACCCGGAAATTACCGTCGTCGGTCTCCGTTATTGCAACGTGTACGGCCCCCGCGATTCGCACAAGGGAGCGCGGGCGAGCATGATCTACCAGCTCGCGAAGCAAATAGCAAAGGGGAACCCCCGTATTTTCAAAAATGGCGAACAAAAACGCGACTACATATACGTGAAAGATGTCGTCCAGGCAAACCTCCTCGCGCTTAACGCGAAAGAAAGCTGCGTCGTAAACTGCGGCGCGGGCGAAGCAACATCATTCAATGATGTGATCACAATTCTTAATCAAACCATGGGTTTCAACCGCACACCGGAATATATCGACAATCCGTACGCAGACCGATATCAAAACTTCACCCAATGCGATATGATGCGGGCAAAGGAAAAGATCGGATTCGTCCCGCAGTACCATGTCCGAGAAGATATTGCAGATTACCATCAGAGTGGCTTTCTCAATTTCTCGTGAGAAATAATTTTCTCTGCAGCTTCAAAAATATCAACTACTGAAATATCAGCGTCAGGCGATGCTTTTAGAGAACCGACGAAGACGGTTGTGACGCCCGCTGCCCTGCCGACCTCAATGTCTTTTACATGATCACCGACAAAGAATGACTTCGAGAGATCAACATCAAACTCGCCGGCTGCCTTGAGGATGAGGAATGGCTTCGGTTTCCGACAAACGCACTGATCTTCAGGCGCATGGGGGCAGTAGTATATTTTCTCGAGCCGGACATTTTGCTTCCGGAGAAGTCCGGTGATTTTATCATTCACCGCAATCGTGTCAGACTCCGGGAAATATCCCCTTCCGATACCCGACTGGGTTTGTCACAACAAGGAGGAGAAATCCCGCCTGTTGCAATCTTGCGAGGCTCTCGACGGCACGCGGCACAAAAACGATTCTTTCCGGATCGTGAAAATAGCCGCTGTCTTCAATGATTGTTTTATCGCGATCGAGAAAAACCGCCTTATGATTCCCCATTTTCAAGCCACTGGTCGACGAGCTCGCACAAAATGTGCATCGTGAGTTCGTGCATCTCCTGGATACGCGCTGTAATAGATGAATTGACGATAAACGGGATGTCCACCAGTTTCCCCATGCGGCCGCCGTCTTTTCCCCCAAATCCGATGGTCATGATGCCCATTTTTTTGCAGTTTTAACCGCTTGAATGATGTTTTCTGAGTTGCCGCTTGTTGAGAGGGTGATGAGAACATCGTCCTTCCGTCCCACCGCCTCAATCTGCTGCGAAAACAATTTATCAAAACCAAAATCATTCCCAATAGCAGTCATAGTTGCAACATCGGTCGTCAGTGCTTCCGCTCGGAGAGGTCGACGGTCATGCTTGAAGCGGCCTCGCCACTCCCTGCCCAATGGATACAGTCAGCGGCTGATCCACCCCGTTGCCCCGCAGAGAAAAAGCGTTCCGTCACGCTTTACAAGATCAAATAGGACACCGCGCAGTTTAAGAATTTCTTGGATTTGTTGCTCGAGTCCCGCGAGCGCATCACGGTGTTCCCCGAGAAGTTGCCGCGCGAATGCTTCGATCTCTTGCATAATTGTTAAAAACTTACTTCAACCCCGCGATGGCCGTCGCTACATTTCTGTCGTCGGGCCAATATTTCAAAATCTCTTGCCCGATCGCCTTGGCATCGGCGCTTTTCCCCTCGGCGAGATACAGCGAGAACAAACCGTAAAGGAACTGCGGCCGGTTGGGGCTCAATTGGATCCCCTTCTTGTATAATTGCTCGGCGGCAGAGAGCATATCCGGCTTGTTGTACTTCTCCGCATAGGCGGATATGATCGACGCCTCTATTAAGATATCTTGGCTGTAATTCAGTCCCTTTCCGCCCAAAGGATCAGAACTCAATTTCTGAACGGTATAGCTCACGAGGGGTGTCGCAACGCTCTCAGGGAGGTTCTGTTTCTGATCACTGATCAAACTCAAGGTGTTGTTCCCGAAAAACCGGATTATTTCCGGCTGACCGACCGGCGACCAGAAGTTCATGGCATCGTCGAACGGCCTCAAGTAAGCTTGGAGCGTCGTCGCTTGTTGAGATGATTGCATGGCCGAAATATAGAGACTTCCCTTCACGTACGGGAGGTAAGCGGAAGTGTAGAGCAAAGCCAAGGCAATGATGGTTATGCCAAGGGCGATAAGTTGTTTTACTTTAGTGCTCATTTCTTTTAAAATTCCAAACCACAAATTCCAAATAACAAATAAATTTCAAATTCAAATAATTAAATTCACTTGCTTTTTTCTATAATCAACGAGAATATCTTTTTTAATTGTGTTGCTTCTCCTAAAAGCTGCTCACTCTTATCCCTAAATTTACCAGGATTGGTATCTATCAACAATCTCGACCATAGCATGCTTTCTTTTGCTTCTTTTCTGCATATTTTAGCTCTTAAGTTGCTTAACATATTCAATGTTACTGATACTCCTCGGTAATTCTTTGCAAAAACCAGCAACAAACCTCGCGAACCTGTAAGTTCTATTCTCTAAATCAAATATTCTTGGAGTTAGTGTTCCGATCATTGGTTATTATTTGTGATTTGTTGTTTGGTTATTGGTGCTTTGCAGTTCGTGGTTCGACAGTGCCAAAAATACAAATAAGCTGATGTACATCGGGAGAACGTCGAAGAGCGTCGCGCCGGTCACGAGATAGCCAACGGGCATGGCGAAGAACAAGCTCCGAGCGACTAACGACCGATAACCGACGACTGACTCGCTGTGTTTTTTGTTGGTTTTAAAGAACTGGACGTAGTACAGAACGAAAACGGCGAGGTATGCAGCGAGGCCGACGAGGCCGGTCTCCGAACCGTAGTCGAGGATGATGCTGTGCGCCCGGTCGAACCACGTTTCCCCGCCCTCGACGGGATCGAAGTGGCGCGTATCGAAATACTTGTCGAAAACGACGCTGAAGTTTTCCGGACCCCAACCCACCAGCGGCCTGGATTGAATCCCCTTCACGGCGCTCACCCACGTCCAAATGCGCGTGGCGCCGGATTGCAGCGAGATGTCGGCAAAGCGCCCAACCACAGGGAGGTTTTTGACGAAACTGCTGTTCCGGAAATTAACAAATAACCCCAAACTAATGACTAATAACAAGAGTACACCGACAAAAACAGCCTTGATTTTTTTTGTCGGCCAAGTAAAAGCCAGATAGATGAGCACCATGGCAGCCCCCGCAGCGAATCCAAGGAACGCCCCGCGGGTTTGAGACAAAAGAAAAACCGCAAAGAAAAAGGCGGCGAGAAATCCGTACCAGGAATTGACATTAAGTATCTTGTGTTGAGTATTTGAGGAGCTGGCGTTCAGCATGAGATACAACGCGAAGAAAACAGTGAAGATCATGAACTGTCCGGTATAGTCGGGATTTCCCAGACTCCCCTGGAACCTGGTATTCAAGGAGAAGCTCGGGCCGATGAAACCGTTCGATCCGGCGAGAAGTCCGTAAACGACGACCGAAGCGGCCGCGACGAGCATGAATTTCAGCATTTTTTTCCAGTCTTCTTTGTGGCGCAGAAGCACTGTCAGCAAAAAGAAAAAGATAAAGAGATGGAGCAGCTGCACCCCGCTTTCTCCCCTTTCGAAGTTTCCCCAAAAAGCAGCCCAGGGGTCGTACGCCAAAAACGAAGCGAGGAGGAATATGACAACCCAAATCGTTACGCCGATCGCAAGCGGCTTCTTAAGCGATTTCCACTCGATGCGGATTTTCCCCGACGCCCACGCCCAAACAAAGAAGATAAGCGAAAGATCGACGACGGCTCTGAAGAAAGCGTATTTCCCGACAATAAAGGGGAAAAGCGTAGAACTTGAAACAATAAAAATGGCGAAGGGCGCCAGAAACAGGAAGAAGCGAGAAAGTTTCACCGAGGTACTCATTTATCGATTTACCAATGGTAGCATACCTTTCAAATATTTGGGAGGCTGAGGCTCACAGCAAGCTTTTCTTTATTCTCTGTTTGAGCTGGCCCAGAGTACTTCCATATTTTTTCAAAGTCGATTCTCTTAGTCTGGCATCTTTTGAAGACAGAAAGGCTTCATAATACACCAGTCGCCACGGCCTACCAACTTTTGTATATTCTGACCTGCCATGATTATGCGCTTCACGTCGTCCTCTCGAATCTGATATATATCCAATGTATATGCCCTGTTTTATTCTGCAAAAGATAGACGCAAAACATACCTTTATGATAAAACCAAACCCCGCCGGTCTATAGACCGGCGGGATTAGAGAAGTTTACGCTACTTCCAAAACTAGTTGGTCAAGTTGGTCAAGAGAGGTCCAGCGATAGGCAAAGTGACATTCGACGGCAAACCACTCAAGTTCTGAGTCGTACCATCACTCCACGTAATAGCCGTAACCGATATTTGGTACGTGCCATTGTTGTTCGTGGCAGTCACTGTGTTGCTACCGGAGGTAACCTGACCGATCAACGTCCTTGTGGTACCAGCCGGAATATCCCAGGTCGACGTACCGTTACCAATGGTAACTGCGATCGCCGTGGAGCTCGAGATGGTCGCTGTACCGAGCGGTGTGCCGGTATTCTGAGAATCAAAGAACTTCAATGCGATGGTCGTCGTAGCGCCTACAACAGAACCAGATTGCTGAAGCGTCAGGGTCTTTATGTAGACATCGTTGCCTCCCGCCGCGGCTCCAACGTTCAAAGCGAACACATTGTTGCCGGTAGCGGACGCTGACGAAACCTGCGATACCGTTCCTCCACCGATCGACGAGAGCAAAGCCCTGTAGACGGTGATGTTGTTACCCGCAGCGCCAAGAGCTGTGACGTTGGTCGTCGAAGCTCCCGTCGCGAGGTTCGCAACATAGGATACCACCTGGAAGGAGTGCTGCGTCGCTTCAGCGGACGTCGCAACGTTGTATGAGACAGCATTACCCGTCAAGCTGACCGTCGCATATCCGTTCTGGGGTATCGTGATCGGCGTACCGAAGACGAA
Source organism: bacterium (assembly GCA_027310365.1). GTDB lineage: Bacteria > Patescibacteriota > Minisyncoccia > UBA6257 > GWB1-50-10 > JAKAHT01. The sequence continues at coordinate 6,103 of DAIDAY010000005.1, forward strand.
GGTTGTCGAACCGTTCGTCAAGGACTGCTGCGTGTTCAACGTCTGTCCGTTGTAAACCAACGAGAAGGTGTTGAAAGCATTCGGCACGCTGTTGACCGTCGTCGTGCCGCTGTTGGCAGCATCCGCGACCGTCAACTGGGTGACCGTCACCGGACCACCCGCGTTACCGTTCAAGCGGTAGATGGCCAAGGTGTTGTTGTTAACACCCATGCCCATCGTGCTCGAAGCAGGAGACGTCGGGTCGAGCGTGACGCCCGCGAGGACGTTACCCTGCGAAACCGCGATTGACTGCTCGCTCGGAGCGTTCGACAAGGAAACAGAGTTGTTTCCCGCCGTCGCGTTCACGCTCGTCAGGTTCGCGAAGATCTGTGAAGTGGTCGATGCACCGTTGGACAGTGAGCCGTAAACATTCACCACGACCGAAACATTCGGCTGGATGGTGATCGGCGAGGAACCGTTGAAGGTATAGACGCCGTTTCCGCTCACGCTACCCTGTGCGACGCCGACCTGGTTGCCGCCGATCGTCACATACAAGTTGGACAACCAGCCGGACGGAACGCTCGAAGGAACGGAGATCGTGACACCGCTCAAGAGAACAGGATTGACCTGTCCCGCCTGAAGGACGAAAGAAGCGATCTGCGCATTCGATGATCCCGCCAAAACAACCGGATTGCCGAAGGATCCGTTCTGGGAAGCCGTCAGGTTCGAGGAATTAGCCAAGACCTGAAGGATCGGAGACGACTGCGTCACTGCGCCGGTTGAGACGTAGTTGGACTGGGATTGACCCGTCAAAGAGACGGATACACTCAAATCCTGACCATTCGCCACACCGGTTCCAACCGTACCCTGGACAACCAAGGTTTGGGTCGTATTGGCCGGAATCACGTAATTCAGGTTTTGGAACGGTATCGAAGACGACGTCAGAGAAGTCTGCGTCGTGCCCAATTGCGCTCCGTTGATCAAAACCTGAACGTTCTGAACATTGGCCAATTGAGTCGTCGAAGCGCCAACCGATCCGTTGATCGTGAAGGTCAAGTTCTGCAAGCGAATGTTGTCGCCCGAGGCCAAGACCGTGAACTGACCGAGGATCGAGTTGGAATTACCCGCTACGAGGTAAAGCGAGGTGGAAGAGGCCGCATTCACGACCAATCCGCCCTGCTGGACCGAGACGTAGCTCAAATTCTGCACATTGAAGATTCCAGCGCTCTGACCATTCTGCGGCGGCTGCGTAACACCAATGCCGACACCGTACATATTATCAACAGCCTGGATGTCTCCAGCCTGCTGAACCGTCGCCTGGAAGTAGTACCCGACACCGCCCGTCACATCAGCATAGAGCTGAAGCGTCGCGGCCTGACCCGCGGCGAGCATCAAAGGCGCGCTCGAGAGATCAAACTGGGCGACATTGCCGTTCAATGAAGGGAGTGCGGCGCCGACCTGCGTCGAGCCGTTCACCAACTTCAAGTTCTGGAGGTACTGATTCGGGAGCGATCCCGTCACCGTGAACCTCAAGCTCGTCACTTTGACCGGGTTGTTGCCCGCGGTCAGCGTGAACTGGCCGATCAAATTGTTCGTCTGACCGGCATTCACCGTCGTCGTCGCGCTCGTATTCTGGAACGTCAACGTCGCCAGATTGGAGACATTGACGAGCGACAAAGCGTTGCCGCTCACCGGGAAGCTGCCGGAGACAACCGCCGATGAACCGACATCGGACGATTGCGCGACGGATAATTGGATGATGTGGCTCGCCGCGTTCGAGTTATTGTAGATGTCAGCCTTGACGACGATTTCCTGCGTCGAGTTCGCCGGAACCGTGAAGAGTCCGGTACCGTTCGAGAACGCGATCTTTCCGTTGGAAATACTCATATTGGTCGCAACGCGAGTATTCCCCTGGTAGAGATAGACGTTCTGCAAATCGGCATCCTGGGACAAACCGGAGCGGGTTACCGTTAAACCAGTAACCGTTACCGGCTGCGCACCAGCGGTGAAGTTCAAGGCGAGCATCGGGACGGCAATTGCGCCGACCGCGATGTTGCCGGCCGCCGGATTGTCGGAGGCCACGCTGACAACGAGCCCACTGCCGGACGGAACGGTAACAACCGGTCCGTTACCGGGCGTGGAAACACCGCTCATCGAGTTAACCAGAGCACTCGTTTTGGCTCCGAAATAACCGGCCGCGGGCGAGATGCTGTTCGCAGCCTGGAATTTCGCGAGGGCTTTCGCCGTCGCCGGGCCGAAGTACGTTGACTCGTTGCCCGGAGAACCGGCGCCGCTCGCGGCTACCGCATAACCCTTGGCATTCAGGAATTTCTGGAGAGCCTGGACGTCGGTCCCCTTTGAACCCACGGTGAGGGCGCGAGTAAAGGTGTACGACGAAACAGCGCTCGACCCACCCGTCGTTCCGGAAACAGCCTGACCCGTCAACGCAGCTTGAACATTGTTGATGGTATTTTGATCAGCTCCAAACGATTGGAGGAGGGCCAAAATGGACTGAACCTGATTCTGGGCGAGACCAGCAGCCGAAGCCAAAGGAGCAAGACTGGAGCCAGCAAACCACAAGGCCGTGGCAAAAACCAATCCCACTGAAACTGCTTTTCGACTGAAACTATTCATTTTTGTTTTTTTTATTTTTTATTTGACTTTTTACTGTTTACCCCGTCTTTTTGGGACGGGACCGACCTTTGGTTTGTTTTTTTTGGAATACCGCCCTGCGAACCTTTTCGACCCCACCGCAAATATTTCAAGATTCAAATATTTAAAGCGGGAAGCCCACCGACGGTACTAGTAACTTTGGATCGGGTAAGTCAACCGCTCCCGCTCAGGCTGCTTCCGGGTCGTCGCCCCAGTTTGAGCCTTCGCGGTGCCGGTTTGCTTACCTTTTTTGCATGTGCCGACGAAAACGAAACCCTCGTTTCCGGAAGCGAGGGTAGGGCTAAACAAACTGCTCATCTCAAAAAGAATGCCCGCCGTGAGGCGGACAAAAACACGCAGTTTCCTTAGCGGCAAAGACCTCACTTCTCAGCCACTAACTTGAAATCCATTATAACAAAATACGCTGAACTTTCAACAATCGGCGCTTTCCTCTCCTTGGCTGTCAATAAATAAAACGAGGAAATATATGAAACGTTACTCAGGAACAGACAAAGAGATAATACGAGAAAAGTTAGTTTTTATGCAGGCTTTTGGCGGTTACCATGAGTTATTCGGCTTTATGGCGAGTTTAGCCTGACTGCCACTGGCAGCAAATCCACGCTCCTTGAAGGTATCTCCTCGGCGGATAGACGATTCAACGTCTTTCCACCTCTTTACAACATCTTCCATCCGGTTATAGCTTCCAGCTCACCGTGACCAAAATAAGCGAGGAGATAACGATAAAAATAGTCATTTCCCGGAAGACGAAATTGAGGTTCAGGAGGCCGTTTTCTTTGGCTAAAACCATGTCGCGAGATATGAGAAAAAGGAGGGTGACGAGGGCGGCGGCATTCACGAATCCCAGCGGAAGATACCTTGCGAGAAATCCGACCTCCGCCGAGGCTAATCCGAGCGCAAATCCCGCAATGCGGGTTTTCCGGGACTCAGGAAGGCCGAAAACGCGCGAAAATTCCCTGAAGAGAAAATACACTACGGCAAAACTGAACACTATCCAAAATAATTCGCTCCACAAGGGAACTCCGGAAAAGGGCGGGCGACGCAGGAAAAGAGCGACGAAAAAGGAAAGGGTGAGAACCGTGCTGTGGAGGGCGTACGTAAACGAACGCATCGAGAAGAGCGAGTTCATAAGGCCGAAGATTATGAAGACGATTCCCGCATAGGTGAGGAGGGGGATAACAACGAGAAGCCCCGGAGGAACCTCGGCCACGATGAGAAGAAAAACGATCTGGGCGAGCCAGAACGAAAACCGGAAGTTTTTCTTTTCCGTTTTTTCGGAAAGATACATCCAGAGGGCGATAAAGAGAAACCCCAGAACGGTGAAAAAGGAAAGACCGGCGGCAAAAACGAGGAAGAGCGCAACCGCTCCGGCGGCCGCTTTGCCCCCGCATCGAGAAAAGACTGCGGAGTTCGCGTGTTCTTTCATCCATGGTACTATTCGCATCGGGTATCAAATAAACGCCACCGGTAAATTTTCCCTACGTTCCGACTCAAACGCTTGCCTTTTCTCGGTGCGGGGGTTACTGATTGACCCCCACTTTGTCCGACTTATCAATGAAGATGGTAACTTCTTTGCCATCCTTGAGAAGCCCCTTTATCATCTTATCGGCCAGTGTGTCGACTACCACCTTCTGAATGAGACGCTTGATCGGCCGTGCGCCGTAATTCGGGTCGAATCCGTTCTTCACGATGTATTTTTTCACTTCCGGCTTCACGTTTAGCGCGATACCGCGCGCCGCAAGCCGCCGCTCCACCTCCGCAAGCTGGATGTCGACGATCCGTTCGATGTCTTTGGGGGCAAGGGACTTGAAAACGACTATCTCGTCCAGCCGGTTCAAAAATTCGGGCTTGAAAGTTTCCCGGAGGGATTCCATCGCCCGCTCCTTGAATCGCTCTTCCTTCTCCTCGACTTCCCGCGACTCGCCGCCCGAAAAGCCCAAGCCGGACATCTGCTTGAAGTAGGCGCTCCCGACGTTCGATGTCAGGATAATGACTGTATTCCTGAAATTGACCGCTTTCCCCTTGCTGTCGGTCAGCCTCCCATTGTCCAAAACTTGGAGAAGGATGTTGAAAACCTCGGGATGCGCCTTTTCGATTTCATCGAAAAGAATGAGGCTGTACGGCCGGTGCCGGACGATTTCAGTCAATTGCCCCCCTTCTTCGTGGCCGACGTATCCCGGCGGAGAGCCGATGAGGCGCGATACCGTATGCCGTTCCATGTATTCCGACATGTCGATCCTCACGAGCGCTTTCTCGTCATTGAACATGAACTCCGAAAGGGCCCGCGCCAGCTCGGTTTTTCCGACGCCGGTCGGCCCCAGAAACAGGAAAGAACCGGACGGCCGGTCCTCGTCCGCCAAGCCGACCCGCGAGCGCCGGAGCGCACGCGCGACCGCCTCGATGGCTTCCGCCTGGCCGACGACTCTCTCGCCAAGTTCCTCTTCCATTCTCGAAAGCTTCTGGATTTCCGATTCCAGCATTTTGGAAACAGGAATGCCCGTCCATCGCGAAACGACCGTTGCGATGTCTTCTTCGTCGACGACTTCTTTGATGAACTGGCGCCCCTTTTTATTTTCTCCGCCCGAAGCATTTTCAACCTTGGCGTATTCCTTTTCGGCCTTGGGAAGCTCGCCGTACCGGATCTCGGCAACTTTGTCGAACGCTCCCTCGCGCTCGGCTATTTCGGCCCCTCTTCTCAAATCTTCTATTTTTTTCCTCAAATCATGGAGGCCGCTCGCGCCTTTTTTCTCGCTTTCCCATCGGGCGGAAAGTTTCGCATCTTCGCTCTTCAATTTCTTGAGTTCCGCATGAATCTCCCTGAGCCGCACAGGCGTTTTCTTCGATCTGTCTTTCGCCCGGGCGGACTTTTCTATCTCGAGCCGCGCGATTTCTTTCCGCAGCCGCTCGATTTCCGAAGGAATGCTGTCCGACTCGAGCCGCCGGGCTGCGGCAGCTTCGTCAATGAGATCGATCGCCTTGTCCGGCAAGAACCGATCGGTGATGTACCGCGCGCTCAAATTCACGGCCGAGACGATCGCCGAGTCGGTGATTTTCAAACCGTGGTGCATTTCATATTTTTCTTTGAGTCCCCGGAGAATGGCTATGGAATCTTCGATGGAGGGTTCTTCCACAAAAACGGGCTGGAAACGCCGCTCGAGCGCCATGTCTTTCTCAATGTATTTCTGATATTCCTTCAACGTCGTCGCGCCAACCGCATGGAGTTCGCCCCGCGCAAGAGCGGGCTTCAGGAGATTCGAAGCGTCCACCGCTCCTTCGGCGGCGCCGGCACCCACGATCATGTGGATCTCATCGATGAAGAGAATGATTTTCCCTTCCGCGCGCTCTATTTCTTTCAAAAAAGCCTTCAAGCGGTCTTCAAATTCTCCCCGAAATTTCGTGCCGGCGACCAAAGACCCGAGATCGAGCGCGATAACTTCTTTGTTTTTTAAAGGTTCCGGAACGTCGCCCGCGACGATTTTTTCCGCCAATCCTTCCACGATGGCGGTTTTCCCGACGCCGGGCTCTCCAATGAGGACGGGGTTGTTCTTCGTGCGCCGGGAAAGAACCTGCATCACGCGTCGCAGCTCTTCTTCGCGGCCGACGACGGGGTCCAGTTTCCCCTGCCGCGCTTTTTCGGTGAGGTTCACGGCATATTTCTCCAAAACCTGGAATTTCGACTCGGGCGTCTCGTCGGTCACCCTCGTCGCTCCCCTCACCTCGCGCAGAATTTTCCCCAAAGAATCCTTCTGCACTCCGAACCGCAGGAGCAACTCCGCGGCAAGGGAAGGGACCTCGACTAAAGCCGAAAGAAGATGCTCGCAGGAAACGAATTCGTCCTTGTGCCGAAGGGAAATTTCGCCCGCCTTGTCGAGAATCCTGATAATCTCTTGCGACAGATACATCTGACTCACGGCGCCGCCCGAAGAAAAAACTTTCGGCAGCGCCTCGAGATTCCGGTACGTCTCTTTCTCGAGATTGGGGACGTCCGCGTTCGCCCGCTCGAGGATCGGATGCACGAGCGTCGTCTCGTCATCCAGAAGCGCCGCAAGGAGATGGAGAGCTTTCAACTCTCCGTGGTTGTATCTGGCGACGATTTCCTGCGCACTCTGGAGCGCTTCCTGCGCCTTGATGGTGAAACGCTGAAAATTGGGCATGATGGTTAAAATTTCTGAATCCTCATTTTTCAATAAATCCTCATGACTCATCTGAGCAATGGCAAAGCGTCGGCCATGAGACATTCTTATGATGCGTTTATAATACTCTTCTCAGCAAAAATTAGCAAGGAATCAATCCGAGTGCTAATCGTGCTTACTGCCCTGTGGGGCGCTCTTCAAGAGTGACGTTTACCGTTATTGTTTTACTGCCCCGCTCTACCTGGAGCGTCACCGTATCGCCAACGCTGTATTTCCCGATAAGCGAAAGGAGGGGGTTATTTTCGTCAACGTTCGTCCCGTTGACCGAAAGGACGATGTCTTCCGCCTGGAGGCCGGCTTTCGCCGCCGGCGATCCGGGAACGATCGCGGGACCGGCATTGTCTCCCCTCAAGAGCGCGCCGCGACCAACGGACAGATTCTGCTGCTGTGCAACATCGGGAGTTATCGCGAGATACCGCACGCCCACGTACGGCGTTTTGATGGTGCCGCTCTGCTTCACCGACTCGATATCCTTTTTTACCTGGTTGATGGGGATGGCGAACCCGATACTCTGCGCCCCCGAGACGATCGCCGTATTGATGCCGATCACTTCTCCTTTCAAATTGAGCAGGGGGCCGCCGGAATTCCCCGGATTGATGGCTGCGTCGGTCTGGATGACATTCTGGAGGGTTTCCGATCCGAAACCGGCGCCGGAAGCAGTAACGGTTCTCGACAGTCCCGAAACGACGCCGGCGGAAACCGTGTTCCTAAATTCACCCAAGGCGTTCCCGATTGCGATGGCGGTTTGACCCAGCTGCAATCCGTCCGAATTTCCCAGAGTAACCGTCGGGAGATTCGCCGCGCGTATCTCAACGACGGCGACATCCTGGACCGGGTCCCTTGCGAGGACGGTTGCCGTGTATTTCTTGCCGTCGTTCAAGAGGACGGTGTAATCGGCCGCCGTATCGGACACCACATGCTTATTGGTGACGATAAGCCCGTCGGAAGAAACGATGAACCCCGACCCGCCGCCCACTTTCTGTTTCTGCGTCCCTTTTTGGCACGGCGTGTAGATTTGGAAATTGTCGCCGCTGCCGCCGAAAAATTGCTGGAACTCCGGCGGGAGATTCGAAAATGGATTCAGGGATTGGGAACATTGCTCGATGACGGGAACATCTTTGGCAATGACGATGGAGACGACGGCGGGAGACGCTTTCTTGACCGCGTCCACGACCTGCGTTTCATAGTCGACGGTCGGCTGGTACGCTTGAACCGGCTGGCTCGCCGGCGAAGCGACGGAGGAGGTTGATGATTTTCCCGTCAGAAAGCTCCAAATGCTTCCCAGGACATCCGCGTTCGCCGTTCGTGAACTCGCAATCGATCCGACGAAGCCTCCCCCCAAGGCAGCGATTATCGCCAAAGAAATTATTTTCTTGTTAGACATATTCTCTTGCGCAAAAATTACCTGATCTCGTACTGCAACGTTACCGAAACGCGGACTTCCTCGGATCCCGCCTCTATCGAGGGGGCGGGCGCCGCTGCCGATACCGACACTCCCGCGCCAAAGACCGATTTCTCGTTGTATGCGTACCGAGGCTGCGGCACGTTCTGATTCGTACCGATGGTCAGCAGCCGTCCCACGCTGAAGCCTCCCTCTTTCGCAATTTCCTGGGCTTCCGCCTGGGCCTTTCGGATCGCCTGGCTCCGGGCTTCCGCCTGAACTACCGTCGGATCATCGATTGTGAAGGTGAGCGACGAAACGTCGTTCGCGCCGCTACCGACGACTCCGGAAAGGATGTCGCCGATTTTTGAAAAATCCCTGATTTTCACGTCAGCGCTCTGGCTCACGGTATATCCGACGATTGTCGGCGGCGGACAAGGCTGTACGCTGCTATAGGCAGTGGAACAATACTGGTAGCGGGGCGAGATGCTGTAATTGGACGTCTGGATGTCCTTTGCGTCGACTCCCTTGCTTTTCACAAAATCAACAGCTTTGTTCATCGCAGTCGTGTTCTGCGTTTGAAGCGACGCCAAATCTTTGCCGCCTTGCGTCGTCACGCTGAAGGTGAACTCGGCGACGTCCGGCACGGCCGTCGCCTTACCGTCAGCACTGACGGTAAAACTGCGGTATGACGACGGCTGGACGGCGCTCTCATACGTGCCCGCGGCGGAAATCGCTGCATACCCGACGGCGAGGACCGACAAAAGAACTGCGACATAGAGGTACCCCCTTACTTTTTCCGTGTTCATTTTCGCATTATACAACAAATGAACGGCAAATGGCAGCGTCGTGCACCTCGATCGCACCTCAGATTATCTTACCAATTCTTCTGATTGCTTCATCCACCTCCTTTCTCGTCGTTTGAAGCCCAAAGCTGAACCTGACGCTTCCTCTCACTCGCTCTTCCGGAAATCCCATCGCGGACAGAACGTGCGACGGGGTGAATGCCCTTGCGGAACAGGCCGATCCGGCTGATGCCGCAATGCCCACCCTATCGAACCTTATCAGCATATCGCCGGCGTACTCGGCGGGAAAAGAGACGTTCAGAATATGGGGCGCTCCCCCCGCAACTGCATCCCGGCAGCCGTTGATGCGCGTCTCCGGGGCGATGTTTTTCAGTTGTTTCCAAAAATACTTTTTCAGAGCTGCCACTTTCCCTCTTTCTTGCCGCCTGTTTTTCTCCGCACGTTCAACGGCTTCCGCAAAACCGGCGATCAAGGGAACATTTTCCGTCCCCGACCGAAGACCGAATTCCTGGCCGCCGCCGGTCACCAGAGGATCAAGGATAGAGGAATTACGGGGGAAAGTTTCACCGCCGTTGTTCCGTTCCCCCCGCCGCACACAGAGAGCTCCGATTCCCTTGGGGCCGCAAACTTTTTGGCCAGAGATCGTCATAAGATCGACGCCAAGTTTTTCCATCGCGCAGTCGAAGTACATCAAAGCCTGCGCGGCATCGGTGTGCAGGAGCGGATACGCTGCCTCCGCAACGCCAAAGGAGCGGCTATGTTTTGGCATGCTGCCGTTTATCGCCGATGGGTCATTTGAAATCCGGGATTTGACATTCCTAAAATTCCTCACTATCTCAGAAATTTCAGATATCGGCTGAATCGAACCGATCTCATTATTCACATACATCACGGAAACGAGGATTGTTCTCTCATCGAGCTCGGCTTCGAGTTTCTCCAGATCGACCATTCCTTCCTTGTTGACCGGCACCAGGACAAGCTCGACGCCATCTTCCGCTAAATCATGCGCCGTTTCGAGAACCGACTCGTGCTCGATGGCGCTCACAACGATCTTCGGTTTTAACCAGCTATCCCGGTTGAACGGCGCAACATGCTCCGAACGGAATGTCTCAGAGGTGCGGCCGGCCCGGTCATCGGAAGAGCGGGCGCGCCGGGAGCCAATGCCGATTTTTTCCGCGGGAGAAAAAAGACGGCCGGTTCCGCGAAGAATATGACGAGCCGCCGCAACCACCCCGCGAAGCGCCAGGTTGTTCGCTTCCGTCGCCGAACCAGTAAAAATGACCCCCCGGAAATCAGTGCTTACCGCTTTCGCAACGATCTCGCGCGATCGGTCGACGGCAGCCATCGCTTCCTGGCCGAACGAGTGGAGCGCACCCGGATTCCCGAACTTTCCGGAAAAATACGGAACCATCGCTTGTAAAACCTCACGCCCGACGGGGGTGGAGGCGGCGTAGTCCAAATAAATCTTTTTCATAAAGGGGATTGAACAACTCGGAGTTTAAAACTCAAACATCGGAACCGAAACGCCAAGCTTGATAGGCGCAAACTTCATTTTTGCATTTCGCATTTTACCCTTACTTTCACTCGGGGATTTCCCTTACGCCGATTTTGCGGGTGAAAAAAAGGATGACGTCCAAACCGACGGCGCTCAAGAACGCAAAGGCGAAGAGCCCCATACCGCTTAAAATGCCGAGACTCGCCACAACCCAAACGGTCGCTGCGGTCGTCAGGCTCCGCACCCTCTTGCCTTCATGGAGAATAACGCCGGCGCCCAAAAAACCGATGCCGACGACAATATTTCCAATGACGGACAAAAAGCCGCTGTTCCGCGCCACGACGTCGGGCAGGTTCCCCACCTGAACAACGGAGGGAAGCGTGAGCCCGACTATCGTGAAAATGGCTGCGCCGGATGCCACCATCAAGTCGGTTCTGATGCCAGCCTCTTTTCCCATGAGCTCGCGTTCAAGGCCGACAATGGCGCCGACGACGATCGCGACACCCAACCGGAGAAGCATATCAGCGAGAGAAAGCATACGGATTCATTATACCATTTTGAATTTTGAATTTCGGTTGGACGCCGAAGGAAGAAATCCACGAAGCAAACAATTGTACTTAAAATTCCCTCATGCGTACTTTGGATTGGTTTCCTTAACGCCGGCTTCGTGGTTCACATGCCGGGCGAGAGCGAAGAAGAGGCTGGAAAGCCGGTTCAAAAATTTCAGAGATTCCGGCGACACTTTCTCCCGCTCGCTGAATTTCACGACAGTCCGCTCCATGCGGCGCGCGAGAACCCGCGCGAAATCCAGTTTCGCCCCGAGCGGGCTCCCCCCGGGGATGATGAAGCTGTGAATCGGCGGGATTTTGACATCGATCTCCACGATCACGCTTTCCATGAATGCCGTTTTTTCCCCGTCTATTTTCTTGAAATCTTTCGCCGAATATCCGAAACCGACTGCGGCGACTTCCGCCTGGAGCATGAACAAACTTTCTTCCACAAAAACCAAAATCTCGTCGAGCGTCAGCTTTTTGATTTTAAAATCTTCTTTGGGTTTTATTGCCGACCGGCAGACGCCGATCCACGTGTTCAGCTCATCCAAATCGCCCAACGCATCGAAAAGAAGCGAACTTTTCGACAGGCGCTTGTTGCCGTAGAGGCTCTTTCCTCCGTCTCCCCGGCCGGTGTAGAAAGTGGTCTTCATCAGAATTCTCCCTTCCGTCATTATATACCTTCCCTGGCCGGCAGAAACCACCTCAGCATCCGGAATCCGCAGAAAACGCCGAACGCGAAAAACGCCGCGTAACCGACTTCATTCAAAGACTCTCCGGCCCGGGATGACGATGGCCAGCTTCGGCGACAATAGATTACTTTTCAGATAAATCGCCAACGCAAAGATTCTGGCTCTCACCCATTCCATGGTGGAAATTCTTTTATTCCCTTTGGCGTTATTAAGCGTGTCAGCAGCATCATTTCTTACGATCACCAGACGGCAAAAACAAGTTTTAGACTTCATAACTAGCTACCAAAGGCGGAAGGGATACGCCCCGACCGGGCGAAACGCGGCAGAGAACGGAAACGCTGGCTTGCCCGCATAGCGGGCGAGCCCAGAGAGTTCCGTTCGGATATTTTCAAACAGACGCCACTGATAGGCATTTTCCGAGAAGGCTCATATTGAACTCATCAAGAGTCTTTTGATTTGGTTTCATGGGCATAGGAACCACCATGACGTTACGGTGGGCAACAACTGTTTGCGGCTTTACAATTAGCATCAAGCGAGTTGACAATTACATCTGGGTTACTTGTCAATCTATTGACAATTATTGTTGATAGTGTACCATGACATCAAATGACCAACCAAGAAAGGAGAATCCTAGATTTAATAAGGTTTAAGAAAAGCATAAGAGCAAAGGACGCCGTTTCCTTGCTAAAGGTGTCACGACAATACGTGAACATCCTCCTGAATGGCTTAATCGCTCAAGATAGAGTTATAAAAATCGGCTCAACGAGAAATGCTTTCTACGTTCTGCCTGGGTACGCTAGCCAGCATCTAGAAATATTTCCCTCTCGCATTGCTAAGAGATATAAAAACGCCAACCTTGAAGAGCACATAGTTTTGGATCAAATCGAAAACAAATGCCCCCTCATCTTAAAACTCTCCGAAAACATCAGGAGCATATTTACCTATGCCTTTTCGGAAATGTTCAATAATGCCATCGAACATTCTCAATCAAAGTACATTGATGTGGAGGTAGTCCTAGCGAAAAGCAATCTCAATTTTCTAGTTACGGATTACGGCGTAGGTGTTTTTAGAAACATTATGAAAAAGAAAAACCTTCGATCGGAATTGGAAGCCATTCAAGAATTACTCAAGGGTAAGGCAACCACCAAGCCTCAGGCTCATTCTGGGGAGAGTATTTTCTTCACCTCTAAAACTGCCGATGTATTCATTCTCGATAGTTATGGCCACCAACTGGTTGTGAACAACAAAGAGAACGATGTGTTTGTTGGAAAGCCGAAAATATTCAGAAAAGGTACGCGGGTCTCGTTCAAATTGAGCACCAATAGCGTGAGGCATCTCACGAGCGTTTTCAGGAAGTACACCGACGTAGCATCAGATGGCGACCCGAGTTTCGACAAAACGGAGGTAAAGATAAAATTGCTCACCGGTGGGAGCATCTATGTTTCCAGATCTCAAGCGAGAAGGGTTCTGGCCGATTTGGATAAATTCAAATCGATAATCTTCGATTTTGATGCCGTCCCTATGATCGGCCAGGCATTCGCCGACGAGATATTCAGAGTCTTCCACAACAAATATCCTGATGTAAAACTCAGATACGCGAACACCAATGAAGCGGTCAAATTCATGATAGACAGAGTAGCGGGACACAACCCCCGTAGGCCGAATCTTTTTGGCGATTAAGACCGATGAGTAAACATCCTATCCTATGAATATATTTGAAAAATTGGTCGGGGAGGTGAAACTGATATCCAGATTCTTGAATCGATCCAACTCCCCCTCAAATAAGGCTTCGTTGAAAAGTTCTACTGGTAACATTGTCCAACAAGCGGGCCGTGATCTGAATATCGGCGTAGGAAATAATGAGTTCATTTCAAACCTGGAAAAGAGAGTTATGTATAGACTATATAAAAAATATCTTGAGGAAAACAAACTTTTCCAATGGAAGTTTACCGACGCTTGTGGAACACTGGGCATAGCTGACGGGTCGTATGTTGGGACTTTAAATGACAGTAAGTACGTTAAGCTCGATGGCGAGTATCTTGTACTGACGAGCGATGGCATACGCTACATGGATAGTCGTTTTAACCAGAATAGGCCGCGCATTGACTTAGACGGTAGCCTAGCGGTTATTGGTAGCGGCGATGGTAATTTTATCCAATTTCGGGTGAAAAACGCCGGTCCCGTTATTGCCGCTCACATCACATTTCAGTTGAAATCGGATGAAACGGAAACTCCGCTAGTTTTGATCAGTGAAAAACTTCTTGTCGAGAAATCGTCGAACTATATCCAGTATCGTTATACCGACACCGACTTTTTTAGAAAAGAACTCGGCAAACCGCGTATAGTATTCAATTACAGAGATCAGGATGGCAACGACTTCGTTTCGGGATGGTATATCCCGCAGAGAAAGAGGGCTGACGGAAATTTTAATATTGATCATTTGGGGGATTACTTTGGAGACTAGGTTCGCTACAGCTCTCCACGAATGTATTTCTCCACATCTAGCAAACTCAAATCTCTCGGGATGAAGCGCGCAATCTCTCTTTCCTAGCTGAGCCGAGTATTACCTCACCGACGAGATGAGATTATGGAATAGGTCGTTGATGGATACACCGTAGATCACGGAGAGCCTGGCTGCGCTTATCAAACTCGGTATCGTCTCCCCGTTCTCCCATTTGGAGATCCAGGTACCATCCTTGAATCCCAAGAGCTTGCCAACTGCTCCTTGGGTCAGACCATGGTGCTCACGACACTCTCGGAGAGAGTTCGGTACTCCCCGGTATTTTTTGTAGTTCATACCTTTCATGGTACGAATCAACTATCCACTGCATAAGGCGGACAATATTGCCGGAAACGACAAGTTTTATTTGAGGGCTACATTGCCGCTTGAAGCATTGAATAATGCAGGAAAAGTTCGATTCCCATCACCCCTCTTTGGCCTAGGGTGGTGGGCATTTTTCAAAAAGAGCTCATAACGATCAAGTCTTTTCAATTCGACTTGAGTAGATACTCAAAGGGTGCCTAGAGAGAATCGAACTCTCAATACCGGCTCCACAGGCCGAAGTTTTACCATTAAACTATAGGCACCATGTCGGTCACGATTTCAAAAAAACCTTTCGGGTTTCAAGTGATAGAAGTTTTAAATTGTCTAACTACACTTGGCAGTTAATAAAACCTCTCCTTCTTTTAAGGATAAACCCATTATGGTATTCTGTGAAGCCCCTGCGCTTACGCGCAGGGGCTTCACAAGGATGAATATGATATATTAAAAATGCCGCCGTCCGATATGCCGTGAACGGCATGTCTTTTTCGGCGGCCGCTGATAAATCATGGGAGGACTTTTAGATAATCTCGGGCAACTCGTTTTGGCTTACCAAGCATGGAGCCGCTACTTAATAGCGCTCGGCATCGTGATCCAGGGCGAAGTTACCGTTTTAGTCTCGATGTACCTCGTCATCAACGGCAGCTTGGGGTTTTTCGATTTCTTCGTTCCGGCCCTTGCGGGAATCCTGATCAGCGACTATTTCCTCTACTTCTTCGGCAAGCTCATGCGAGGCACGCGCTTCGGATGGCGGATATACAAAAAACTGAAACAAAACAAAACCGCCCAATTTTACACCTACTATATCTCCCAGAACCTCAAAAAGATCATCGTCATTTCGAAGTTCCTCATCGGCACCAATCTCCTGATGGTCCTCGCCGCCGGCTGGACGAAGGTGAAGTTTGGAAAATTCGCGCGGTCGCAAATCCTCGCGACGCTTTTCTGGCTTGTGGGCGTAACCGCCGTTTCTTACTTCCTCGTCGGCGGGGTGTATTTCCTGAAAGTTGAAAAAATTTTCAAGCAGGTCGAGATAGGGATCGCGGCCATACTCCTTGTATTGATCGGCGGAGAAATCTTCCTGAAAAAAATTTTGGGAAAGGCCTTGACGTTCGAACCGAGGGCGAAAGAAATCGGAGAAAAATTGAACGCCGAACTCGAAAACGAAATGGAGCGGTATTTTCACCACGAACAGACCTCAAAGGTAAAAAGCGAGAACGCCGAAGACATCTTCAAGAAAGACGGGAATGGAAATGCGTAGAACCCACCTGCAATCTTTTTTCTCGCGATAGCTTTCCGCCCCCGCAAAACAACGCGTCGTCTTTTCCCGGCGCACGTTGGTCAACAACGTTAGCATTTCCTCCAGAGACAAGGTGGAGGAAGGACCCCCCGCTCTTCCTAAGGCTTTATTTCCCAACCATCGCGCCGCCGAAGAGCGATCCCAACACATCTTGAAGCGGCTTCGCATTGAAAGGTACGAGGATTTCTGGCGTGTTGTTGTAATTCGTGATCGCGAGCTTCATCGCATTACCACGAATATCGGATATAAGAAGTTTCCGTATGAGAAAATCGCTCTTCCCAATCCAGATTTCCCCTCTGGTGTTTACGTATATGCTCCCGAATGCGTTCGTGCTTGAGGCAATAGGCAGCGAAGTCGATGAAACACCCACGACACTCCCAATGTTCAAAGCGAGTTTTTGCAACGCGACGATATCGGGCTTGAAGCTGTAGTGGTAGGTGTTGACGCCATCTACGGTTTCGGCGGGAAGGCTCTCTACGTCCTTAAAGAGGGATGCATTTCTTACGAAGTCTTTCACTTTTGTTGTCTTTTCGGGCGTGAGACTGAGCGTGGTGGTCGGCACTTGGATTGTAAGTCCAGAAAGGAAAAGGGTTTTTGCAAGATCGCTCGATAGATCAATCTTAATCCACTGGTTAGCGATCATGTTAAAACTTATGGGACCGATTGAGGTCCCGGGATTTATTTTGAGGTACAAAAATTTATCGGAAGAAATTATCTCACTATCCACAACGAGAGGAAAAGAAGTTCCAACTCCCATATTCCCTTTTATCGTGAGACGGTACGCTGAGTTTTGGGGGTTTTGGAAACTGAAATCTCCCGAAAGCGTAACGGTGGCGCTGCGGGCGGAGGTGGCTGGGGACGAAGTTGGAGTTTCGAGAGTTCCATCAAGCGAGAAAGAAAACGACTTGACCGTCGTCATTTCCATCATCGTCTTTTGAAGAACCTCGGGTGGAGTCGGACCCGTGAATTTTTCATATGCGTACCCTCCACCGGCGATGAGAATTGCAGCGAGGGCGATGCCACCGATCACTGCTTTTGTTTTTTTGTTTTCCGTTTTTTTCCCTTCTGAACTTTGCCATTGTCCGGCTGCCGCCATTTGCGGCGTCGGTGAGTCACCAGAAAAAAGGGGGGCTTTCGCCATTTCAATGAAACCGAGAAGGGTGCGATAATCCCAGCCGATCCGAGCCAGCTCCTCAATAATTCGCTCTTGACTTACCCCCTCTCTCAGTCGATCCCGAATATAACGAACTGCCTCCTCTTCTTTCGACATTTTCGCGTTTCATTGTATCACAATACAGTGAACATGAAGAGGGACAGTGGATAGCCTGACCTGCTTTTTCTTTGAGAGCCGCTCCCGGGAGCGTGAGATGGAAACGCTCCTCGTTGTACCAGTGAAACCAGTCGGGAAGCGTTTGTCCTTCTCGCCGCGGATTCAGGCAGAACCCTCGTCCATAGGCGCCCTCATTCCACCTTGCCATACAGAGGTTCATGGCCAAATGATAAGCATGATATACTAAAAGGAAAAAGGTCGAAGAGAGATGGTTTGCATTCATACATCAATGAATAAGCTTATCGTCGGAGGCCTGACCGGAATCATCGTATTCGCGGGAACGTCAGCCTTCGCTCAAACAGTTGCAACTCCCCAAGCATCACCCCAGGCGGCAACGGCGCCATTTTCCCCATCACCGAGCCCGCAAGCCTCGGTTTCTTGCGCACCGAATTCAATAGCATGCTTATCAATTCAGATAGCTAATCTCACGAACCGCATAGCGGCGCTCGAACAACGCGTCGCCGCGATCGCAGGAGGCAAAACAACAGCGGCGCCCGCCCATGGCGGCACGCAGGCCGGCGCCATAGAGCAGGGATCAAGCGGCCAGAGCGTCCAAACGGTTCAGCAATTTCTGAAAGCCGAAGGATCATTCACTTACCCGACGGCGACCGGCTATTACGGCTCGGCCACCACGAATGCTGTGAAAGTTTTCCAAGCAAAGAACGGACTCGCGCCAACTGGCGTAGTCGATCAGCCGACGCTTCAGAAAATGAACACGATGGTCCAACAAGTTGCACCGACACTCAAAGCCAGTGTGCAGAGCATGACGACACAGATAGCGCCGACCCAGTGAAGCTCTCCGCCCTCAAGCACGAGAGCTTCTCGGATTGGACAAAGACGGGAAATTGAAATATAATCGAGCAGCCAAAAATACATAGGCCGTGGTAGCTCAGTGGTAGAGCATTCGCCTAAACTCTTTGGGCACCGGTTCAGTAATGAGCCGGAGAAAACTGGGTGAATTCGGGGAAACTTCGCACGAACAATCCCGAGCCGAGCCCCAATACAGGATTGGGGAAGGTGTAGAGACTATCCTTTCGAGGAGTACTCCGACAGGTGAGTCGGGGGAAGCGCCCAGCTCCGCGCAAGCGGATGATGATATAGTCCAACTTCGCAGGAAGAGCGATTGGTCGGGGGTTCGATTCCCTCCCGCGGCACCAATACAGAACGAATTGGTTCGAATTTGGTCATATTATTGCACCAAGACAAAACTCACCAACTCATTCAAAATGAACAAGCGATGGGTAATAATCTCTTAGAAGTTAAAGACTTGTCTGTCGTCCTGGACGGCAAGCACATCATCCAAAACATTTCCTTCGGTTTGAGGTCGCAGGAAGTCTTGGCTGTTATCGGCCCGAACGGCGCCGGGAAATCGGCGCTCCTCAAAACCATCACCGGCATCGTCAAAAAAACAAGCGGTGAAGTCGTGTTCGCGCCGGGGGTAAAAATCGGTTACCTCCCCCAGCGTTTCCACGTCGATTTCTATCTTCCCATGACCGTCAAAGAATTCTTAAGGCTGAAGCCGGACCACAAGTATTCGCTCGGCGAGGTATTGAAACTCGTCGACATTCCCGAAATATGGCTCAATCAGAATCTTGCGACGTTTTCGAGCGGGCAGCTGCAGAAGATACTGCTCGCGTGGGCCATCATCGATCAGCCGGACATTCTCCTCTTCGACGAACCGACCGAGAACGTCGACATCGTATCGCAGGAATCCATCTACGACCTGCTCCACGAACTCCAGGATGCACTGGGAATCTCGGTCATCATCGTCTCCCACGACTTGAATGTGGTCTACAAGTACGCAAACGCCGTTTTGTGCCTCAACGAAAAAATGCTCTGCTACGGAGAGCCATCGTCGCTGACGAACGAAACGCTTTCAGCGCTCTACGGCGACCATGCCTTCTTCCACCACCACCATTTTGGAGAGCATCGCAACACCAACAACGAGAACGGCGAAACCTTAGGTTCCCCGTCTTCAATAAATTCCAATGATTGAATCCAGTCTGAAATTTTTCAAACGATGAACCTGTTCGCTCTCACGGTACTCTCCGGCATCTTCGTTGCAGCGGCCAGCGGCTTGGTTGGCTCCTTCCTGATTCTCCGCCGGATGGCTTTGATGTCCGATGCCATGTCGCATGTCGCCCTCCCCGGCATCGCCGTCGGCGTCCTTCTCCGCTTCAATCCGCTCCTCGGCGGCCTCGCCTTCCTCTTTCTCGGCGTCTTGCTCATCTGGCTCATCGAAACGAAAACGAAACTCGCAGCCGAATCGGTCACGGGCGTCATGTTCGTGACCGCTCTCGCCATCGGCGCCCTCCTCATACCGCAGCAGGACCTCCTTGAGGCATTTTTCGGAAGCGTTGAAAAAATAACGGCGACTCAGCTGCTTTTTCAAACGCTCATCGCCGTCGGCATCATTGCGTTCATCCTCGTTTTCATGAAAAAACTGACGCTCTTCTCGATCGCCCCGGATCTTGCGACGTCGATCAAGCTGTCTCCGGTCAAGCTTGAACTGGTTCTCCTGACGCTCATCGCGCTTACCATCACGATCGGCATCAGCTTCGTGGGCATCCTGCTGATGAGCGCCATCGCCATCATGCCGGCCGCAGCGGCAAGAAATCTTGCGAGAAGCTTCACCCAATTCATCGCCCTCTCCGTCACCTTGGCCGCGGTCTCGCTGACCGCGGGGCTGGTAATAGGATTTTTCTATCCCTCCCTTAATCCGGGAGTCGTAACCGTGCTCGCAAGCTCATTGCTCTTTTTGATCAGTTTGATTCGATGAAAACACCGCCGGATCGTACCTGTTGTCCGGATTCCACGCCATCCACGTGTCGCCGAAGCCCGCATCCTTGATCGCCCGTATCTCATCCTGCACTTTGGAGCGGTCATAGACGGCACCCAGATTGAAATCCTGTATCCAGGGACGGATGACGAGGGTCGAACTTGCCGGAAGAAATTTTTTTCCCGATTCCAGGGTGCGCAAAACGACCCGATACGGCTCCTCGGCCGGATTTTCGAATCCGAAATTGCCAGACGCGTAGTGCGAGGGATACACCATGGGAGAAACGACATCGAAGTATCGAGCCGCATCGCTGGCTCTCTGGCCGACCCCCAAACCGCCGTCGTTGATGAAGCTATAAGCAAAAAGATCGACGGATAAAACCAATCCCGGCCGTTCGCGGCGAATCGCCGCCGTCAAAGAGTCGAAGAAATCGCCGATGACTTTCGTCATCGAAGCCTTGCCGTCGTAGACCGGGTAAGCAATCCCCGCGACATTTCCCTCCGACGGGAACCGGACATAATCAAAATTCACCTCGCGGAATCCTTCATCGAACGCCTCTTCGGCAACTTTAACCGTGCGATCCCAAACTTCACGGCTCGACGGATCAACCCACCGGTACGCTCCCCCGCCGCTCGTCCAGAGCGTTCCCGATGCCGTACGGAGCGCGAGATCGGGACGCAAGGCCGCAAGCGCGTTGTCCTGGAAGACAACGATGCGGGCGATGGGATAGATGCCTTCATCCAAAAACCGGCGGACGATTCTTTTCATTCCTGCTCCAACGTATGTCCCATCGCCGTCTTTGATGTTTATGACAACCGCGTTCAAAATCCCGGATGATTTGATGACGCCGATCATCTCCCCGACCCGCTTCGGCGAAGAAGCAACGGCGGCAGTCAGATACACCGCGCGCACATCGGAGGGAGAAACGGAAACCGCCGGAGAAGATGAGGGTGCCGAGGATGAACGCACGGAGACGTTCACTTTTGATGCGGGTGCGGAGGCAGGCCTGGAACTTTCACGGAAACCAAAAACGACAACCGCAATGCTTACAACCAACATGACACTATTGACCAGGAATTCTTTTTTCATTCTCTCCTTATTTGTCGGGGTGCTCAGAGTTAAACGTCGCTTCGCTCCCCAACACCTTGCGATTTTAGTATTCCACGACAGCCTGCCTGTGCAAGCAGGTGATGGGGAAAATCCCCCGGCTTTCCAACCTTTTCCCATTCGATTTCTGGCACACGCAAAGCAGTTTATGTGCTCCTTGGCCAGAGCTTCGTTGTGCATTTATTAAACCATAGCAGAGTCTATTTCCAAAACCGCTAACGCACCCTCTCCCGCGCGCCAAAATACCGCCACGCAAAGCGTAGTGCTTTTCACAAAGGAAAAGTGCGGGAACCTAAATACAAAAATGAAGCTCCTGCTAGGTTAGAATTAATTCTTAATCTTCATTATCCTCGTATTGTATTTTTGATGTATCAACTCCAGTTAAATCAATGCTTGGACCAGGAAGATATGTCCAGTCGCCAGCGTATTTTTGGGACATTGTTTCTCCAACCAATCTCAATTCATCTTCAGTAAGAGAACCGGTTTTCATTTTATTCCTAAAATTAGAAATTTTTTCCCCAAAAAAGATTAAATCTTCTTTTGGTAAGTCTAACACGCTATCACCGCCAACAAGCGAAGATGTTTTTACATCGCCAGCTTCCTCTTCGTAATATGAATAAAAATTTTGAATAACAGTTGTGAGATTTTTTTTCCGCTATACCAACATTTACCATGGACAGCACCATAAGGAGTTTCTACGTCAAAATGTGAG
This sequence comes from bacterium, assembly GCA_027310365.1. GTDB lineage: Bacteria > Patescibacteriota > Minisyncoccia > UBA6257 > GWB1-50-10 > JAKAHT01. The sequence goes on from DAIDAY010000005.1 coordinate 27,916, forward strand.
TGTGGTTGGTCACTAAACATATAAAGTCCTTTTCTCTCAATAACTTTTGGTAAATTTTTTACAACTGCTTCTTTTGTTTTTTCCCACTGTTCTTTTTTCTGCTTCATCTTCTTTTTAAGATCTTCGTCATTTTCTAACTCAAAAAATTTTATTGTCTCTTCGGCTCTTTCAAAATAAAATGAATTGATAAGTTTACTCGCGCAGATTTTTGCTTTCTCTCGATTAATAGGGAAAAGCTCCTTGAGTTCTTCTGGTGTAACTTTAAATAATTTCGCATAGTCGGAATAAATACTTTGATACATACCAACGGCTTCAAGCCCATTATTCATTGCATCTTCTAATGCTTTGTTAAGTTTATCGATTCCTTCTTCGCTAGAAAAAATATCAAGGACTTCTTTACTTAAATATTTCTGTCTTTCAATTTTAGTTTTTAAAATTGCAGATTCCTCAGATGTTGGATACAAAACTTTACCTTTTGGCGAATGTTCAAATTCCCCTTTCCCCTCTGGGACAACCTTAGGTAGTTCCTGTTCTTCCCTTGAACTATAATACCCATCTCTTCCGTATTTACCCGTCTTAATTTCACCCTTTACCCTTCCCGCGTAAAAATCAAGAAAATAATCTACCCCCTCTTTTGGGAGACCAAGTTCGTAATCTTCTGTATGAGCAATAACCCGAAGCGCAAACGGAATTTGCCATCCTATGGCATCTTTCTTTGCTTGGTCCGCTAGAACTTTATATTTTTTGTCGACAAAGTCTTGTAGATACTTCCTTATCTGACCAAAATTTTTTCTATCAAGGGCTTGTTCCTTTTCTGCGTCTTGATATTCCGAATGTGTTTTAATCTTTTCTAATAATTTGTGACGTTCTTCTTTATTCGACTCACCAACCAATAAATCTCTTACGTTTTCGCGATATTCTCTAAAATTTTTCATAACATTTTTAATTATTTAGAAATCTGGAAGGAAGCAAAAAACTCCCAGCCAGACGACATTCCCGAAGGAATGCTCATATCAGTTTCCTGATATGATACCGTTAACGTCAACCCTGACTAGGAGTTCTTTATTGCTAACGGCTCTTTTCGACCATACCGCCTTGATTTTTAAAGCCAAAATGGGTTAGGTCTCTCTTACTAAGTCGTGCCGTAAGTATAACACTTTCCGTGTTTTTTACCATAGCAACACTGGACATGAAACTCCCCGAGCTTACACTTGGGGTTATGTGCGCGGAACTAAATTTTACCCTGTAGCAAGTTTCGCTTTGCTTCGGGGCCTCCCACCCCAGAGGAGAATTTGGCTTGCTGCTTTCGGGCCGCTGGGAATCGAACCCAGTCTACCTGCTCCCAAAGCAGGCGTACCACCATCATACGCCGGCCCGGCGACAACCAAGTTCACTCCGGGGATTCACCCTGTTGTTTACATCCTACCCGTGAAAATATATATTGTAAATGAGTTTCCAACATATCTCCCCGTAGTTCAACGGACAGAACACACGCCTTCTAAGCTTGGAATGGGGGTTCGATTCCTCCCGGGGAGACTACGAAAAAGATTTATTATATCTCTTCAAAGAGTTCCGGCAGCAAACTTTGCCCGTTCATTTCGTTCGGTTCCGGTATTTTCATAAGGTCAAGAACGGTCGGCGCAACATCCGAGATCATGCCGATGACGGGGAGGGGCGAGAGCGGCTGGATCGGTTTCTTTCTCAAAAAATCCTTGCTGGCGAGATAGAGCGGCACGGGATTGGGGTCATGCTTCGTTTCCAGTTCGCCGGTTGCAAGATTAAGGAGAACCTCGGCATTGCCGTGATCGGAGGTTATAAGCACCACATGGTCGAGGGGGAGCGCCGTTTCGATAAGGCGTTTCATCTCAGCATCAATCGTTCTCACTGCCGCAATGGCTGCTTCATAGTTGCCGGTGTGGGCCACCATATCGGGATTGGCGTAATTCGCCAAGATAAAATCGAAAGTTCTCTCGGAGAGCGCCGCGATGATTCGGTCGGTGATGGGCTTCGCCATCATCGCCGGGTGGTCATCGTAGTGGATCGTGTTCTCGGAGGGGATAAGGATCCGATACTCGCCGGGAAATGGATTTTCGCGGAGACCGTTGAAGAAGTACGTGATGTGGGCGTATTTCTGCGTCTCGGCAATCCTAAGCTGCATTTTCCCGTTATCCGACAACACTTCACCGAGCGTCTTCGGGACGAAACCGTCGGGGAAGGCGACTGGGACCTTGAACGCATGGTCGTACGAAGTCATGGTTGCAATGAAGAGGTTCTCGATTTTTTTCACGGGAAACCGCGAGAAGCTCGGATCGATGAATGGCTGGACAATCTGGCGCATCCGATCTTCCCGAAAATTGAAGAAGATGACGGTGTCGTTATTCCCGATGGGATGGGGGGAGATGATCGACGGTTCCAGATATTCATCGTTCAAATTTCTGCCGTAGGCATCCTCCGTTACCTTTCCGATCGTCGTCGCGGAACCGCCGGCGCCGGTCAAAATGCCGTAAACCGCTTCTGTTCTTTCCCAATGTTTATCCCTGTCCATGGCATAGTATCGTCCCGAAACCGTGGCAAGCTTTCTCTCCACGCTGATGCCGGTATCCCGACCGAGCCGATCGAGGAGGGTGAGAAAGGACCGCGGAGCACTGTCGCGACCATCCGAAAAGAGGTGCAAGAAGAATGTATCGACTCCCGCTTCCTCCGACATTTTAATAAGCGCCTCCAGATGCCCCAAGGATGCATGAACGTTCCCCTCCGAGAGAAGTCCGACGAAATGGACGGCTGACTTTTTTTCCTTCGCATGCCGGAAAGCATCGCGGAACACCTTATTTTCAAAAAATGCCCGGCTTTTGACCGCCGCAGAAATTTCCGGGAAATGCTGGCTTATGACACGGCCGGCACCCATCGTCAAATGACCAACCTCGCTGTTTCCTTCCTCATCGTACGGAAGGCCGACCGCGATACCCGAAGCCTGGAGCGCACCGCCGGGAAAGCGGGCGTGAATGTATTTCATGGTCTGGAGATCGGCTTTATAAATCGGATTTGATTCATCCAAGGAACCAATCCCCCACCCATCCAAGACAACCAAAACAACCGTCTTTTTCATTGATTGTATTGTAGCCGAGTTACCGCTCACCAGCTACTCCTTGACTATCCCACATAACGTGAGTATCGCCGCAATATCCTCCCGACACCGGTCGTTCAGCGACTCCTGCGGCCACTGCCGCCCTGCGCTTTCACCGCAGTCGATCCGATTTCATCGGATACCAAGCCCATTGCGGTTCCGGCATCTGCCGCACAGACATTGCGGCGATGCTCACGGGTGGAGATTCAAAGCGAGCCCAGCACCCCGCGTGAAGGTTAATACTTGGGCGACCTGCCTGCGCAGGCAGGTCGCCCCGGAGACAGCCCGAGCGAGGGGCGCTGCGAGCATAATTTGTAAGTTATGGGTCTTTAGTTTACAATCAAGATACAAAGTCGATGAACAATAATTGTTATATTTTAAAGCATTATGGAATTCACCGCATGGACAGTGGGCGGTTTGCTGGGTATTGGCATCGGATACGTCATAAGACTTTCCGTTGCGAAAAAACTCCAAAATTCATTAGAGCGGAAGGCCGAAGCTGAGCTCGAAGCCGCCAAGTCGCAGGCAAAGGAAATCGTCCTTGAAGCGAAAGATAAAGCGTCGCAAGTTCTCACCGACGCAAACAAAGAAGAACGGGAGCGCAAGCAGGAACTCCGACAGTTGGAAGATCGTCTCCTGAAACGCGAGGATTCCCTTGATCTCAAGATGAAGGAGCTGGAGCGCGAAGAAAAATCGATCAAGACGAAGGAAACCGAAGTAAAAGAACAAGAAGGAGAGATCGAGAAAATCCGGCAACGGGCCCTTTCCGAACTCGAAAAAGTTTCGGGACTCTCGCGGGAAGATGCCAAGAAAATGGTGTTCGAGGAAATTGAGTCTTCTTACCGAAAAGATCTGGCGGAGTCGGTGGCGCGCCTGGAAAAGGAACGGCACGAAGCAACTGAGGCGAAAGTGAATGAAATCATAACGACGGCGATACAGCGGTACGCGAGAAGCGGCGTCGCCGACATCACGACGAGCATCGTGAATCTCCCCGACGAAGAGATCAAGGCGAAAATTATCGGAAAAGAAGGGAGAAATATCAGAACATTCGAGCGGCTCACGGGCGTTGAAGTCATCGTCGACGAGACGCCGGACAACGTTATTCTCTCTTCGTTTGATCCGATGCGGCGCGAGTTGGCCAAGATGGCGCTCGAAAAACTCATCAAGGACGGCAGGATCCATCCGGCAAAGATCGAGGAGAAGGTCGAGGAAGCGCGGCAGGAATTGGAACAACGGGTGCAAAAAATCGGCGAAGAAGCGGCTTATGAGGTCGGCATTGTCGACCTGCCGAAAGAAATCCTCCGCCTTCTCGGCCAGTTGAACTTCAGGACAAGCTACGGCCAAAATGTCTTGCTCCATTCGATCGAAATGGCGCACATAGCCGGCATGATGGCGCAAGAACTCCATCTGAACAGCGAAGCAACAAAGAAGGGGGCGCTGCTCCACGATATCGGCAAAGCCATCGACCACGAGGTGGAAGGAACCCATGTTGAAATCGGAAGGAAGCTTCTTAAGAAATACGGCATCGCCGAGAATGTCATTCAGGCGATGGAATCGCACCACGAAGAGTATCCCTACTCGACACCCGAATCATATCTTGTGGCGGCCGCCGACATCATATCGGCAGCCCGGCCCGGTGCGCGGAGAGATACCCTCGAGAAGTACGTCAAGCGCCTCGAAGACATAGAAAAAGCGGTCAACAGTTTCGACGGCGTCAAGCAATCGTATGCCGTCTCGGCCGGAAGAGAGGTCAGGGTTTTCGTGGTACCGGAAAAGATAGACGACTTCGGGGCCTTGGAGCTCGCCAAGAAGATTTCAAACAAAATCCAAACCGACGTTCAATACCCCGGCGAGATCAAGGTAACGGTCATTCGAGAAGTGCGCGCGGTTGAGTACGCGCGTTAGAAACGTAGTGACAGAGAGGCGGATTTGCTATAATGTCTTCAAGAAAGAAAGGTCGCCAACTAAACCCAAACCATGAAGAAAGACGGACTCGTAGAAGCTGTCATGAAAGCAGCCAGCACGGAGACGAAAAAACAGGCTCAGCAAGCCGTGGAAGCTGTCTTTGATGCAATCGTAAAATCGCTTTCGAGGGGAGAGGAAGTGGCAATAGCCGGATTCGGGACGTTTCGCGTCGCGAAGAGGGCAGCCAGGATGGGTATCAACCCGAAGACAGGAGAGAAAATCCAGATAGCCGCTTCGACCAAGCCGAAATTCAGGGCCGGAAAGCTTTTGAAGGAGGCTGTGAAATAAGGTTATCAGGAGTAGAAGGAATCAACCTTGAAGATATTCTGCAGTTCGCGTTGCAATCAGATTTGATACTTCCGCAAGGTGCGACGAACAAGCTGAGTCGAAGCACTCCGGCGACGAGGAGCAAATCCGCAACAACCCCTCGGGATACTGGCAAATTTTCCTGAGCACCAAGAGCGACGACGAAGGTGCACAAGTGAGAGCGATACATCGAGGAGGAACAAAGCGGTCATTCGGGAAAATTTGCCAGTATCGCGGACGGAAATATCTTCAGGGTGGATGCTAAAACAAAAATCCGCCTCACCGGCGGATTTTTGTTTATATTTATTTCACTTTTCCCCTATTGCTGCAGCAATTTCCTCACGAGATTGCTGATATCAATAAAGTTTTGGTACGCATCCTTGATTTTCGCCAAGGAGGCGTTCACCAAATCTTTGATTGATGCGGGTGAAGAGGTTCCGGCAGCGCCGCCGGCGTCCGTGCTGGAACTCGTCGTTGCTTGCGCTAAGCCTGCCTGCGCAGGCAGGCTGAGCGAAGCGGTTGCAGTCGATGAGGGAACAACGAAAGACGAAACATTATCGGCAGCCGAGGTCGCGCTCGTTGCCACTGTCGACGTCGAAGCGCTCGACGTCGCACCGCCAACATACTTCGAAAGGAAAAGATTGTACGCCTGGGTGTTCAAATCCTTCGCCGCCTTCACGTCGTTGGAAGCCCCGGCGAGCATGCCACTGATCGTCTTTTGATCGCCGGGCTTAAACGTCAACGAAGAAAGGTCTTTCCTGATGTTGCTCAGCCGTTTTTGAGAGATCTCGATGGCCGACGATTCCTGCCGGACCAGAAGAAAATCCTGCACTTGATTCACGAGCGGCGTATACTCAGCATCCCGCCACGACTTGAAGTCTTCCGCAATCGCCTTGACCCCCGGAAGGTCCAAAGACGAACTGCCCGAGACGAGCTGCCGTTCCGAATCGAAATAAACAAGGGCGGCGGCCAACCTGTCCGTTGAACTGGACACCCACGCGCTGTAGTCGGGATTTTTGTTAACCGTCAGGAGCTTCAGCTCAAGGTCCTTTGCTTCCGCCGTCGAGAGATCGAACACTTGCTGCATGGCATTGATTCTCAGAGCGACGTCGTTCACGTTCCCCTGGTCCTTTGCATTCACCAGGCTGTCGAGAGCATCCTTTGCGCCCCGAAAAACCTGGCTCACCGGACTCGAGTCGTCGGCAAAAACAGTTCTTGCCAAACCGAGGCTCGCAACGGCAAAAATCGACATCATGGTGAATAATTTTTTCGTATGTTCGTACATGCTCATATTTCGCGGCGGGCTATTGCAAAACTTGATTCAATAAATCGTCAACTTGGCTGCCGTTTCCGGCGACGGTCATGCTTGCCATCATCAGACTTTCGGACTGTAAAATATCGGGATTCAAATGCAACGCCGCATTGCTGGTCACAGCCGAAAGCGTTTTATTGATCGTTTGATTGATCTGGTTGTTATAACTCACTTCACTCAGGGCTATGTTGATGTTCATAGCATTCAACTCCTTGTTCAGCGCCTCGGCGCTGGCAATGGGCACTTGCCCGCTCCGCGCGGGAATGAAAAGATAGCCGAGAATGAGCAGAAAAACGACCGCAAACGACATGGCCCAGGCGGTGACGTGCGATCCAAAGAAGATCACTCTCTTCTCTTTCTCCAGCGAGAGAATCAAAACCCGGCTCTTCCGAAGGAAAGACTCATCGGGTTCGATCTCCCTAAATTTCTTCAGTTGTTTTTTTAAATCTTGATCCATGCTTCTCGATCTCTTTTCTCAGTTGCTTCAACGCCCGATGCTGGATGACCCTGACGGCCCCTTCACTCTTTTCAAGCGCACGGGCTACTTCTCTGTTGGAAAAATCTTCGATGAATTTCATGATGAGGACATCCTGATAAACCGGCTCCAGCTTCGACAAGCATTCTTTTACCGCAATCATGTCGGAGTCGAAATCGATCTTTCCGGCGATATCGGGATCGACGGAAAAACGTTCTTCCGCAATCGTCTCAATGTCGTACGTTGGCCGCACGGTTCTCCAATGATCGATGACGGCATTCCGCGCCACCTTATAAAGGTAGCTCATGAACGGCACGCCCCGGTCATCGAAGTTTTCCATGTTCTTCCATGCACTCAAAAACACTTCGTGGGTCAGATCTTCGGCGTCGCTTTTCTTGCCGTTGAGCTTGAGAAAAACGTACCGATAGACCTTCGGGGCGTACTTATCGTAGAGTTCGCCAAAGGCGACCCCTTCGCCTTTTTTTGCCTTCTTAAGGAGCTTATCGTCCTCCATAATTTAAAACGAGATTTTTACCATTTTGTTTCTGAAGCCAATGAAAAGGGTGTAACGGCCCGTAACGAAGGTTACAGAAATAGTAACAGCTTGCCGCAACGGAGTAAACTCCTCGACTAATCGTTCCGTTTCCGATATCCGAAGACAACCTTAAGAAAACCGAGAAAATAAGGCAGTGTGCCATCGGACAGCCGATCAGTAACTTCTTCTCCGAATTCTTTTCCCGATACCGTTAGTAACTTTGATTACTTAATTGTTATGGGTGGCCCACAAAGTCCTGTAACAACCGAAACGGAGTGTTCCCACTTTCGCGCTAAAGAGGAAATAGCGTTTATTAGAAATGCCATAGCTAAAGACAAGTTTTTACTCGGGATTTGCCTAGGCGCACAACTTATTGGAGAAGCGTTGGGCTCTAAATTTGACCAGAGTCCTAATCGGGAAATTGGCGTTTTTGATTTAACCCTAACTTCTGACGGGAAAAAAGATCCTATCTTTTCTACTTTCCCCGAGGTATTCCCTGTCGGGCACTGGCATGGGGATATGCCTGGATTGACATCAACAACCGCTATACTAGCTACCAGCAAGGGTTGTCCGAGACAGGTAGTTAGGTATTCCCCTAAAGTTTACGGCTTCCAATGTCATTTTGAGTTTACCCCTGCTTCAATTGAAGGGATGATAGAAAACTGTTCAAATGAACTAGAGCAATACAAGTCATTACCCTATATTGAAAACGCTGAAACTCTAAGAAAACACGACTATGCTCCTATTAACAATTTGTTGTTCAAGTTTTTGGATGATATGCAATCAATTTACGAGGCTGAACAACCGAAAAATAATCTATGCTACAGTTTATTCCTAAAACCGACCAGTTTATTTGCGTTGTAAATAAGAAAATAGTACCAGCGAAATTATTAAACGCTTTGGGTCATATGATGGCTGGGTTGGTTTATCAGCATAGAGATAACTTTGCTCCTATGCGATTTAGGGATTTTATTGATATGTCAAAATCAATTCATCCTGCAACCTCTGAAAACGCCTTTATAGTGTTAAGAGCAGAGAATAGTAACCAAATAAGAACGCTAAGGAATAAACTTATTGAGCAAAGATACCTTTTACCGACTTTACGAATGTAATGGTTCCAGGTGATTATGTCACTCAATAGGAAGAGTTTGATAAGACTCCAGAAGAGAACTTAGAATATTATGGCGTATGTTTTTTTATGAACAAAGAGAAGTCTCGTGAATTGACCAAAAAGTTTTCCCTTTATATTGAGTAACTATTCATCCAACCTATATAAACTATAAAACTGTGTGATTGAGGTCTGACTCCGGTATCCAGTCTCCAAAACATCCAGGCTAAAACAATTTTACTGAAAATTAGGGCTCGAACTCGGGGAAAACTTGATTTGAAGGGGAGATTTTAAACCACAACAAAACCATTCTCATATGGAGCGGGTAAGGGGAGTTGAACCCCTCTCAACAGGTTGGAAACCTGTGGTAATGCCGATATACGATACCCGCCGTTCTCTCTATTGTAGAACAAACCATCCCTCAACAACAAGACGAACGAGCTGGAAAATAAGCACGAGAGATGGTAGAGTCATGAGTGATAAACCCCGCACCTTTCAGGGGCTGCGGGAACCACCAACCGAAGATTCACGTAATGCGTCACATGAAAAACCATCAAGGTCATAAGCGAAGTGAGGGTTCATATGCCGATGAGGCTATGATCCTTTGAACGTGCGGGATGAAACCATGGAAGGATTAATGAAAAAAATAGAAAAAATCGTCGTCGGAAGCGGCGTCGGAAAGAAATCTCAGGAAGATCACTTTGAAGACAAAATGCTCCCCGAGATGGAAAGCGATTTCGCGAAAATCACTGGACAGAAACCTTCGCGCCGACCGGCCAAACAATCCATCGCCGGATTCAAAATTCGGGAGGGACAAATCGTCGGTCTCAAGGTGACGCTCCGAGGGAAACGGATGCGCGACTTTTTGAATAAAGTCATCAATCTCGCCCTGCCTCGCGTGAAAGACTTTAAGGGACTGGACGGGAAAAACGTCGACATGAACGGCAACTTGAACATCGGGTTAAAGGATCAAACAGTTTTCCCCGAAATCGAATTGGAGAAAACCAAGGTCATATTCGGCGTTCAAATCACCATCGTTCCCAGGATAAAAATCCGCGAAGCAGCGATTGATTTATACCGTAAACTTGGGGTACCATTGAAGAAATAAAAAAACTATGGCGAAGACCTCCACATACGAACGATCGAGGAAAAAGCCGAAATTCACCACGAGAGCGGTGAACCGGTGTTTTCGGTGCGGAAGGAAACGAAGCTATATGAGAGATTTCAATTTATGCCGCATCTGCTTCAGGGAACTGGCGAGCAAGGGTCAGATACCGGGAGTGAAAAAAGCTAGCTGGTAGAGCGAAATGCTTAAACATTTAAATATTTAAATATTTTCCATGTACATCGATCTGGTGATTAAAATTAAAAATGCACAGAAGGCTCGGAAAGATCTTTTGAAAACACGCCATTCAAAAGTCGACGAGGCGATCATTGATGTTTTGGCGAGGAAAGGGTTTGTAAAAAGTTCTGAGGTGAAGGGAAAAGGATATAAAAAATATGTGGAAATCGTCTTGGGGGGAAAACGCGAAATTCAGGGAGTCAAGATTTTGAGCAAGCCATCGGTCAAAAAATACATCGGTTACCAGGATATCAAGCCGGTCAAAAACGGCTTCGGAACGCTCGTCATTTCAACGCCGCGAGGGATCATGACCGGGAGCGACGCCAAGAAGGCGGGCGTCGGCGGCCAATTACTCTTTGAAGTTTGGTAAGGAATCAGTTGAAGAATTTGAGGAAAAGCTGTAGAATTTTTCATCATCAAGTCTTACCCTCCCGCGTAATCCCGGATATCCAAATAAACAATCCAATGAATAATAATCAGTCGAAAATAAAATCGCGTATCCTCTTCCAGCAGTGTGGGGATGCTTGTTTCTGAAGCTGGTAAATTTCGATAAACTTCGCATGTCTAAAATAGGAAAACAATCCATAACGATGCCCGACGACGTGACCGTAACCGTGAATGACGGCGTCGTGACGGTAAAAGGCGGGAAAAACGAGCTCAAAGTTCCAGTCCTTCGCGGCGTCATCGTTTCTCTGAATGGCAAAACCGTTACGATTTCCCTTGGCGCGAAAACCAAGCAGGCAAGAAGCAGTTGGGGAACCATGCGAGCGCTTATCCAGAACGCTGTTACGGGAGTCGTCAAGGAATTCGAGAAAACTCTCATTTTGGAAGGCGTCGGCTATCGCGTTCAGAAAGAAGGCGATAATCTTAATCTGAATATCGGTTTTTCGCACCCGATAAAATACTTGGCGCCGGAAGGCATCGCGTTCGAAGTGGATAAGAACTCCAGGGTGAAAATCAAGGGAGCCGACAAAGCGCTCGTGGGAAGAGTGGCGGCGGAAATCCGAAAGATAAAAGAACCGGAACCGTATAAGGGGAAGGGATTTCATTATGATACCGAAATTGTAAGGAGGAAAGCGGGCAAGAAAGCGGCGACAACCGCCTCCGCAAGCTAAAAAATGAGGAAAGTGAAATCAGCCAATAGGAAAGCGAAGAGAAGAGCGCGGCGCGTACGCGTCAAGTTGCGAGCGACCTCATCGAAGCCGCGGCTTTCCGTTTTGAGAAGCAATAAACACATCCATGCACAAATCATCGATGACGCGAAGGGCAAAACGCTCGCGGCCGCTTCATCGCTTGAAATCGCTGGAAAGAAGAAAACGACGAAAACCGGCGCGGCGAAGATGGTCGGCGAAGCGCTCGCCAAAAAAGCCATCGCGCTCGGCATCAAAGAAGTGGTTTTCGACAAGGGCAAGTATAAATATCACGGTCGCATTAAAGCTTTGGCAGACGGAACGAGGGAAAACGGCTTGCAGTTCTCATCCCATGAATCTCGTGAGAAATCGCGTACGCGCATCAAAGGAATAAAACAATGAATAAATCATCAATGAAAATGGTCAAAAACAATAAACGCAAAGCGCAGGGTGCGTATGCGTGCCACTTCTAACGAGATGAATCCACGACAATCACACGGCAGTCCGCGTTTCGCGAAGCCGAAAAGCGAGTACCAGGAAAAAGTTATCGAAATCAAACGGGTGACCAGAGTCATGGCCGGCGGGAAAAGGATGAGCTTTCGGGCGACGTTGGTTTTAGGCGACAAGAAGGGAAAAGTGGGACTCGGCATCGGCAAGGGCCTCGATGTTGCTGCGTCGGTTGAAAAAGCAAAACGACAGGCGCAAAAAAATCTCATTACGGTCAACCTGAAAGAAGAAAGGACTATCCCGCATGAAATCGATGAAAAATACAGCGCCGCAAGAATACGGATCAAACCCGCCAAAAAGAACCACGGGCTCATTGCCGGCGGATCCGTCCGCACGGTTCTCGAACTTGCCGGCGTGAAAGACGTCTCGGCAAAAATTCTCGGCCGGACGACGAACAAATTGACGAATGCCATGGCGACCATCAGGGCACTCAAGCGATTTAACGGAGAAAAAACCAAAACCGATGAGCATGCAACTACATGAACTGCGGCCCGCGCATCGCGGCAAAAAAATAAAGAGGGTAGGCAGGGGAGGGAAACGTGGTACAACTTCCGGGAAGGGCCAAAAAGGACAGCGGGCCCGTGCCGGGCACCGCATCAGGCCCGCAGAGCGGGATATGATCCAGCGAATCCCGAAACTTCGGGGTGTCAAGAATATCTCGCTGAAAAAGGCTGCCGCGGTGGTCAAGACGAGTGACCTTAAAAAAATCGCCGAAAACCAGAAGATTTCTCCGGAAATACTCGTCAAAAAAGGTATAATAAAAAGCAGGAAGGAACCCGTGAAAATCCTTTTCGATGAGAATCCCGAAGGATCTTTCGAGATTCAGGGCATTAAACTCTCGGCAAAAGCCAAGGAAGCTGTGGAGCGGGCGGGAGGTAAAATGCTCTAACGTCAATGCATCCCGCGAGAAACCACAAACTTATGCAGAAAATAACTACGAACGAAGTTGCATCGACCTCATGTCGTAGGCGGTCGCTTCTAAAAAAGGCGTTTTGTTTCCAACGGGATGAATAAATTTCTCCAAATTTTTAAAATTCCGGACCTCAGGAAAAAGGTCTTGAGTGTTCTCTTTTTGCTTTTTGTTTTTCGTCTCTTCGCGGCGATCCCGATTCCCGGCATTAATGTTTCCCAACTCCAGCAATTCTTGTCTTCCAACCAGCTTTTTGGATTCCTTAATATCTTTTCCGGCGGCGGCATCTCGAATCTTTCCATCATGATGCTCGGCGTCGGCCCCTACATCACGGCGACCATCATCATGCAGCTTTTGACGATCGTCTTTCCGCAACTCAAGAAAATCTATTATGAAGAGGGAGCGCAGGGCCAGGCGAAATTCAACAGGATCTCGCGGTACATCACCGTGCCCTTGGCCATGCTTCAGGCCTACGGTTTTTTGAACCTTCTGACTTCCCAGAAAGTTCTGAGCCCGCTGCCGTTTTCATCACTCATCGCGAACGTTCTCGTCATCACGGCGGGCAGCGTATTTCTCATGTGGATCGGCGAACTGATCTCGGAATATAAAATCGGGAACGGCGTTTCTCTCATCATTTTCGCGGGCATCGTGTCGCGCTTGCCGCAGGAAATCGGGACGATGTTTTTCAACTACAATCCGGCGATGCTCCCGACGTATCTCGCGTTCGTCATCCTTGCCGTCATCGTCATCGCGGGCGTTACGTTCATCAACGAAAGCGAACGGAAGATACCGATATCATACGCAAAACAAGTGCGTGGAATGAAGATGTACGGTGGCGTCTCGACGTATTTGCCGCTCAAAGTAAACCAAGCGGGCGTCATCCCGATCATTTTCGCGATTTCTCTTCTGCTTTTCCCGCAATTCTTCGCCCAAGCGGCGGCAGTCGTCTCACCGAGCCTTTCGCTTACGCTCAACGGATGGTCTTCGAGTTTTTTCAATAACATACCGATCTACAGTTTGGTGTACTTCCTGTTAGTCGTCCTCTTTACGTATTTCTATACGGCCATAACTTTCGATCCCGAGGAAATCTCCAAAAATCTTCAGCGGAGCGGTGGATTTATTCCGGGCATCCGACCGGGCGAAGCGACCGCCGAAACGATAACGAAGACGATTCATCGCATAACGTTTTGGGGAGCCTTGTTCCTGGGCTTTGTCGCGATACTGCCGAACCTGACGCAGATGGCGACCGGTATCGCTTCCTTGACGATCGGCGGCACGGCGCTCCTCATCATTGTTGCCGTGGCGCTCGAGACCATGAAGGCCGTTGAATCTCAACTCACCATCAGGGAATACGAAGGCATCATGTAACGTATCCAATACATGAACAAAAGCGCCGTCATCATTTACGGTTCGCCGGGTTCCGGCAAGGGAACGCAAGCCGAACTTCTCGTGAGACAGTACGGCTTTTTCCATTTCGATACAGGCCAATACCTCCGTCGGCTTCTGAACGACCCCAAAAACAAGAACAATAAAGAAATGCAGAAAGAAAAGAAATTGAACGATGAGGGAACGCTCAACACGCCGACGTTCGTTCTGAAGAGGGTACGCCAAGAAACGCGAAAAATCTCCCGAACGGGATTAAGTGTCGTCTATAGCGGATCGCCGCGGACGCTTTTTGAAGCGTTCGGCGACGCGAAGCACGAGGGTCTACTCGCTTTACTGAAGGAAGAATATGGGCGCAAGAACGTCTATATCATCGAACTCGTGGTGAAACCGAACGCCGCCGCAAAGCGGAATGCCGGCCGACTGATGTGTTCCGTGTGCGGTTTGCCAATCCTCGCGGCCTCGAAGGCGAAAACGTGCTCATTTTGCGGAGCATCGGCGAAAAAAAGAATCGACGATGATCCGAATCTTTTCGCGCACCGCCTCGACCAATACCGTAAACGCACCGTTCCCATCGTTGCGAAAGCGTTGCAACGAGGATACAAAATTGCAAAAGTGAACGGAGAGCCTGCGCCCTATAAAGTCCACCGGAAAATCGCCGCACTTTTGCGTTTTGACGAATAGCGAATGATTCTCCTCAAAAAAGACAACGACATCGAGGGTCTGCGGAAATCCGGGAAGATTCTGGTGAACATTCTTCTTGCCCTCAAGGGAATGGCCGCCCCAAGCGTCAATCTCCTGGATTTGGAAAACAAAGCTGGAGAAATGCTGAAAGAGGCCGGGGCTTCGTCCGCATTTCTCAATTATAAACCTGAAGGAGCGGCAAAGCCGTATTCGGCGGTTGTGTGCGCTTCGTTGAACGATCAAATCGTACATGGCGTTCCGGTTGATCGGGAATTAAAGAACGGCGATATTTTGAAAATAGATTTTGGGGTGGTTTACGAGGGGTACGTCACGGACGCCGCCGTGACCGTAGGAATAGGAAAGATAAGTGAGGAAGCAAAAAGCCTTATAAGGACGACGGAAGAAGCCTTAAACGAGGGTTTAGCGGCCGCCAGAGCCTCAAAAGCGCGTACGGGAGACATCGGCTGGGCGATCGAAAATACGGCTGAAAAGAACGGCTTGAGTGTCGTCGAGGGGCTGACTGGCCACGGTGTCGGGTTCAAACTTCATGAAGACCCCATCGTTTACAACTACGGCAAGAAAGGGGAGGGAATGCTTTTGAAAAAAGGATTGGTGATTGCCGTCGAGCCGATGCTATCGGCTGGTTCAGCGCAAACCATCCAGGCGAAAGACGACAGCTTTTACACCAAGGATGGATCGCTTTCGGCTCACTTCGAGAAAACGATCGCCGTGACCGAGAACGGCATCGAAATTCTCACCGCGTTCTAGAGGAGCAATGACATTACCCTCCCGGCACCGGGCGTTCAGTGACTCCTGCGGTCACTGCCGCCCTGCGCTCTCGGTTCAAAAACCCTTGCGGGTACCAAGCTTTTGAACCTCCGAGAGCTGCCGCACGGGCAATGTCATTGCTCCCCATACATACACTGCGACTCGTCCCAGGAGACGGTTTAGCCAGAGAGATTTCTTTTCCCCAAGAGATAATCAAACAAAGTGTGATACTGTATAACAG
>DAIDAY010000060.1 GCA_027310365.1 bacterium
GGGCACGCATGCCGTGCTTTCGGCGCAGGACGGACTCTATGCCCGCCTTGCCCGCCTTCAGTTCGACGGCGCCGACGCCTGACCTGCACATTCAGGCAATGCTGCTGGGTGCTGGACAAGCGCCGGGCGATGGCTAGAGTCCCATTTCGTTTCATTCGCAATCGATTGGATAGCCTCGATCCATGCTGAAGCACGTCAAGGGCGCGATTACCGCCGCCTCGCTGTTCGCGCTCACCTTCTCCGCAGCAGCCC
Source organism: bacterium (assembly GCA_027310365.1). Lineage (GTDB taxonomy): Bacteria > Patescibacteriota > Minisyncoccia > UBA6257 > GWB1-50-10 > JAKAHT01. The sequence continues at coordinate 253 of DAIDAY010000060.1, forward strand.
ACGCCGATCCAGCGAGCTCCACCTCTGAAATCGACGGCTACCGCATCCCGACCTTCGGGGGCTGGGGGCTCAATCCCGCGGAGATCGACAAGGGCGTGAAGCCCGGTGACGACTTCTTTGCCTACATGAACGGCAAGTGGGACCGCAGCGAAGCGATCCCGCCGCAGTATCCCTACAGCGGCGTAGCGCTGGCGCTGACGCTGGGGGCCGAACAGGCGGTGAAGCAGATCGTCGAAGGCCTTGCCGCCACGCCGCAGGCACCGGGGACCGACGGCCAGCGCATTGC
>DAIDAY010000061.1 GCA_027310365.1 bacterium
GTTTAGCCTCGTCTGTTTCAATTTCTTTGTTTTTAACTTCTTTCAAAACCGGAAATTGTTTTGGCACAAAATTTTCCGGCACATTTTCCCAGTTCACAAAAGCGTCCAAAACTTCCTGCGAGTTCTTTTTATCCCAAACAAGGCCGTACTTCTTTTTCTTCAGAGTTTCCAGCTCATCTATCAATTCCTCGCGGGTATATTTGTCGTATTTGTGGTTATTGTTTGCCATAAAATTATTTCAACAAGTCATTGACGGAAACGCCGAGCGCGTTCGCCAATTTTTCAATGTTTTTCAAAGCCATATTGCGAACGCCCCGCTCAATGCCGGAAATATAGGTTGGGTGAACGCCAAGAATTTTGGCGAGGTCGCCCTGCGACATTTTCTTTCTCAACCTTATCTCCTTTACTTTTTTGGCGAATTTATTGGAAATATCGGACATAAGTTTTTATCCACAATTTTGCCTATATGTGGATTATATCAACTATTGCAAAATTGTTCTATATAGAATAATATTTCCATATGGATAACTTCAAAGGG
>DAIDAY010000062.1 GCA_027310365.1 bacterium
GCCTCGGTTCAAGCCGAGCTTCCTGCACGGGATGGGCTGCCATTGGGGACTGAACATTCCATTTGCTGCCACGGTCATCGCAACGCGCACTTTATGAAAGGCCTCAAGCGACGAACGATGACCGACCGACACAATCGTAGTTTTGGGAAGGCGGATGCTCAGAACACGATATATCTCGCCTTCCAATTCTTCGTCGAGCGCCGACGTCGCCTCGTCTAGAAAAAGCCAGTCAGGCTTGGCGAGCAGCACCCTCGCAATTGCAACCCGCTGCTGTTCGCCGCCGGACAGACGCTGCGCCCACGAGTCTTCCTCATCCAGTCGGAGCTTAAAAGCCTCCAGCCGCGCGTCTTCCATCGCATCCTCGATCTCGCCGCGAGAAAACAAAAGCGGCTGCGCAGGGTAAGTTGCCGCCTTGGCGAGAGACCCTGTCGGGATGTACGGCCGCTGCGGAAGGAGTAGGAAATGCGCATGTTGGGGAATGCGTACGACTCCATCGCCATATGGCCAAACGCCTACGATGGCGCGAAGCAATGT
>DAIDAY010000063.1 GCA_027310365.1 bacterium
GTACCTGAAACCGAATGCTTACAAGCAGTAGGAGCCCCATAGGGGGTGACTGCGTACCTTTTGTATAATGGGTCAGTGACTTATTATCATGCGAGCTTAAGCCGATAGGTGTAGGCGCAGCGAAAGCGAGTCTGAATAGGGCGATAGAGTTTGATGAATTAGACCCGAAACCAGGTGATCTAGGCATGACCAGGATGAAGGTGCGGTAACACGCACTGGAGGTCCGAACCCACTAATGTTGAAAAATTAGCGGATGAGTTGTGTTTAGGGGTGAAAGGCCAATCAAACCGGGAAATAGCTGGTTCTCCGCGAAATCTATTGAGGTAGAGCGTCGATTGTATGCCGTTGGGGGTAGAGCACTGGATGGTTGCGGGGGTCGCGAGATCTACCAATACTAACCAAACTCCGAATACCAACGAGACTTGATCGGCAGACAGACGGCGGGTGCTAAGGTCCGTCGTCAAAAGGGAAACAGCCCTAACCTACAGCTAAGGTCCCCAAGTCACGTCTAAGTGGGAAAGCATGTGGG
>DAIDAY010000064.1 GCA_027310365.1 bacterium
CTATTGTACAACAAACCTCTGCCGACGAAATAACAATAGAATTACAAAAAGTCATTAAGAATAATAATATAAATAGAATAATTGCATGGACAGATAATGGAGGATTTCCAACAAATATTTCACCCACTTCAGGTACAACATGGTCCTTTTCAAATGGATTTATTTCAATTCAAGACCAATTACAAACTTTTAATTTATTATATTTAGATTATTATAATGTTGCGAAAGTAATGGTAAACGACGGCACTAATCCTGTTGCACTCATTTTGCATTTTAAGAATTAGTAAATCTGTAAATTCGCTTTCAAATGAGTATAAGTAAAAAGTGCATTCTTTCATTTATTTTGAGCATAGGAGCTATTTTTTCCTATGCTCAAAGTAATATTTTGTCTAATAATGACTCTATAAAAAATTGCTATGTCTCTAAGAATAATGATACTATTATTTTAAGCAAGAATAAAATTATTACAGTAGGTTCAATACTGTATATCGGCAAAGGTTCGGATACTTTATATGGATGGTATAATCA
>DAIDAY010000065.1 GCA_027310365.1 bacterium
AATTTATACTCATATGCGATATATGCGGCGGCGAGAAAATACCGTACGATATAGACCCGGATGTTGTGGAAGATTATTGTCCCAGAAGGAATTAAAACGAATCCTCGTAAACCCCGATATGTTCTTTCTTAAGAAAATAATGAAGGTCTATCCCGATGCCTGCAAGATTCTCAACCGCGCCCTCGCTCCTGTCGACAACCGTTATCGCATGTTTTGCGAAAGCTTTTTTCGGAACGATGAATTTTTCATAACATTTTTTTATAGAGCTTCCCGCAGTATTTACATCCTCGCAGATTACAAACTCAACCGGATAAATCTCTCCTATAACTTCGCCTGTCTTCCAGTTCATACTCACATAATCTCTTCCGAGAACTTCCGCGGCAAGTTCTGCGACTTTCGCGCCGCCGTTCGCGATTCCGGCTAACCTGTATTCCTTCCCGTTCGATTCCTCAAGCTCAAGAATCTTTCCGCTGACAAGCCTGCCTATGATTTCCGCGCCTTCTTCATTATTCAGGACGGCTTCCGCA
>DAIDAY010000066.1 GCA_027310365.1 bacterium
GATCCCGCCGGTGGACAAATTCCCGTACACCATCCGGGTGGTTTCGGAGATACTTTCTTCGAACGGCTCTTCTTCCATGGCGACGGTCTCGGCGAGCTCGATGGCCTTGATGGACGCGGGCGTGCCCATTAGGAAACCCGCGGCGGGCATCGCTATGGGTTTAATGATGGACGATGGGGACAACTTCAAGGTTTTGACCGACATCCAGGGGCCGGAGGATCACTACGGAGATATGGACTTCAAGATCGCCGGCACGGACGAAGGCGTGAACTCGGTCCAGCTGGACGTGAAGATCCACGGGCTCACTATGCCGATGATCCAAAAGACCCTGGAGCAGGCAAGGGAAGCGCGGCTCCAAATTTTGGAGTTTATGAGAACGCTTATCGCCGCGCCCCGGGAAGAGGTTTCCAAGTATGCGCCGTACATCGTCCAGTTGAAGATCAATCCCGCGAAGATAGGCCTCGTCATCGGCCCCGGCGGCAAGATGATAAACGGCTTGATCCGCGATCTGGGGCTCGCGACCATAG
>DAIDAY010000067.1 GCA_027310365.1 bacterium
TCGTTCCATTACCAATTACCAGGTCAATTTCGATCTCAATAAAATTGCAAATGCAAATCTTGATTTTGACGCCATAAAAAAAACTGCTTTGGAATTTTTACAAAAACAACCCGGTATTAATTATGCAGTTGACATGGCATGGATAGAAAGAACGCCTGTTCCCGAAAAATTAAAAACCATGATGGTGAAGGGATATAATTTTAAAAGAAGCGGTCAGATACAAATTGTTTTAAATGCAGGCTGGTATGATGCGTACAGTAAAACAGGAACCACTCATGGCACATGGAATCCTTTCGATACGCACATTCCTTTAATTTGGTATGGATGGAATATCAAACATGGAGTTTCGAACCGTGAAGTGTATATGACCGATATTGCTCCAACTTTGGCGGCACTGCTTCATATTCAAATGCCCAATGGCTCTGTTGGAAAAGCAATTGAAGAGATAATGGGCAAAGGAACAGATGAACAAGGAACAAGGAACAAATGAATGTTGAAGTGGGATTGTGTTCACAATTCTTCATTC
>DAIDAY010000068.1 GCA_027310365.1 bacterium
ATCCAAATGAAAAAGGAATCATCAAGTTTCAAGTTATTGAATTCTTATATTTCATTGAACCACATCGTGCTGTAACAACAATTAATGATTCGTTTTATTTTGAACGAAATGAAATATACATCGTTGAAAAAGAAGACGAAGCTGGAAACCATATTATAAAAGATCCATTGACAGTTGGATATTACTCATTAAATGATTACTTGATCATGCGAGCTATAATTGATGAAGATTTTAAAAAATGAATTTACAATTAACAGACGATGAAGCCAATACTTTGATGCAGATTGCGGTGGAGTGATTGGTAGAGATTGCTTCAACCCACAAGAATGTGAAATGATAACAAGGCAAATGGCGAACGATTACCAAAGACAGCCTGACTATCAAGGGCACATTCATTCACTTGAACAATCACTGGCTGATTTGACGATTGAGAATCAAAGGCTGCGAGATGATTTTAGTAAATGGACACCGGAAGAGATTGAACAGGAAAACGAGCGAGACTTAAAAGAGATGGCTCACTTCTAC
>DAIDAY010000069.1 GCA_027310365.1 bacterium
GTATTAGAGTACGAATTTTTAGCGGTAAATTAAATCTACAAAAGTAGAAATTTGGTATAGGTATTAGAGGTTCTATTGCCGCATTATTCGCATTATCTACAAAAGTAGAAATTTGGTATAGGTATTAGAGGCGTATAGCGGGTTAATTCTGCGCGAAAATCTACAAAAGTAGAAATTTGGTATAGGTATTAGAGTTTGTCAAATAACTTACCCACAGCTATCTACAAAAGTAGAAATTTGGTATAGGTATTAGAGCGAAAAAAACCACAAGAATTATGAAAGATCTACAAAAGTAGAAATTTGGTATAGGTATTAGAGTTAAAATAAGGTGATTGAGTTTTTTATCTACAAAAGTAGAAATTTGGTATAGGTATTAGAGACGGATTATCTTATGCCAATGTAGCATCTACAAAAGTAGAAATTTGGTATAGGTATTAGAGAACTTAACTTGGAATTTGCTGTTTAATCTACAAAAGTAGAAATTTGGTATAGGTATTAGAGCCGAAGAAGAGCATAATTATATC
>DAIDAY010000006.1 GCA_027310365.1 bacterium
CCGGAGTGTACCCGAAGTGTCTCGCGGTTTCCCTGACCCCGTACCCTGCCCGGACCATCCGGACCGCTTCCATCCGGAGGCGGAGCAACCTTTTGTTTGTTTCGTACATACCCATATTCTAACCCTCCAGTGTTTCCAAGCTATTGAACCATTACGGCCACTTGCCATCATCGGGTTTTTATGTAAAACTATTCATTGTTTACAGCTACGCAAAAGGACCCCCGCAGCATCAACGCTTTGCGTTTAATGAGGGGGTCATCGCTCCAATATGAAGAAAGACATTCATCCCACATACTACGAAAAAGCCAAAGTTGTCTGCGCGTGCGGGAACGTTTTGACCGTAGGGTCCACGGTTCCCGAGATGCACGTGGAAATCTGCTCCCAATGCCATCCGTTCTACACTGGCAAGGAACAGCTGATCGACACGGCGGGGAGAATCGAAAAGTTCAAGGCACGCCGGATCAAAGCCGAAGCAGCCCCCACGAAAACCAAAAAGGCCAGGGTGAAAAAGAACAACAAGCAAAAATAAAGAAACGTTTGCATTCTTGAACTTCATTGAAATGCGAAATTGCATCACTCGAAATTAACCAAAGAAACCATGGAACTCAAAGCGGAAACAAGAACAACTTTCGGAAAAAAAGTGAAAGCACTCCGGGCGAAGGGCATGCTCCCCGCTGAGCTTTACGGCCACAATGTAAAAAACAGGCACTTGAGCGTCTCGGAAAAAGAATTCATGAAGATATTCAAGGAAACGGGTGAAAATACCGTCGTGACGCTCCTCGTCGAGGGGAAAGAGGGATTACCGGTTCTTATTTCCGACGTCTTTTATGATTCCCTGAAAGGTAAAGCGATGACGGTTGATTTTCACCAAATACGAATGGATGAAAAGATCGAAGCCGCAATCCCGGTGGAACTCGCGGGCGACGCGCCGGCGACGAAGAAAGGTTTCGTGATCGTGAAGGTCTTGAATGAAATCACGGTTTCCGCGGTGCCCGCGAAACTCCCGCATAAATTCGAAGTCGATATAAGCTCTTTGGCCGACGAGGGCAACGCCATTCACGTCAAGGACTTGATCGTCGACAAGGAGGTAAAACTGTTGGTCCCCGAGGATTCTGTGATTGTTACGGTAAACAAGGCGAAAGAAGAAAAAATTGAAACTTCTCCGCCCGCAGCCGAAGCCACGGAAGCGGAGACGACCGCGGAAGAAAAAACCGAGGGAACAAAATCGTAGATCAAACTCAAAATTAAAACGCAAAGTTTGACGTTTTGCACCCTGTAACACCGGGGTGTTTTTTGTGTTACTATAAAGAGATGAAGGATATCAAAATCCATGTTTTTGTTTTAACCTCCTTCCTCGCCGGGGCTTTATTTTTGAATGCGAGCGCTCAAACCTCGGGTTCAACCACTTCGACGAGCTCAAGACAAGCAAGCTCAACGCAGGCGGCTACAACGACGGACACCCAAGCCGAACGAGCAGCCTTGGAGGCGCAGCTTTCCGACCTGGAAAATCAGATAGAACAACAACAATCACAAATAGATCAGTACCAAAAGCAAGGCAAAACGCTATCCGGAGAAATAAAACTGCTGAATACGAAAATCTCCCAGATCAACACGCAGATAAAAGCCGTCAATTTGAAGCTCACGCAGTTGAACAGCGATATCCAAGATACCCAAACCCAGATCGGCCAGACGGAAGACCAAATCAATGTCAATAAGGACGCACTCAGCACGGCCATCAGGACCATCTACGAAAGCGACAACAAAAACCTTCTTACCATCCTCCTCGCAAACAACAGCCTCTCGGATTTTTTCACCAACATCGACAATGTTGTCCTTGTCCAAAGCAGCATGCGCGATGAACTGGATCAGATACAAAAACTCCGCGACCAACTCGTCGCCCAGCAACAAACGCTGAACAGCGAACTGACCGATACTCAAAATTTCAAAGACATCCAAACCACCCAGAAGGCCGGCCTCCAGCAGACTCAAACCCAGAAAAGCACGCTGCTCCAGCAAACCAAAGGTCAGGAGGCGGCATACCAGAAACTGCTGACGAAAACGCAGGAAACCGCCGCACAAATACGAAGCAGAATTTTCCAGCTTCTGGGAGGCGGGCAGTTGACCTTCGCTCAAGCCTACCAATACGCAAAGGTTGCCGAAGGAGCAACGGGCGTGAGAGCGGCGTTTCTCCTTGCCATCCTTGATCGAGAATCGGCTCTCGGCCAAAACGTCGGAAAGTGCTCCTACACGACAGCCATGAATCCGACACGGGATGTGCCGATCTTTCTGCAACTTTTGAAATCGCTGAACATTGACCCCGCTTCCCAAGCGGCATACGTTTCCTGCCCCAATCAACACGGGACATACGGCGGTGCGATGGGACCGGCGCAGTTCATCCCTTCGACGTGGAACCTTTACGCCGCGGAAATTTCGCAGGTAACCGGCGACAAGCCGGCTAATCCTTGGAATAATTCCGACGCTTTCGTCGCAACCGGCCTTTATATCAAGGATATGGAAACTTCGCAGTCATGCGCGAGCTACAGCCAGCAAATACCTTCGCAATCACAAGACCTTCTTGAACGCTGCGCCGCAGCCAAGTATTATGCCGGAAATAATTGGTATACCTACCGATTTTGGTACGGCCAGCCGGTCGTCAACCGGGCGAACCAGTTCCAACAGGACATCAATCTTCTGAACAGCCAAGGAAACTAAAAAGCAAGGGGAGTGATTTCTGTGTTTCGAGCAAACCGTCTCGCAGGACGATTTGCCTGCGCAAGCAGGGCGAGCAGGGTTTCAAGCGAAGCGAGAAGAGTGGAGATGAGAGCGAGCGCAAATTCCACGCTGGGGAATTTGATAGCGTTTTTGAGAGAAACGCAGAAATCACTTCCCCACGAAAGCTTTCGCGATGGGATCAAAGTCCCCCTCGAGGATTTTTTCTATGTTGTGGAACTTCTTGCCGATCCTATGATCGGTAATCCGGTCTTCCGGGAAATTGTACGTGCGGATTTTCTCCGACCGGTCGCCGGTCCCTATCTGCGATTTCCTGAGCTCCGAAACCGAACCGGTTGCCTGTTCCCGCTGGATTTCAAAAAGTTTCGATCGCAAGACTTCCATCGCCTTTTCGCGGTTCGCGTGCTGCGACCGTTCCATCCGGCACGAAACGACGATACCCGTCGGCTTGTGGAGGATGCGTACGGCCGTTTCAACCTTGTTGACATTCTGCCCCCCCGGCCCGCCGGCGCGGGAAAACGTGACTTCGAGATCGCCTTCTTTAATTTCGACGGCTTTTGCTTCAACGATCGGCAGGACAGCAATCGAAGCGGCTGACGTGTGGATTCTTCCCTGCCGTTCGGTAACCGGCACACGCTGGACGCGGTGCACGCCTGATTCGTGTTTCAGAATTTCATAAACACCCTGTCCCGAAACCTCAGCAACGAGCGTTTTGTACCCTCGAGCACCGGACTCTGAGGCATCCACGATCGCGAATCCCCACCCCTTCCTCTGGGAATACTTTTGATACATCCGGACCAAGTCGCCCGCGAAAAGCGACGCTTCGTCGCCGCCCGTCCCGGCCCGCACTTCGAGGATTACTTTCCTTACGTTTTGCGTCTCCATACAAGGATAATCAAGCAACATTCTAACTGATTAATTTCTCATTTTCAATTTTCGTTGAATCTCTCATGGGAAAATTTTCCAACGTTGGAAAATCGGTTGAAAAGCGCTAAATCGTAAATTGAAAATCCGCAACTATCTTATTTTCTCGTACAGAAAAACCCTGTGCCAGCCGGCATCGCCGACTTTTACGAGCCGCCAGTCCGGATTGTCCGGGAGGTCAAAAGAAACCGCCATCATCCTCGTCCCTTTCTTGAGATGCGACAGTATAACGGAAGATATTTTCTTCATGAGGGGCGGATAGGTGTAGATGTAGAGGAACGTCACGTCGCTGAACGCATCGCCCCGCTCTTTCAAAAAGTTCTTTGGGTAAAATGTTACCCGATGGTGGAGTTTATTCCTCCGGGCGCCCAAGAGAGATTGCCAATACGGCCAAAACGAAACTTCGTAGCCAATCCCCCGTGACGCTCCGAAATGATTCACGGCTTCAAATAATACCCGGCCGTCGCCCGACCCCAAATCGCAAATCACGTCGCCTGACGTCAATCCCCCGATTTCCAATATCCTCTTCACGTTTTTCCTCTCAACGGGAACGTACGGCGCACCAAAGAGATTCGAAATGATGAGCGATACCGCCAAAAGCGCGAAAGCAACGAGAACTGCGATACCGAGCGCGAGCACGAAAGAAGAAACAAGAATATACGGCATCAATGGTCGAGCCGGTAAAAAAGCCGCACCTTTTTTTCTACGACTCTCTTCATGTTCTCAATCGCTTCGGCCATTATTTTATAAGGTGCAACTTCATTCGGTTTTGCTTTTAACTCTTCTTCCAAACCCTTCCTCCAAGCCACGCGTATTTCAGTTGAAATGTGTATGAGAGAAACTCCTGCATCGATAGCTTTCAAAAAATCATCGTCGGTATTTCCGCTCCCCCCGTGGAGCACCAAAGGTATTTGAACGGCTTGCTTAATCGCCCGTATCCGTTCGATATCAAGCGCCGGATCGGGAGCATTCGAAAACATGCCGTGAATATTGCCGACGGCCGGCGCGAGAAGATCAACGTTGGTTTCTTTCACAAATCTCAGCGCATCATCAGGCTTGGTCAAATCTTCAGGACGGATGGCTGCGCCTTCCGGAATGTCACTGCGCACCTCGGAAGAACTCCCGATATACCCCATTTCACCCTCAACCACGATCGATGGATTGATCGACTGTATGATGCCCATCGCCTTCTGCGTCTCCGCAATATTCTCTTCAAGCGGCAGCTTTCCTCCGTCGAACAATATCTCATCGAAGTTTTTTTCGGCCGCCTCTCTTGCTTTATCAAGGCTATGCGTGTGGTCGGCGTTTAAGAAAAGCCAAAAACCGTCCCCCGACCGATCGCCGTACTCTTCGTTGTAGCCGGACACCAATTTTCTGACCTCACCGGCATCCAGATACTCTCGTTCTCCTTCCGAAGCGCCGATCAAGAGCGGCAGATTTAGTTTTCTCCCGGTTTCGGCAATGGCTTTGAATTGTTCAAAACTCGCGATGTTGAAATGCCCCAGCGCTATGCCCTTCTCTTCGGCCCATTGCAAGGTATTCAGGAGATTGCGCATAGAGTTCATTATAGAAGTAATGGGTAATCGGTAACAAGTAACCAGTAGCGTGGAGAGGTATTCCTCGTTACTGGTTACTTTTTTATATCTCAAAGTATCCCTGGAGGAGATAATCTTTCGAAAATTTTTCCATTTCCCCGAAAGAAAAGTACGATGCGAAGATTTGGTTCCACAGCGCTTCCTGGTGGTGGTACAGGTATTTGATCGACTCTTTCTCTTGAACCAAGCTCATAACGGTATCCACGAGATTGAAGCTCACGAGCATATCTTCACCGAGTTCGTCTTTGAAAAAATCACCGACCCAATCGAGGCCGTCCCAAAAACTCAGATCGATCCCCCCGCGATTCAAAGCTTCTCCCAATTTCATGATGTCGTGCCCCGCCTTCGTCCAATGAATCGCCTCCGGATTCAAATGCGGCACAAAAAGCCGCCACTCGTTTTCGTCGTCTTTCGTAAGATACCGCTGTACGACAAGCCAGAGCGTTTTCTCGCCTTCGGGCATGTGCCGGTCCAAGACATCCCCGCGGAGAAGCGATATCAGATTGGCCGCGAAGGTTTCCGGCAACTCAGCACATTTTTCGATCATATCGGAATAAAAAGGTATTTCGTTCAGGTAGTGAAACACCAAAGCCATCATTCTCAAAAGTTCGCCGGAGATAGTGAGGGAGAGCGGGATGACGAATACCACCCCCATTTCTTTCAAGTGGCTTATGTTGTGCCATTTCTTGTCGACAAAACTTCTCGCAGCCGGTCCCCATTTCTCCGGCAACGGACGGATGATGATTTCTCGTTCCTCGAAATCGGAGGGCGCGAGCGTTTCATACTGTTTGAAGAACACGTTGTTCAACCATTCATTTCCCTCGATGAAGCGGAGAGCGCTCATAACCTCAAAGAGATCCTCGTGTTCGAGCATTGTATCAACCGAATCATATTTCAAAAAAGCAAGGATTTCCCTGGGTGGTTCATTTTTCAAAAATTCGATCGCCTTTTCTTTTTTAAGAAAAAATCCTTTCTCCGTTCCCTTCACCTTCTTGATGGCCTCGACGATGCCTTCGTAGTCAGCCATTTTCGTGAGTGACGGGTTCCCCAGAGCTTCTGCAACCGCATGGTTGTCGGCTTCGATTTTGGAAATCAAGGCATCATAAATTTCTTTGGCGCCGGCGTCGCACTCTACGTCGAGCTTGAAAAGCCGGTCGGACATTTTCCGTTCATTCTCCGCCATAATCGCATCCATGATGCCGGATCTTCTCGTTATGGCGGAAAGGTGTTTCTCTATCTTTTCGATATTATCCTTGTCGGTCCGGAGTATTTTTGCTATTTTGTCTGCTGAAATCATGGTAAGGAATTCAAAACTCAAATCTTCTCATAATTTTTCAACCGTTATTCTTAAATTTTTCCACCTCGGCTGCTTGAGTTCTCGGGCGGTCAGTATCCCTTCCGTCGCTCCGACGCGCTCGACGACCGACGTCGCGTTTGCCGATGCAACGCGAATCGCTTCCGCCACCTGATCCCTGGTCACCCGGCGCGCATTGGAGCGCGCGACACCGCTCGCCCATAGTCCCGCTACAAATCCTGAACCCCATGCATCGCCGGCGCCTGTCCGATCAACGAGCTTTTTTTCTTTGAACGTTCCGGCACGGTAGACAAAATGCCCGTCGGAAACCGTAACGCCCCTTGATCCATCCGTGACCGCGAGAATGCCGGGGCTCGTGAGATCGTCAAGCTTTTTAAAAACTTCCCGTTCGCGTGAAAACGGGATGCCGGTCAGGATTGCCGCTTCTTCTTCGTTTAAACTGAGAAGCGACAGTTTCTTCAAAGACCGCAGGATTCCGCTCCGACCGCGCTTCAAGTGGTAGCTGCTTGGATTAAGCGCAACGGCAATTTTGTTCCTCCAAGCAAAGTCGAGAAGTTTGCCGTACAGTTCTTCGGAACGGCCGGGAAGAGAAAGATACCACCATGCGCTTCTCATGTTTCGGAAATCGATATCGGCGATCGACAAACCGTTCGACGATCCATGATAATTCAAAATCGTTCGTTCTCCGCCCTTGAGCAACAAGACCGCAAAAGCAGTCGGCACCTTCCCGTCGACAGCCAGCATGCTGGTCGCAACCCTTTCTTTCCGCAAACGCCGAATGATGATTTCTCCACGCTCGTCATTCCCTACGCGGCCAACCACCGCTGTACGAAAACCCTGCCGCGCGAATGTGACGGAAGCGTTCGCGGAATTTCCGCCGATCGTCGAATAAGCGCTTTTCACGGCAAGCTTGTCGCCCAGGGGAAGAATAAACGCCTTCCCTGACGGAGTTTGGGGATAGCGCCGAAGAGCGAGATTTCCTCCATCGAGGAAATTGTCTTGTGTTACCGAACCGATGGCAATAATGTCCTTCATTTCCTTGCGATGGCTTTTTGCACGGCCTCTTTGATATCCTTTACGCCCATGCCGTATTTTTCAATAAGATCTTGGGGCGCGCCCGACTCGCCGAATGTGTCATGCATACCCACAAATTCCACCGGCACCGGATGGCGCCCCGCAAGAACTTCGGCTACCGCGCCACCGAGTCCTCCGGTAACTTGATGCTCTTCGACGGTAATGATTGCCCCGGCTTTTTCGGCCGCCCCGACGATTCCTCTTTGATCGATCGGCTTTATCGAATGGCTGTTCAAAACGAGGATGCCTATGTTTTCTTTCTCCAGCTCCTTCGCCGCAATAAGCGCATTCCTGAGGAGCAAGCCGCACGCGATAATCGCGGCCTGCGGCTTTCGAGAATCCCAAAACGTTTCCATCTTCCCGGGGCGAAAGGGTGTATCTTCCGTCGTCATGACTGCACTTTTCTCGCGGCTAAACCGAATGTACACCGGCCCGTCAATCGACGCGGCGACGATGGTCGCTTTTTTCGCTTCGATCGCATCGCAGGGAACGAAAACCCTCATGTTCGGCATAACCCGCATTACGGCGATATCTTCCGTTGCCTGGTGCGTCGCGCCATCCGGCCCAACCGACACCCCCGCGTGATGGCCAGCGATTTTTACGTTCGCATCGTTATAAGCCACGGTCGTTCTCACTTGCTCATAATTGCGGCCGGGTGAAAATGTCGCGTACGAAGCGATGAAGGGAATTTTTCCCGAAACACCCAAGCCCGCGGCGATGGTCGCCATGTTCTGTTCGGCGACGCCGACTTCAAAAAACCGGTCGGGGTATTTTTTGGCAAACGCTTCCACGCGCGTCGACTCCGTGAGATCGGCGGAGAGCGCCACCACGTTCCTGTTCTTGCCGCCAAGGAACAGAAGACCTTCGCCGAAACCGTTCCGGATGGGCGCTTCTTCGACGTCTTTGTCGAAAATCTTCGGATTCAGTTTTAATTTAGGGTTCACCATGGCTGATAGCTCAAAACCCAAAACGCAAAATGCAAAGGTGAATAAGTTTTGCATTTTGCGTTTCGCCTTTTGCGCTACTTTTACTCATGTTCGCTCTTAATTCTACGACCAAGGGTGCGCAACTCCGCCAACGCCAACCGTGCTTCAGCCGGCGTGGGGGGTTTGCCGTGCCATTCGTACCGACGCTCCATAAAACTGACTCCTTTCCCCGGAATCGTATGCGCGACGATGAGCGTCGGTTTCTCGTAAATCGCTTCGGCCTCGGAAATCGCGAAGACCAGTTCTTCCATGTTGTGACCATCGATTTCCAGAACGTGCCAATTGAACGACTCGTATTTTTCCCTGAGCGGCTCGAGCGGCATGACGTTTTCCGTAAAGCCGTCAATTTGAATATTGTTCCGATCCATCACGACCGTGAGGTTCGAAAGCTTGTTTTTCCCCGCAAACATGACTGCTTCCCAAACATTCCCCTCGTTGTGTTCTCCGTCGGACATCAGGCAGTACGTCCGGTATTTTTTGCCGTCCAGTCTCGCCGCAAGCGCCATGCCGATGGCCTGGGAAAGCCCCGACCCCAAAGGCCCCGAGGTCGTTTCAATTCCCGGCAGAGTTCCTCGGTGTGGGTGGCCCTGGAGGCGCGAATTGATTTTCCGGAGCGTCATAAGCTCCTCACGGGGAAAATAGCCGGCGTACGCCAGGGTCGCGTAGAGCACCGGACAAATATGGCCGTTCGAAAGCACCAGCCGGTCGCGATCGGGCCACGCCGGTTTTCTCGGATCGTGCTTCAGAATGTGGAAATAAAACGCCGCGAAAATGTCAGCCATGCCGAGCGGTCCCGCCGAATGGCCTGAACCCGCCTCGACGAGCATTTCGATTATTTTTTCCCGTATTTTGTTTGCGGTTTCCTCAAGATATTTTAGCTTCTCCTCGTGTATCGGAATCATTAGGTTGCATTATACCACCCACGAAAGATTGAGCCAAACCTCCCCCTCGCTTCCCGCTTCGGAAACGGAAAAATACGATCTTCGTTCTTCGTCGGAATCAAGCCATGAACTATCGCACTCAACTTTGGTTTCTTTAAAGAAACCATGGGGATTCAACAGAGGCGCCATTTCGTTCATTCTTTCCCCATCGCTCGGGTGTTTTGCCTGTTGCCTCAGAAGTCGGCTCAAGGAAGATTTGGTGATGTCCACCAATCTCGGAACGGAAGAAATGAAATTCCTTTGCAGGAACCATCTCGCCAGTCGAGCAGCCAGGGTCCCGCCAGTTCATGGGCTGGCGGAGAAGCGAGACCGCCTGCCTGCGCAGGCGCGATCTCGCACTGAGGTTTGATGGCATATTGGGGAAGAGGGATGTTATTTCTTCCGGGCGGCGGCTTTCAATAAGCCGACGAAGAGCGGATGCGGAACCAAAAACCGAGATTTGAATTCAGGATGCGCTTGCGTCCCCACGAAGAAGGGGTGGCTTGGAATCTCGATCATATCCGCCAGCCGATCGTCGTCTTTCGCCCAGCCGGAAAAGACCAAACCGTTTTTTTCAAGAACGTCGTGATACTCGGGATTCACTTCATACCGATGCCGATGCCGCTCGCTCACCACATCCTTGCCGTAGAGGTCGCGCGCTTTCGTCCCTTTCACGAGTTCCATATCCCAAGCGCCGAGCCGCATGGTCCCTCCCAAATCCTTGACGTTCTTCTGCGAAGGCATAATATCGATGGCCGGATTCGGCGTCCGGGGATCGAATTCGGTGCTGTTTGCTCTCGTGAGCCCGCAAACGTGCCTCGCATATTCGATAACGGCAACCTGGAACCCCAAGCAAAGGCCGAGAAACGGAACCTTATTTTCCCGGGCGTATTTAACGGCTTTTATCTTCCCCTCGATGCCCCGCTTGCCGAATCCGCCGGGGACGACAATGCCGTCGAAGTCCTTCATTTTTCCGATAATATTGTCTTTTTCTGAATCAACCTGAATGATGTTCGCCTTGACGCCGGCCGCGAGCGCCGCATGCTTGATCGCCTCGACGACGGAGAGGTACGCGTCCGGGTTCATGACATATTTCCCCACCAAACCGATGTTCACCGATTTTGCGATCCGGCGGAGCTTCCGCACTTTCCTTTGGAGTAAAGCGATATCAAGCCGTTTAACGGGCAGCCGCAGACTCTTCAGAATATTCTCGTCCAAGCGCTTTTTCCTGAAATTTAACGGCACCTCGTAAATACTCGACGCGTTGGGAGCTTCGATGATGTGGTCGGGACGGACGTTCGTGAACATCGCGATCTTGCTCCTGATGTCGCCGTCGAATTCCTGCTTGCATCGTACAATCAAGAAATTGGGATGGATGCCGGCCTCACGGAGGAGCTTCACTGATTGCTGGATGGGTTTGGTCTTTTCTTCCTCCGACGGAAAGACATAATCGATTTTTACCACGTGGATAAAGGAAACGTTTTCCTCGCCGCATTCGCCGGAAAGCTGCCGCGCAGCTTCCAGAAAGGGTTCTTCTTCGATATCGCCGACCGTCCCGCCGATTTCGACGACGACGATGTCGGCTTTTTTATCCTCGGCGGGTTTCACGATCCGCCGTTTTATTTCATCGGTGACATGCGGGATGATTTGAATCGTCTTCCCCAAGAAATCGCCGTGCCGCTCCAAATCTATGACGTGCGCGTACACGGAGCCCGTCGTGAAGTTGGAGTACCGATCCAAATTCATGTTCAGAAACCGCTCGTAATGCCCTAAATCCAGATCGGTCTCGGCGCCGTCGTCGGTCACGAAAACCTCGCCGTGCTGATACGGGTTCATGGTCCCGGCGTCCTTGTTCAAGTATGGGTCCATTTTGACGGGAAAAATTTTATAGCCGCGCGATTTCAAGAGCGAACTGATTGAAGCGGCCGACGCCCCCTTCCCGATTCCGGAAATGACTCCTCCCGTCACAAAAATGATCTTCGGCCGGCGCGCTTTCATTCCGAAAAAAACGTTTTTTTCATAAACTCGTTAAACCATTATACACTTTTTCTATTTCGTCGCTTTTCCACAGGTACGATCCTGAAATAAGGCCTGCGGCGCCCGCATCCTTCATCATCCGCGCCGTATGTTCGTTGACCCCGCCGTCCACGAACACCTCGACGGCGGGATATGCCGACGTGAAGAATTTGATTCTCCCGAGGACGGATTCGTCAAGCGTCCCGCCGGAAAAACCGAGCGGCACGGCCACAAACTCAACCATGTCCACCTCGGTCATTTCAACGAGATCGAAAAGATAATGCATCTCGCCGCCGATCCCCATCGCGAAAACGAGTTCGGCATTGATCGAGGAACAAGCTTTTTCCGCCTCTCCAAGATTGAAATCGGATTCTATATGCACCACAAATCTCTTGACGTTCTTCGAGGCAGACCATCGCTTCATCTCCGCGAGGGGGTCGTGCGTCATCACATGGATTTCAAAATCAAAATCGCTTCCCAGAAGAGCGTCAAAAAACTGAGGAGAAAGAGGCATGACGGCTTCCGTGAACCTTCCGTCGGATACGTCGATATGAACGACGCGAGCTCCCATTTTTTTGAGGAGCTCGAGCTTGGGCATTATGACTCTCACTGATGCTTCGTCCGAGAAATTTAACGATGGGATTACTTTCATGTCAATAATCGCCGATCGAACCTTCATTGATGTCTTTTATCATCCTGGTTTCCAAAGAAGATATCTTATCGAGTCTTCTCTTGAACCGCTCATCGCCGCCGAACGGCGTTTCAAGCCACGTGACCACGATTTTCTTCGCCGCTTCGTGATCCGCGTAACTTGAGCCGAGGGCAAGAACGTTCGCATTATCATCATGCCGAGAATCGAATGCTTGATTGGGGTTTGAAACGAGAGCACACCGCACGTTCCTGAATTTGTTGGCGACGATGTCGACGCCCACCCCCGAACCGCATATCAAAATCCCGCGCGCCGTCTCGAATTCCAGACTGATCTTCCTCGCGACCTTCGCGGCGAATTCCGGATAATCGTCGTCTTTGTCGTACGTTCGGGCACCCATGTCGGTCACCGAGTAGCCGGCCAGTTTCAGGTCATTCTGAATCCGCTCTTTCAATTCAAAGCCCCGATGATCAGCGCCGATGTAGATAATCATAAGCTCGCAATCATGGCGACATGTCTGACTAAAGTTGAAACATAGCCAGCTTCATTGTCGTACCAAGAAAGCACTTTTACCAAATCGCCGTCGACAACTTTCGTGAAACCGAGGTCGACGATCGCGCCGTACTCGGCCCCCAAGATGTCGGAAGAAACGATTTGATCTTTCGTAACTCCCACGATCCCCTTCCACCTCGGCGATGCCGCCGCCTCCGTGAAGATGCCGTTTATCTCTTCCACGGTCGTTTTCCTTTTTGCGACGAACGTTATGTCCGCAATGGATCCTGCGACGACCGGAATGCGCAGAGCAATGCCGTCGAATTTTCCCTGGAGATTCTTGATCGCCCGCGTGACGGCAATGGCCGCCCCCGTCGTGGAAGGGACGACGTTCTGCGCCGCCGCCCGGCCACGCCTCATATCGTTTCCCTTGACCGGCCCATCAACGATGGATTGCGTCGCCGTGTATCCATGCGCGGTGTTCAACACCGCTTTCGCGATTCCGGGATTTTCCGACATGATTTGGATGACGGGCGAAGCTGCGTTTGTCGTACACGAACCATTGGAAGTGAGAGCAACCCCTTTCGCCTCGTCCTCATTGACACCCACCAAAACCGTTTTTCCTGCGGCGCCGTCGGGATCTTTAGCCGGAGCCGTGATAACCACTCGCTTCGCTCCACCCGCGAGATGAATCTTTGCTTTTTCGTATTCTTCGAAAATACCGGTCGATTCAACCACGATGTCGATAGTCATGCGCTTCCACGGCAATTGAGCCGGTTCCTTGATTTGCAGAAAGACAACTTCTTTCCCGTCGATGATTAAGTTCCCGTTGCGCGCCTCGACGCTCCTCGCATACCTGCCGTAGACCGTGTCGTACTTTAAAAGGTACGCAAGATTTTCCAAACTTCCCAAGTCGTTGATCGCGACGATATCGATGTTCGGTTTTCCCCACGCCTGCTTCAAAAATAACCTCCCTATTCTTCCGAACCCATTGATTGCTATCTTTGCCATGTCTCGTAGTATAACCGCGGACTCTTCGTTGTTTGAACAAGAGACCCCTCCCTTTCTCCTCCCCGCCCCGACTTTCGAGTGGCGGCGAAGCACACTCTCATTCTCGGATTTGCCGCTTCGTCTGTCAAGAGGAAAAGGAGAAGCGTTTGCATCTCGGCGGAAGAAACTTTATCGGGGATTTTGCAAAATTCGCGAAGTCGGTATAAGCGTTCGAACATAAACCGGGTCGCCGATATTGGCCTGCAAAAGTCTTACTCTTCCGGCACGCAATTCCAAAACTCTGTCAACGGACTGCGGTGGATAGTACACTTTGAGATCGGCATCCGGCGTTCCCGGCGCCGGCGGCTGCATGTTCTCTTCGAAGCCGACGATTTTTCCACCGGCGATCCAGACAAGATCGATGGGGATAAGCATTCCCTTCATCCAAAATCCGTAATTTCCTGCTTGGGGAAAAATAAAGAGCAATCCGTCGTTGATGCCTAAATCGGCACGCCCACCGAGCCCCTTCTCCCGTGTCGGTTCATCCTTTGCGACGTCAGCCGTTATATACTGCTGGCCGATTCTCACTTCCGCTTTTTTCTGAACTTTGCCGATCTGGTCCAGGTATGGCAGAGCTACCGCTGCCGCCCCCACGGCGAACCCCGCAATAACAACGAGCGTTTTCAAAAATCCCGGCATTTTACTTATTATACACTCCCTCACTTCGGCGGCATGAGCATTTCAACGAAGCGTCAGTTGAGCACGCTCCAGGAATGTGGTTTACGCATAATACACTTCTTTCACCAAGGTTGTCGCTGCACTATCTTCGCGATACAGCTGAGGCGTGGGGAGAAATCAATCCATAAATCACGATGCCGAATGCCACTGAAACATTCAGGGATTCCTTTTTCCCTCTCATTGGTATTTCGAATATCTTGTCCGATTGATCCAAAATGCTCTTTGGCAATCCCCGAACTTCGCTTCCCATGACGAGCGCGATCTTCGCATTCGCGGGGAATTTGATCTTATGATACGGCACTGATTTTTCCGACTGTTCAACCGAGAAAATGTTATATCCCCTTTTCTTCAATTTCAAAACTTCGCGGACGCCGTTTTTTGAATGCTCCCAAGGGACGATTTTCTCGGCGCCTAAGGCGACTTTGGAAACTTCTTTTCGGTATTTTCCGAAAACGTCGACGGGCTTCGGCGTAATGCCGCAAAGATACAGCTTCGAAACCCCGGCGGCATCGGCCGTCCGGAATATTGAACCGACGTTATGCAAACTCCTGATGCCGTTCAGTACGACAACGATATTTTTTACTCCCACGCCCCTGTTGCGCTGTGAAGGATGGGTATTCATGGGATGTTTTTATTGAGCAGTGGTGAAATTCCCATCAACGACCCGCGCGGAAATCTCTTGTCGTTCTATTATAGAACAATTGAAATTAAATCTCTTGCTTTCCATCCTCGGTGAAACTCTCCGCCCTCAAACACGGGAGCTTCCCGGAAGCGGAATACGAGATTCGGGATGCCATCCGTTCATTCCTGCCGTACCTGCGGCGGGAATGAACGGGCTGGGGGTGACAAAAACTTTACAAAGCACCAGCCTCAAAGTAAAATAAACACAGAAAAAACGGATCAGTCCCGAAACGGCCAAGCGTCCAGCAAAAACGTCCGCCCCCTATAGCTTAGTGGCAAAGCACCGGTCTCTTAAACCGAGTACCCAGGTCCGATTCCTGGTGGGGGGACCAGAACTCATCCCAACAAATCAAAAGGCGCCGAACGGCCGCGCATCGTTTTCTTGCCATTGTCCAGAAAGTATACGTAGCCGTAGTCACCGTCGATTGTTTCGATATTCATGAGAAGCGGCCGCAATGCCCCGCATCACAAGCGCCGCTGCGGCGAGAGTCCCTGTATGTGAACTTCCCTTTTTCTGAGCGTTGCGATCGGCGAATACCCGGTGCGCTTCCCGTCTCAAGGTTGGTACGGATTTCGTCCTCAAATTCCCGAATTTTAGCCAGCATATCCATTTTTTGAACGCCACGAACTCGCTGGCCCTCTTCCGGGGAAACCTTTTCATGGATTCCTGATGCCAGAAATGGAAAAGAGAGCAGAAATCTTGTATAATGGCCGCAACAGCATGGGTCTCATCAAATTGGATGACCCGGTATCCAGAATAAAATCCGTGGGCGACCGATGGACAACCAAGCTCAAAAACCTCGGCATAGAAACCATTCGCGATCTTCTGTATCACTTCCCCGTCCGGTACGAAGATTTTTCCGAAATGTATAAGATCGGCGATCTCATACCGCGCCAGGAAGCGACCATTCAGGGAATCGTCGAAGAAATCGATTCACGGAGAAGTTGGAAGCGGAATCTCCTCATCACCGAAGCCACGATATCCGACGACTCGGGATCGATACGCGCGGTTTGGTTCAATCAGCCATACATAAAAACCATTCTGCGCCCCGGAACACTCGCCAATTTCTCCGGCAGAGTTTCCGGAAGCGGCGAAATTCCCCGCACTGACGGCGTAAATGCGGGGGGGTATCTTTCGAACCCGACGTACGAACCGATCAGAAACGAAGAGGTCGCGACAAAACACACGGCACGCATCGTGCCCGTCTATCCGGAAACGAAAGGGCTGACATCGAAGGGGCTCCGGAACATGGTAACGATCGCGCTCGAAAATCTTGTCAAAATCCCCGAACCCATCCCCCTCCCCATACTGAACGGAGAAAATCTTCCCGGGATCAATCAAGCGATTCAAAATATCCATTTTCCGCCAAAACTGGACGATGCAACGGACGCGAAGAGAAGGTTCGCATTCGAGAATTTATTCCTTCTCCAGGTCTATAACCTGAAGCAGAAGATACACCTTGCGAGAAGCGCATCAATCGATTTGCCGACGGATCTCCCCTACGTCAAGTCGCTCGTCGACCGCCTTCCCTTTCCGCTGACTTTCTCGCAAAAAAAATCTCTCTGGGAAATATTGAAAGATACCGGAAAGAAAACGCCGATGAACCGTTTGCTCCAAGGCGACGTGGGGTCGGGAAAAACGGTTGTCGCAGCCATCGCGGCTCTGAATGCCGTGAAAGCCGGACACCAAGTGGCTTTCATGGCGCCGACGTCGATACTCGCCGCCCAGCACTACAATACGTTCCTGAGGCTCTTCGGCGATTTCACGGGTGGCGTGGCGCTCGTGACCTCCGGGGAAAGCGAAGTTTTCTACGGCCACGATCTGACGAGCAAAGTCAGCAAGCAGCAGGTCATCGGGGAAATCAAGAGGAATAAAATAAAGATCGCGATCGGGACGCACGCCTTGATACAAAAAGAAGTGAATTTCCCCGACGTGGCCCTGGTCATCGTCGACGAACAGCACCGGTTCGGCGTGAAACAGCGGGACGAACTTTTGAAAAACAAATCAGCCGGCCTTGTCCCTCATTTTTTAAGCATGTCCGCCACTCCCATACCGCGCACGCTTTCCCTCACGCTCTTCGGCGATCTCGATCTCTCGGTCATCAGCGAGATGCCGAAAAATCGCAAGAAAATCATAACAAAAGTCGTTACGCCCGAAGAAAGAAAAAATACCTACGCTTTCATCAGGGACGAAATCAAGAGCGGCAGGCAAACCTTCGTCATCTGTCCGCGCATCGACAAGCCCGACGAAACCCCGGATATTCTCTGGCAAGTCAAAGCGGTCAAGGAAGAGTACCGGAAACTCTCACAAGACATCTTTCCCGATTTGAAAACCGCGATGCTTCACGGGAAGATGAAGATGAACGAAAAGGAAAAAACCATGAAGGATTTTCTCGATCGGAAGATCGACATTCTCGTCTCGACATCCGTCATCGAGGTCGGTATCGACGTACCGAATGCTTCGATCATCATGATCGAGGGCGCTGACCGGTTCGGTTTGGCGCAGCTTTACCAGTTCCGCGGGCGCGTCGGCCGCGGCGAGCATCAATCATACTGCTTTCTCCTCACGGACTCCGAGTCGAAAAAAGCAAACCAGCGTCTCAAGACCATCGAAAAAGCCAAGAGCGGGTTCGAACTCGCCGAATATGATTTGAAAATGCGAGGGCCCGGGGAATTCCTCGGGCAATCGCAGACGGGAATGCCGGATCTCGCGATGAAGGCGCTTCAAAACCCCGACCTCATCAAGCGCACGCGCGAACTCGCATTCGAAACGCTCAAGGAGGACGTGCACCTAAAAAAGTACCCCGCCTTGCGGGTGAGGTTAAGCCTTTTCGAAAAGAACATCCACTGGGAATAGGGAGAACTCGCCACCCATTATATCCCCGCTGAGGCCGTCTCCAAGGCGACGCTATCGCATATCAGCCCCGAACTGCTTCTTCGTTTCTTCGATGATCTTTTCCTGAATAAGGTTTATTTCCTCGTTCGTCAGCGTCCGCTCATTCGAGCGGTAGACAATGCGATAGGTATAGCTTACCTTTCCAGCGCCGAACTTCTCGGCATTTTCATACTTGTCCAAAAGCGACACTTCTTCCACGAGATCGCCGCCCAAATCGCGAATCACGTCGAAGTAGTCGTTCGGAACGAAACTCGCATCGACGACGAACGAAATGTCGCGGACGATCGACGGATACTTACTGACCTCCTTGTAGGGATTTCCCAACTTCAATTGTCGCTTCACCCGCTCATCCGTTGACCATAAGAGGCGGATGTCGGGCAGTTTCATGCTGATGATCGCGAGCCGCTCAAGGCCGAAGCCGAATGCCCATGCGTTGTATCCTTCCACGCCGAATTTCTTGAAAACGCTTTGTTTCGTCATGCCGCCGCCCAAAATCTCCACCCAACTGCCGTCGACGTCAACTTCCACTTGGAGCGAGGGATCAGTGTAGGGAAACGCGTCGTCCAAGAAACGGTACTTCGCATTTTTCCCGAACAAGCCCTTTACGATGTCGCTCAGGGCGTTCTTCAAGTCATCGAGCGTCAAGGGATGTGTCGTGGTGGGTGTCAGGTACCAACCGCCGAACTGGTGGAAGACGTTCATGTGCCGCCGGTCGAGTTCGTCCTTGCGGTAAACCTTGCCGTAGCAAACGACGCCGAAACTCTCATGCCGATCAATTTTCGCTTTCACCCCAGGGAGTCGGGTGTAGTAGTACCACATGACCGTATCATGCGTGCGCAAGATGTGCTTGTCATCGACGTAATAAGTATCGGACTTGCTTCGCGCCGGATGATCGGGGACGAAATCGAAAAGATCGAAACTCACGTCCGCCGGGACGATTTCCGGAATGACGATGTTGTCGAAACCTCTCAAAACTGGTATCTCCCGCACCTGTTCCAC
Source organism: bacterium (assembly GCA_027310365.1). Taxonomy (GTDB): domain Bacteria; phylum Patescibacteriota; class Minisyncoccia; order UBA6257; family GWB1-50-10; genus JAKAHT01. The sequence continues at coordinate 19,006 of DAIDAY010000006.1, forward strand.
GAGTTCATACAGCGGACTCCCCGGCGTGCGCGAGAGATCCGGCATCGCCAAAAACCGCCACATGCGGAGTGCGTCAGAATCGGCCCTCTTTTCCAAATCCTCCCGCAACTTTTTTTCTTCCGTCGTATCGATGACGATATCGGCCATAGTACCGGTGGCAGGGATTGAACCTGCGACCTAGGGCTTATGAGTCCCTCGCTCTACCACTGAGCTACACCGGCGTTCATCTCAATAATTTCCATTATAAATTGACCGAAACGATTTTTTCAAGTATAATGTGATAACTTTAAGTTATCGCGGGGAGGAGCAGCGGTCGCTCATCTGGCCCATAACCAGAAGGTCGCCGGTTCGAATCCGGCCCCCGCAACCAACTTGAGAAACCGCGGAGGCGGTTTCTCTGCGTTTTGGACACCCCCGCGGTTTCTCGTTTCTTCCAACACGGGGAAGCCCTTCCGCTCTTCCCCGACCTCTTTTCGAAATTGCGGCGCCGGATTCGAACAAGAGCGGGGCGGGGAGAATAGTTGGTCTCCCGTGGCGGAAATCTGTCTGCGCAGGCAAAGTGCTATAATTTACACATGAAGCGAAAAAAGAGGGATGGTTTTACGTTGATAGAAATGGTCATTGTCATAGCGATCATAGGACTCATTTCGGCTGTCATTCTTGTCGCTCTCGGCCCCTCCAAAAGCAAAGCGAAAGACACGAGGATTGTTTCTGACATGCAGCAGATTCTGAATTACATGGAAACAACGTTCAGCCCGTCAACCCAGCAATACAACGGCACTTCAACGGACGCGACGAACTCCCGGCTCATCCAGGACATCGCCAACCAGGGAGGAAAGAATGTGGCCCTGATCAACACGGGAGCTACGTATGCAATACAAGTTACCCTCAATACGAAACAAAATTTGTGCTACGACAGCAACGGTGGAACCGGCAATTCCGTGGACAGCAAAGCCGGGAAATGCTTAAAAAAGTAAGCTGCCGATCTATCGGAAGAAGAAGAAGAAGAACGGCGACTTTTTAAAATGTGGTCGCCGGATATGGCTCATGCGTTGGGCTTCTTTGCCGCAGATGGCAACCTAACCAAAGGAAAACGGGGTAATGATGACAGAGCATTTACATCGTGCGACAGAGATCCGCTGGAAAAAACAAAACTGCTTGATTTTTTCAGTCAACGACAGTTTAGGATGGCATAACTTGCTTTATAAGCACTGAAAGTGTAATTTATATTTAGCCAGAAAGAAAAAGGCATTCGAAAAATTCATGGGGTGGTAGCTCAGCTGGTTGAGAGCGATCGCCTGTCACGCGATAGGTCGCGGGTTCAAGTCCCGTCCACCCCGCCAATAAAAAGATGAAAGCAGTTATTTTGGCCGCCGGCTTGGGGATCCGGATGCGACCCCTGACCAACACAACTCCGAAACCGCTTCTTTCCATCAGCGGCAAGCCGCTCATCGAGCGCATCATCGCCGCATTCCCGAAAGAGGTAACCGAGGTGATTGTTGTCGTTGGATACAAAGGCGACCGAATAAAAAATTTCCTCGGTGAACATTTCCTGGGGAAAAAAATGACGTACGAAACGCAGGAAAATCCGGCTTCCGGAACTTTCGACGCCCTGCAGCTTTGCGAGAATAAGCTGAGATCGGAAAAAAGTTTTCTCGTCTTTTATGCCGATGACCTCGTCGACACCGAGACGATCCGGGAGATGATGAACTACGAACTCGCGGCTGCCGTCTCCACTTCGGAAACTCCGCAGAAGTTCGGCGTCGTGACGCTCGACAACGACAGCAACATCAAAGAAATTGCGGAAAAACCCGAAAATCCGCCCTCGAACATCATTCTGGCGAATGGATTTCTGCTCGACAACGAGATATTCACGTATGAGCCGCAAGCCCCCGAAAAGAAGGAGCGGTATCTTTCCCTTGCCCTGTCGCGCATGGTGAAAGATCGCAAAGTAAAAGGAGTCCGCGCCAAATTCTGGTTTCCCGTCGGAACGCCGGAGGATCGGGCAAGGGCCAATCAGTTGTTCTCGTAAAGCTTGCCCACGGCAAGTATCTTATTTTCCTCAAAATACCGGCCCATAAGCTGGAAACCGACCGGCAGTTCTCCACCTTCCGGCTCGTATTTTTTGACCGGCAATGACAATGATGGGATTCCCGCGAGATTTCCGGGGATCGTAAAAATATCTTCAAGATACATCTGAAGAGGGTTATTGACCTTCTCCCCTATCTTGAAAGCCGGCGCAGGGGTAACCGGAGTCAAAATAACGTCAACCTCCTCGAAGGCTCTGTCGAAGTCTTCTTTGATAAGACGCCTCACTTTTTGCGCCTTGGCATAGTACGCATCGCAGTAGCCGGCCGAAAGCACGAACGTTCCCAGAAGGATTCTCCTTCCGACTTCGGCGCCGAATCCCTCCCCCCGGTTTTTGAGATACGTTTCCCGCAGCGAATCGGGGGAACTGTTCCGTCCATATCGTATGCCTTCGAACCGAGCTAAATTCGAACTCACTTCTGCCGGCACGACAATGTAGTACGTAGAGAGAGCATACTTCGTATACAGCAGACTTATTTCCTTGAATCGGAATCCCAATTTCTTTAATCTTTCCACCGCGGACGAGACTCCTGATTCAACTTTTTTGTTCAAGCCGGAAATAAAGTATTCTTTCGGCAATCCGATTTTCAACTTTTTAACATCTTCGACGCTGTTGATGCCCTCATACGCGTAATCTACGCTCGTCGAATCAAGACTGTCTTTCCCGCAGATATTCTTGAACACCATCTCGGCATCTTCCACCGTCTTCGTCATCGGGCCTATTTGATCTAAACTCGAAGCCATGGCGATCAGCCCGAAACGGGAAACCGCGCCGTAGGTCGGCTTGAGGCCCACAATCCCGCAGAAAGCAGCTGGCTGACGGATTGATCCTCCGGTGTCGGAGCCCAACGCTCCCAAGGCCATTCGCGCCGCTACCGCGGCAGCCGATCCGCCGGAAGAACCGCCGGGCACTCGTTCCTTGTCGTAAGGGTTCTTCGTCACGGAAAATCCCGAATTCTCCGTTGATCCTCCCATCGCAAACTCATCCAAGTTCGTTTTTCCCAAAAAGACGACATTTTCTTTCTTGAGTTTTTTAACGACCGTCGCATCGTATGAAGCTACGTAATCTTTCAAAATCTTCGAAGCGGCGGTCGTTTTTGTTCCCTCAACCAACATGTTGTCCTTGAGGGCCAAGGGGACGCCGGCGAGTTCCGGGATTTCCTCGCCGGCAGCGATTTTTTCATCCACCTGCCGAGCTGTATCGAGGGACTGATCTCCGAAAACGGAGAGGTAAGCTCCTATTTCTTCATCCTTCTCGGCTATTGATTCCAAAAACTCTTCCGTGATCTCCCGGGCGGAAAATTTCTTGTTCCTCAATCCCTCGTTGAAAGATGTTATGGTCAGGCGCCGTAAATCCATGATTTCATTCTCCAAAAACCGAAGGGACTTTCAAATAGCCATTCTCCGTCGCCGGAAATTCTTCCTTCGACTTCTCGCCGCTCAGGCGGGTATCCGAATCGTCTTCCCGCCAAACATTCGAAGAAAAAGTCCCGCCGTTCATCGGCTGGACTTTCTCCGTATCCAATTCTTTCAGTTCTTCGAAGTGATTCAAGATGCTCCCCAAATCGTGCAGGAGTTTCTTTTCTTCGCTTTCCTTGAGCTTCATCCGGGAAAGGTCAGCGAGCTTTTCTAAATCCTTCTTCGCAAGCATTGCGTCATTATACATGACTATCCGAGGAGTTTCAAAAACTCTGCTTCTCCGATAATTTGAACGCCCAATTTCTTCGCTTTGTCGTACTTGGAACCGGGGTTTTCTCCCACGACGACGTAGGTGGTTTTGGAGGAAACGCTTTCCGACACCTCTCCGCCCAGGACCCGTATTCCATCTTTTGCCTCATCACGCGACAGGGAAGACAAAGTCCCCGTAAGGACAAAGGACCGTCCCCGCAGCTTGCGGCTGGCGGCATGCGTCTTCGGGAACTCGATCTCGACGCCGGCTTTTTCCAACTTCCTCAGAAATCCGATGTTTTTTTCGCGATGAAACCAGTCGTGGATGCTCTTTGCCACGATCGGCCCGACATCCGGTAATGCTTGCAGCTTTTCCCGGGAGAAAGATGCGAGACTATTTCCAACGCCGGTAGGTTGGGAAGCGAGAAATTTGGAATGAGCAATTGCTTGCGCGAGCAAACGTGCCGTTTCTTCTCCCACATGAAGGATTCCCAAACTGTACAGAAACCGCGGAAGCGTTATTTTTTTCTTTTCTGCTATTTCCTTCACGATGTTTGCCGCGGATTTTTTCCCGAACCGCTTGAGAACTTCTAGGTCGCCTTCCTTCAGCGTGAAGATATCGGCAGCGTCGGAAATCAGGGACTCATCCAGAAACCGATCAATAATCTTTGGTCCTAAACCCCTCATGTCAAATGCCGCGCGAGAGACAAAATGATAGAGGGATTCGCGGTGCTTGGCACCGCAGTCGGGATTCGTACACTTCGCGAGAGCGCCTTCTTTCGCCACACGGCCGCCATCGACCGGGCAGCGTTCGGGCATTTTGAACGGTTTTTCTTTTCCCGTCCTCAGGTTTTTGAGCACATAGTTCACCTGAGGTATGACGTCGCCGGCGCGGGAGACGACAACGGTATCCCCCACTCGCACATCCAGTCTTCTCACTTCATCTTCATTGTGGAGCGTCGCATGGGTTATCGTAACGCCGCCGACGTTCACCGGTTCCATGACGGCGACCGGCGTGAGCACCCCCGTGCGGCCCACTTGAACGACGATATCGAGCACGTTCGTCGTCGCTTCTTTGGGCGAGAATTTGTACGCTATGGCTCCCCGCGGCGACTTACCCGCCACGCCGGCCGCTGCGAACGTTTTGTTGCTGTTCACCATGACCACCGTGCCGTCGATTTCGTACGAAATCTCGTTCCGGTGCTTCGCCCAATGATCCCTGAAGACAAAAACTTCTTCGAGCGAGTTCACTCCTTTGTTGTGCATGTTTGTCTTGAAACCGAAAGCCTTGAGGAGTACATGCTCCTCTTCGTGAAAATGCTGGCCGACATCGGTGACAAGGGCATATTGAAACGAGTCTAATTTCCGCGAAGCGGCGATGCGGGGATCGAGCTGGCGAATCGAACCGGCGGCGATATTTCTCGGATTTGCATATTCTTTATTCCCTTTCTTCCGCTGTTCTTCGTTGATTCGCCCGAATTCTTCCTTCGTGAGAAACACCTCGCCGCGGACAACCAAGCGCCGGGGGTTCAGAACGTACGGCGCGGGATCGATTCCCATCTTTTTCAGATCCGCCGCAACTTCTTCCGGGGGCGAGAGGTGGAGCGGTATCGCCTCTATCGTTCTCAAGTTTTGAGTCACATCTTCGCCGACCGTGCCGTTTCCCCTCGTTGACCCTTGGATAAATACGCCGCTTTCATACACCAGCTCGGTCGCCAAACCGTCGATCTTGAGTTCACAATAAAAAATCGGCCATTTTTCTTCAGGGTGTCCATGGGCTTCACGGACCGTCTTCCCCAGAAAATTCTCGAGGCGCGTGATCCATCCCTTCATGTCTTCCTCCGAAAAAGAATCGTCGAAAGAAATCATCGGGCGTTCATGGGCCACTTTCTTGAAAAATTTCAGAGGTTTCCCCTCCACTCGCTGCGTTGGGGAATCGGCCGTCATGAATTCCGGAAACTCGTGTTCCAAGTCGAAAAGCTCCTTCTTCAGGGAATCCAGGACTTCCGGCGATATCACCTCCTCGTCGAGAACATGGTACGCGTACCGATAGTGATTGATGGCTTCTTTGAGTTTCTCAATCTTCTTTTTGGCTTCCGCTTTCGTCATCTCAAGGAAAAGTGCGACTGGAGAACCCGTTCAACGTTCCCGGCATAGCCGAAACTGACCACGTCGTATCCCACCGGCTTCCCGTCGCTGCAGTCGGCGGGATCGGAAGGATTGAAGACGATGGACGAAGAAGCGCGGGCGCCGTTCGCAAGATTGAGCGATGTCTGACACATCGTCACGACCGATGAGCAGACGCCCAATGGAGCGACGGCGTTCTGGTAGCAATTCAAGGCCGCATTCAATCCCGCATCGGCGGCGAAAACCGCCGCACCCGAACCCTGAACGTTCGAAGCCTGGTTCAACTGGTAGAACATGAGGAGACCCGCGATCGCCGTAGCGCTCAAAAACAGCCCGCCGATCAAGAGGGTGATAACGATCATCGCTTGTCCTCCGTGCTTCGTCATTGGCAATTATTGGCATTGAGACTCGGCGGCATGTCTTTCGGCAGCACCCTCGAACTCACCGTGGTTTGGATAGGAATGGGTTGTATGAGACTGCTCGGATTCTGTATCGCCGGCTCGGCCGATGCAAGGATGGTTATCCGCCACGGACTGCAGGCATTATACCTCCCATTTTGATCATACTGGTTCACTGCGAAACACAAACGATCAACCTTCACGTCGGCCCCCGTCATCTGGACGCCATTGCGGCTGATGCCGCCGCCCGACAACGCATAGGTCGTCGTGCCTTGCCCCGTCGGACTCAGAAAACTCATGGTTGATGCGCAAAAAACCGACGATGTCGCCTCGAAGAGATACCCTCCCCTCACCTCTCTCGCCATTTCTTCAAGAGCCGAACTGATATTGCTTTGGACCGACATCAAAGAAACCAGCCTCCGTTCTCCCCGGAGAGCATTTTTGAAAATACCCACCGCGACAGTTGTTACGACGACGAAGATCGACATCGCGACCAGAAGTTCTATGATAGTAAACCCCGCCGCCGCATCAGGCGATTCATTCTCAATGCGAGCGAGTCGCTGAGGATTTTTCTCGCGTTTAATTCTTTTCATAGAAGGTATCTTCGAGCGTTATGCTTTGATCCCGACCCCTCTCGCTCCAGCTGACCGTCGATGAAACGACATACTGAAAGCCTGATACACTCACGGTAACCTTCCGTTGAAACGGCGTCGTGGTTCCGTCGATATATTGGAAATCACCCACCGGGGCATAAAACATCAAGAAAGGCTCTCCATTTCCATACGTAGCCTTGTACTCGGACTCGTCTTTCAATCCATCAAACGTCGTGTCGGAGGATGGATAAAAACTATCGGGAGACGGATACGGCCATCCGGCGGCTGCGAGGGTGCTTGCATCCAAGATGTTTTTCATTACCTCTATCCCCTCGGCCGCGAGATACGTAGCCTGCAGTTTGTGGATTACCAGGTTGTCGGCGCCCAGGGAGATATATACAAGATTGAAGATGCCAAAGAGACCGACAACCACCAAGCTGATGGCGACCAGCGATTCCATCATCAAACTGCCGTCGTTTTTCCCGCTGCGATTCATTGCGATGTTATGCCGCCTCCTGGACTGACCGTGACCGACGATGTCGTGTTGGTTCCCTTTATTTGAAGGACGATGACGTTGGCCAGAGAACTCGTCGTGAAATAAGGGGGAATGAAATAAATGGAGGATGAAGCAGCGTTCCAAGGAATAGTGATATTGGAAAACTGCACTCTTGCGTCTAGATTGAATTTTTGAAGTATCTTATCTGTATTGGTGTTATACGTATAACCGGAACATACGCTGTACGGCTTTTCGTAAAGAGCGTATTCCAGGGGGTAGAACACTACGCCGAACGCGCAGGGAGAACCGCTGCTCGGAGAGGGGTTATATTTATCCAAAGCAAGAGTTCTTGCTCTTTGGAGAACGCTGATCACCTTCGAGGTGTCGGTGTAAAGGGCGATTTGGCCGTTGGCGCCTCCTGAAGAGGCGATGAACATTGCCGAGAGCGCTGCCGTTATCGCAAGAACAACCATAGTTTCTATCAAGGTGAACCCGCCTTTCATCAAAACTCATTATACCCCGTACTCCAACAGAGTTGTAGTACGGGGGACACTCTACATCCCAAACAATCTGAAGTAATTGAAAATAATGACGCGCCCAAAAAGCATGGTCGCAATCACCCCCAAAACCAAAAACGGCGCATACGGAATCCTGTCCTTCATGCCCTTCTTCTGGAAAAGGAGGAGGACGGCGCCGACAAGTCCGCCCACGATGAAAGAAATGAAAATGGAAAGCCCCACATCCGGCCAGCCTATGACGGCGCCGGATGCGAAGGCGAGCTTCACGTCGCCGAATCCTATCCCCCGGCCGCGCGAAAGGATGACCAAGAGATAAAAAAAGAGCCCCCCGATCACGGCTCCGAGGACGTGATTCCACAAGACGCTTTGTGCAGGAGAAAAAAGCAAAACGTAGTTTTCCAAGAACGATTCCCGGAACGGAAGAAGGGGGAATCCTTTTCCGAAGGAGAGCATTGCGGTTATCGCCGCGCCGAGGAAGAAAAGGACAATGTTCAGTTCGTCGGGCACCACGTAGAAACGGAAATCAATGATCGCGATTACCAGAAACGAAAGAATAACGAGAAGCCATGAAAGCACCAAGGCGTAATACCAGAGCGGCGCTGTCAGATTCCAAAACACGGCATTCGGAACGCCGTAAAAAAAATTAATAAAAAGGGGCGCTCCGGCAAAAAGAACGCCGGTCACCGCTTCGGTGAAAGGGTAGAACCACGAAATTTTCACGCCGCAACTCGAGCACTTCCCGCGGAGAACAAGAAAACTGAAAAGCGGTATGAGCTCTCCGGGCGTGAGCGTCTTCAAACACTTCGGGCAGCGCGAACGGCCGGAGAGTTTTCGAAAATCAAAAAGCTTGCCGTCGGGCGAGTACCTCAAGATCAAAACATTGAAGAAACTCCCGAACGACAAGCCCAAGACAAACAAAACCGCATTATACCAACTCATTGGCAGGAAGCGACGTTCGCCATCAAGCCCGGGTTGGGTTCCTTGAGGAGAATACTGGATCGTCCGGAACTGTCGACGCAGTAGTACTGAAGTTCCTTGGCTCCGGTCGTCGGATCATTCACGCTCGCATTCAGCGTCGAATAAGCCGCGTACGTCCTCCGGTCGGACGACAAAATAACGCGCAAACCGCCGCCCTGGGCCGTGATATCGGCGTAGAGAGACTGGAGGTTGGCATTGGTCGTCGCGGAATTCGCGAGATCGGCGGGATAGAAACCATTGTACATCGTCTCGGCGAGATCCCTTACCTGGTTCACCTCCTGCATGATGCGCGCATCCTTCGCTTTGTCCTTCGCGGGGCCGAGCGCGTTCAGCAGAATCGACGAAAGGAGGCCGATGATGGCAACCACGACGAGCATCTCGATGAGCGTGAACCCCGCACCAAAGCTCTCGCGTTGATGCGGGGCACAACCAAAAGACGAATTTTGGTTTCGCTTTGATTTCATAAGAAACGTTAGCACGACCCGTTCGTAGCGGTGCTGGAAGACGTTTTCCCCGTCGTGTCAACGCAATAATTCCCGCCGCCGTTCAACGACGATGAATAAGCCGCCTGAGAATTGGCCGGCGTGGAAGAGGGGTTGCAGTTAACCGCCAATGCCCCTCCTTGAGCGCTGATATCCGACGCCAACGATGCAAAGTCGGTCGCGCTATTATTACAGAGGGCATAGACGCCGTTTATGGGATCAAACTTGGTTTCCCCTATCGCCCTTGCTTGATTTATGTCTGAAATGATCCTCGTGTCTTTCGCTTTGTTCCTTGACGGCCCTAATGCCACGAGGACGACGGCCGACAGCAGGCCGATCATGGCGATCACGACGAGCATCTCGATGAGCGTAAAACCTTGATTTTTATTTTTCATGATTTTCGAAGAGTACCATCGACCTTTCCACCATTATAACAGATTAGAACGTCTGGGAGAGACTGTAGATCGGCAGGAGTATCGAAGCGAAAAGGAAGGCGATCACGACGCCGATCACAACCATGAGGATCGGCTGGATCAGCGAAACGAGGTTTTCAACCGTGTCCTCGACTTCCCGCGAATAAAAATCGTTCACCTTTCCCAGGAGTTCTTCCATCCGTCCGGTGGATTCTCCGACGCTGACCAGCTGCGAAACGAGCGGCGGGAATTCCGGCGCGGCCGCCAGGGCCTGCGACAAGAGCTTCCCCTTCCGTATCTGCTCCGCCGCGTTGTGGAGGGATTCTTCGTAAATGGTGCTTCCGATGACGCGCGAGGATATTTCGACGGCTTGCGGGATCGTCAATCCTCCCTTGATGAGCACCCTCGCCGATTCGGCAAACCGCGAGACGTACAGTTTCTGCAGCAGCTTGCCGATGACCGGCGTTTTCAGAACGATGGTGTCCAAAACCACTTTCCCTTCCGTGGTCTGGAAGTAGTCGATGAGTATGAAAACAACCGCCGCGAGCGCGATGACGACCGTCCACCACCAGCGGATCATGAACTGGCTGACACCGAGGAGGATGACCGTGAATATCGGCAGTTGGACGTTCGATTCGCTCAAGATCGGCGTAATCTGCGGGAAAACCATAGTCACCATGATGAGAACGACGACGACGAACAAGATGATGATGAAAATGGGGTACGTCAAGGCATTTTTAACCTTGGAAAGGAGCGTTGCCTGCTTTTCTATGTAATCGGCCAAGAAATTCAGAACTTCGCTCAAGCGGCCGGTTACTTCGGCGGATTTCACCATGTTCACGTAAAATTCGGAAAATATCCCCGGATGTCTTCCCAAGGCCTGCGAAAGCGAGAAGCCGGCATCGATGTCTCCCGCTATCTCGTAGATCGCTTCCTTCAGCACCGGCTTCGCCGTCTGCCTGTAGAGGCTCGCCAAGCTGTCCGAAAGCGGCACCTGCGACGCAAGGAGAGTTGCGAACTGGCGCGTAAAAATCATGAGATCCTGGACCTTGACCCTCTTGAAAAATTCCAGAATCTTGGATCCCCAGGTATTCTCGACGACGGGCTCCAAACTCAAAATGAAAAGACCGTGGCTCAAGAGGATCGCCAAGCCCGCTTCTTTCGACGCGGCTTCCACGTTTCCCACCTGAAGTTCTCCTTCTTTGGTTCTCGCCTTGTAACTGAACTTCATCCCGTTAGAAGCAAAACACCTTTTTCACAAGCAACAGCTTATGATGCGTGATCAACCCGACTTCTTGAGCGATCGTTCTTTTCATAAATTTGTGGTTTCTCACGGGATTCATTACCTTCATTATACCCTATCGGACTTATGCATCCTATCAGTCCCTCTTACGTTCTCTCCAAAAGAATTCTGAGCTCGGCCGGATTCAGAGAATAGGATTCCGCTTGCTCGAGAGAGATTTCCTTTTTCTTGATGAGGTTCACGAGCGACCGATTCAAGGACATCATCCCTTCCTGGACGCTCGTTTCGATCACGAGGTCGATCTGGTAAATTTTCCGCTCGCGGATCAAATTCCTGATCGCGGGATTGACGATCATGATTTCCATGGAAGGGATTCTTCCGCCTCCCACCTTGGGGATGAGCCGCTCGGAAACGATGGCGACCAGGGTCGAAGCGAGTTGGGAAACGATCTGCCCCTGCTGATTCGGCGGGAAGCTGTCGATGACGCGGTCGACGGTCTGCGAAGCGGAATTGGTATGGAGCGTGGAAAAGACGAGGTGGCCCGTCTCGGCTGCCGTCATGGCCGTCGCAATCGTCTCGGCATCCCTCATTTCGCCGATCATGATGACATCCGGGTCCTGCCGCAAAACCGCCCGGAGCGCTGAATTGAACGAGATTGTGTCGGCGCCGACTTCCCGCTGGGAAATGATGCAACGATCTTGGGAGAAAATGTACTCGATCGGATCCTCGATGGTAATGATATGGTCGTTCCTTTTATGGTTTATTTCGTCCAAAAGGGCCGCCAGTGTCGTCGATTTCCCGTGGCCGGCGGGCCCCACGACCAGCACGAACCCCTGGTTCAATTTTGTGAAGTCATGGAGGATGGGGGGGAGATTCAGTTCTTCCACCGTCTTGATCTGCGCGGGAATCAAACGGAGGGCGGCGGCGACGAATCCCCGCTGGAAATACGCGTTGACCCTGAACCGCGCTTTGTCCTCGTAGTTATGGGAAAAGTCGACCTGCTTCCGATCCAAAAACGACGTCTTTTGCTCCTCGCTCAAGAGCGCAAATACCAAACCTTCCGCGTCTTCCTTGGTTAAAATCGGCTCATCCGTAATCGGAATCAGGACGCTGTCGACCCGGATGGTCGGGCGCCGACCGACCGCCAGATGCAAGTCCGAAGCGTTCTGCTTCGCCGTGATAACAAGCAGGTTGTCGAGTCTTTGTTTGTAATCAGTCATGCTATTCAGTCTCCCGGATAACCTCCTCCAGCGAAACTTCTCCGTTCAAGGATTTCATTATACCATCCTGCCGCAGGGAAATCATGCCTTGCCGCTTCGCCTCCGCGAGGAGCGCATTCTCGGTGAATCCCCCGCTCACGATATCGGAAAGCTCCTTCGTCATCTTGAAAATCTCGAAGAGTGCGACCCGGCCGATCGTCCCCTTCCCGTTGCAAACATCGCAATCGGGAACCGGTTCCGCGTGAAACGACACGTACGGCTTCTTGGTCGGAAACGATTTTTTCACTTCGTCGGGCGTCAAAGACAGCGCGTCGTCGATGATGTTCTCTTCTTCGGCTGAAACCGGCTTCGGTTTTTTACATTTGGGGCACAGCCGACCGACGAGCCGTTGGGCGAGCATCATATTGAGCGAAGATGCCATGAGGAATCCCGGAACGCCGAGATCGACCAGCCGCGGAATGACGCCGATCGAGTTGTTGGTGTGAAGCGTCGAAAGCATGAGGTGTCCCGTAAGCGCCGCGTTCACGGCAAGACTCGCGGTTTCCGCATCCCTGATTTCGCCGACCATGATGATGTCCGGGTCTTGCCGGAGAATCTGGCGGAGCCCCGAAGAAAAATCGTAGCCGATCTCCGGTTTCACCTGCGACTGATTGATTCCTTCCATGAAATACTCCACCGGATCCTCCAAGGTCACGATATTCACCTCTTCGGTATTCAGTTTCTGCATGATGGCGTAGAGCGTGGTTGTTTTTCCGGAGCCCGTCGGACCCGTGATTAATATCATGCCGTAGGGCGCGGCGAGCGCTCCTTCCAAAATTTTCTTGTTATAATCGCTCAAACCGAGTTCGGGGAGCCCCTTCAAGCCGACAGCCGAATCGAGAACGCGGAGCACGACTTTTTCCCCCGAAGGGGTCGGAAAGGTCGCAACCCTGAAATCGATGTCGCGCCCCGTAATGACCGCCCGGAATCGCCCGTCCTGCGGCACGCGCGCCTCATCAAGTTTGAGTCGGGAAAGAACCTTAACCCGCGAAACGACGGGGCGGCTCAGAGCAAGGGGGAGCGACGCCGTTTCTTCCAAATCGCCGTCGATCCTGAACCGGATCCGCAATCTGAGCTTTTGCGGTTCTATATGTATGTCGGATGCCTTCCGCTCGACGGCTTCGCGGAGCGTCGAGGCGACGATCTTGATGATCGGCGCATCCTCTCCGCTCCCCCCTTCTTCCTCAAGGGAAACCAGGAAAGCATCGGCCTGTTTCACGTTCCCTATTTCTTCCACCGCCGACTGGACTTCGCTTTTGTACGGCGTGTATTTTCTCCACACGGCGGCAATCTGGGAAGGGGTCACCAGGTACACCCCCAAGCTCAGCCGCCTTTGTTTCGCGATGAATTTCAGCGCATCCTGCGCCTCCAGATTATCGGGGCGGAGCATGCCGACCACGAGCATGTCGCCGTTCTTTTCGACGGGGATCACACGGTACGTTTTTGACGTGTCCTTAGGGATGAGCGCAATGAGGTCGGGCGTGATTTTTGAAACGTCGACGTCCTTGAAGGGAACGCCGAGCAGCGAGCTTTTGATTCTGGCGACGGCTTCTTCGCCTGCCAAACGGTTCTGATAAAGAAGATCCTCCGCGCTCTGGCCGCGAAGTCCGGCATCCCGCAACACTTGTGCGGCGGCCGCTTGAGTAATAATGTTTTTCTCTGCGAGTTTACCGATGAATTCCTGATCAGTCATGGGTTAGTTGGCAATCAAAGAGTAATAAATGGCAATATGCTCGCTCTGCTCGCGTAATAAGATTGCGCAACGGCATGACAACTTATTACCTCCCACCTATTACCGTCTCGTCGCTTACACTCTTAGAACGGAACGAAGGGATTCGTTCTTCCGGGCGCCGGCACCGTGACCGACGATCCGTAGTTCGTCGTGAAATATTTCTGGAGCGTTTGAACGACCGGCGAAGGGTCGATGCGGACTTGCGACAATGTCTTGATATCGCTGAGCCCGCCGGGGATGACGACATCGATCAGTTGGGGCTTTTTGAAAAAAACGAAGTACGCGCCGGCGAAGATGACCGCCACCAAGACGATGATCCCGATGACGTTGAACCAATTGACCGGCTTTTTTTCCTGTTCGACGAATATGGCCATGGCTGTCGTTATTTTTCCTGGTAAAACGTATTGACCGAGAGCGTCAAGGAATACAGCTGATTTTGCCCTCCCGCGCCGGCCGGTTTGACGTCAAAAGAGGAAACGTTGATGACTCTCGCATTCGACTCCAGCGCATTCAGGAATTGTTTGATCGCATCGTAGGTCCCCAAAACCCCGAGATCGACCACGATCGTACTCATCCGCTTGGCGAGGGGTTGGGAAGAAGGCGCATACGCCGTCCCTAGTTTTATATCGAGGGACTGAACGCTCGCCTGACTTGACTGGGAAATCGTATACCATTGGTTCAGGGCTTGCGTTACGTCGGGCCCGATCGGCATGGCGAGCGACAGGGTGTTCTGGAGATCGGCCGCGCTCTGGAACTGGTTGATGAGCTGGGAAACCTGCGAGACTGCGTCCTTTTGGGTGGTGTAAACGTTGGTCTTCGACGCGACCAGCGATTGCAGCTCGCTCGCCGCATCCGTCTCCGGCTGGATCAAACTGGTATACACCACGATGGTCGCGATGAGAAAAAATACCGAAAACAGGATGCTCAACGCTCTTTTGGTCGAGGATTTCATTCCGCGCCTTTAGAGAATCCAGCCCCTCGCGGAGCAAGTTCCTCTTCTTGTTAGGCCGACCATTTTATTCAATCTTGATCGCTGCATAAAACCCATGGTAATTTTAAAATTCTCTAAAGCGGGATTCATAGCGGTTTCGAAAGGTACGCCGAGTTGAACGTCAGCGTCATTGAAAAGGAGGTTCCGCCGCTCGGATTGAAATTCATGCTCGTCAGAATCGCCTTCGTGAGTTCGGGCGCTTTTTCAAACTGCGCCATTTGCGCCGCAAGCGTTTGAAGCGAATCGGCTTGACCGCTCAAATCCAAATTGCCGGCGGCGGAGGCGAACTTCGCTTCCGTGAAATAAACCCGCGGGAGCGTATTCTTCTCGAGAAACGGGAATAGGTTTCCCGTAAAGAGGTGATTTCCCAAAGCGCCTTTCAAATTGACGATCTGCGAGTAAATGGCCACGAATTTTTGCTCGTCCTGGGCCGAAACCGAGCTGGCGAGTCCCGCTATGCTCTGATCCAGGGCAGACGACCGGGCATTCAAGTAATTCTCGTATCCCACCTTGAGGCCGAAGTAAACGAGCAGCGAGAGAGCGAACAGCAAGAGCGAGAAAACGAAAAGCCGCCATGGCGTTCCGATGGCGATCGGCGCGTTGACGAACTGCTCGCCGATACCGCTTCTTGTTTCTTGATTTCGCGTTTCGTCCATCCCGTTAGAAATAATACGCATACGCGGCGTGCGCGGTGCATACCTTATCATCGACTACTTTTAGTGATTTCTTGTTCATGAATTTATCCTCTTTTGGCGCGCCTCCGCGATTTCTCACGAGACTCAATTTCTATAAAAAGTACCTTTCGGCAAGCCCGATGGCGAGAGCCAGTTCGTTGTTGAGCTGCCGCAGCGCGGGCTCGAGCCTCAGGTTATAAGAGACCTTCCTGAAAACATTGGGATGCGTTTCGATCAAGCCGGTTTGCTGCGAGAAGTATCTCCCGACGCCAATGAGATCCGCCCCCCCTCCCGCAAGCATAATCCTCGCGACATCCCTTCCATATCGCCGCTTGAAAACATCCCGCAGATGGTTCGCTTCCTGTATTATAACATCCAAGAACGGAATAGTTAATGTTGATAACTCGGACTCCGGCCCCTCCGAAAGGAGCCCCCTTCTTCTCTTCAACTCCTCGGCCCTAAGAGAGGTAATGCCGAGACTCCGCGCCAGAGACTGGGTCAGATGTATCCCGCTGTAATCGGTCCCCCCGGAATACTCAAGCGTCCCTTTCGCCGCGATGAACAACTCTGTTTCTTCGCCGCCGATGTCCACGATCATCGTATCGCCGTCCGCAGCATCACTGAGGCTTCTCGTCAGGGCAAAACCGTCGAACTCGAGCGCCGTAAGCCGCAAACCGGCTTTCTTGAAAACGGTCTTGTACTTTTGGACGACGCTTTTCGCCATGCCGACGACAAAGAGATGCTGGTATTTTTTATTGTCTCCCGCTTCGAACTCGTCGATTTTGAACCAATCGATCAGAACCTCATCCAGGGGCATTGGAATATACTGGGGCGCTTGGAACACGACCGCCTTCGCCGTTTCCGATGGAGACATGAGTGGCATATCCATGACCGTCGAAAACGAGGTGAAGGAGGGAATGGAAGCGACGGCAAGATTCGTTTTCGGCTTCATTTCCTTCATGAGAAGCGCGAGATAGCCGCCGATTTCATTCTCGTCGATAGGAAGAGAGCTGGTTTGGATCGCTTTGTTGGGATGGTTCAGGTATTCTTTCGTCTCAAGGATACCGTAGTTCACCAAACTCATTTTCCCTCCCCTCTCGCTTACCTCCGCGGCCTTGATGGAAACGGTTCCGATGTCGACGCCCACGGCAGCCCGGCCGCGGAAAAAATTTCCGACATCCTCGAAAAAACCGGAGATGACGCTCGTTATGTTCGACATTGGTATAATGATTTTAACACAAGATGAAGAAGGTTCGCGAGCTTTTTACAGCGCTTGCCGACATCGTTCTGCCGCCGATCTGCCTTATCTGCGGGACATATCTCGCAAAAGAGGAGAAGGATTTATGGCTCTGCGCGCGTTGTGCAGCGTGTTTCTCCATCAACCATGGGTTGTACTGCCCCGAATGCAAGCGGAGGCTTCCCGGAACGGAAACACCGTGCCATAAGAACGCCCGTTTTCTCCTCGCCGCACCCTTCGATTTCGAGGACCCAAAAGTCCGGAGCCTCATCCTTCTCTTGAAATACCGGGGCATCAGAAAAGCGGCGATACCTCTCGCATTTTTTCTTGCCCAATACATCGACCGTTTATTCACCACCAACGATCTTCCTGCCGCGTTGACCGTTCTCCCCGTTCCGCTGCATAGATCCAAAGAACGCAAACGCGGATTCAATCAGTCCGCCCTTCTCGTGAAATTCCTCGGGAAAAGGATCGGTTGGACAACCGAGTACGCTCTGATAAAGCGGGTGAAGAAGACGGCATCGCAAACAAAACAGGAATCTCCCGCTCTGCGCGAAAAAAACGTGAAGGATGCCTTTGCGGTGATCGACGCATCAAAAATAAAAGGCCGGAATATCGTCGTCGTTGACGATGTCTATACTTCCGGCGCGACTATGCACGAGGTGGCAAGAGTGCTCAAGGCGGCAGGCGCGAGAATCATTATCGCCCTCGCGGTTGCCAAAACCTAGAACCCACCTCATAATATTTTCCGGCCGCGATATGAGCAAATTTCATTAAGACCAAGGCGCGACAACGAAGGCGTGTCCCCTGCGATACACCAAGGCGAAGCAACGCTGGTATTGGTGAAATTTGCCATATCCTTTTGGGTTCTGCTGTTTTGACCAATCGCTTCGTTGTGCCTCCCCTTGACGGCATCCGAGCGGATGCGCCTGCGTCAGCAAGCCTCGTACTTAGCCAAAACGGTCAAGAACGCGGGCGCGGAGACATTATGAGAGGGGTTCTCGGGTCTCCCGTCGAGAACGAGAGTCCTGAGGTGCGGGGGCGAGTTTATTTCTCCTGGAATATCTGGCTTGAGTTGCCTACGTTCGCGCAGTCGGCGTTCACGGCGCACTCATTCTCCGATTTTTTGGAATTCCTGTCATCGTACCGCTGGACGGTCTTGCAAACGTTGTTGGCGGCGCAGAGCTTGACAGTATCGCTCCCGACGGCTGCGCCGGCTGCGAGCGTCCTCGAAGCCGCCACATTGGACCAGCCGCTCACCGCCGCGCCGTTATAGAGAACTCTTGCGCGATACAGGTAGATGGTGTCTGCTTGCAAAGCGGTATCCATGTATACCGAGCTGGTGGTATTCACCACATCTTGGAAAACGCCAGACTGATTGTCGAATGGCGTACTGTTGGTCTGCTCGGCGGCGAAGGCGCGCGATACGGAGGCGACAAGACGATTGATATCGTTTCCGATGGAAGATAGCATACCCTTCACTCCTTCAACGATTCTTGATAAACTCGCGGCTACCTTGTTTCCGATGTTATCGTAAGTTATAAAGATGCTGGCTGTGGCTGGCGGTGAATATACCTTCTTGCCATTGGAAACCGTATAAGCGTAGACGCTGTAAGAGTATCCCGTATAACTACCCACGTTCGTGTCGTCGTACGAAATGGCGCCCGACGGCAAATCAACCGTTACCGGTGGGGCGCCGCCTCCACCTACCATCAGATCTCTTCTTATTTCTATACCGGACGCCGCAGAAGAATTATTTGTCCACCTGAGATTAACAACCGGTTGATTGAGTGGTCCACTCCATTTTGCCGTCAGTCCCGTCGGCGGCGCGATGCCGACATCGACAGCTTTCATCGCCGCATAATCGCTGCAGGTGCTCGACGAAAAATATGAATTATTGAAAGTCATCTGGCCGCGATTGTCGGTTGCGTTGTTCGCCGTGTAGTACGGCGAAATGTCGCTCGCGAGGCAGTTCCGGATACGGTAGTAATAGGTCGTATTTTCGCTGGCTGATCGGTCGGTGTACGGACTACTGCTTGCCACGAAATTTTCCACATCGGCGTCAAAAGTGAACGATGCGCTCCGTTGGATGTCAACATACGTATCGCCGGCATCAATCAGCGGATTAGTGAACTGGGTCCATGAGATTACCGCAGCCATCGCGCCGTTGTTTTGCTGGACGGGTGAAGCAAAGAGAGAATTGGGGGGCGCAGGCGAAAGGTTCGCCCGCTGGATTTGGAAGGAATACCCGAGCGACGACGAGGCGCCGAGAACATTGTTGCCCCACGTAAGGTAGATTGAGTTGGCGTCGTACGCGAACGCTTCCAGATTGGTCGGCGCATCCACCGATGTCGATTGTTGCGCAATACTGCCCACGGAACAACGAGAGGGGCTGGAAACTATCCGGTTGGACGACCCACCCCCGACATAGTCTAGAACAAGCCAATAGTTTACCGAATGGCCGGGTGCAACAGTTGCGTCTACGCGGGAACCATTACCCAGAGCAGAGCTTCCCGTCCAGCTGTATACGGTGTAGTAAGACGACTCATTATCAGTGTTTCCGTAAACAGTCGTGGTCCCTACCGTATAATCGGTCCCCGTCCAGAAAACGAGGATGTTGCTCCCCACCGTCTGGCACGAAAGAGTATACGGCTCACTTTTCGGCGGATTGGACGTAATCGTAGACGTTACATCCGAATCGCAGTAGGCCGTCGTGCAAGTCCCGGCATTCGCCGTGAAAGCGCCCGCCGAAATCAGGAAAGCGGCAATAAGAAAAGCTGAATAAAAGATTTTTTTTCTTTTCATCCTTGTTTTTATTATACCACAGAGCGCCAATCGGATTCCGCAAAAGCTCGCGCCTCCGAACGTCTGGGTCGAAGGGCTGTAGGCGATTTCGCTCAAATCAACCAAACCATCCCAGGAACTGTTGCTGCCGTCTCCGAACGAAAGGAACTTCGCCGCTCCGGAAAGATTTCCCCAAGAATCCATCTTCGGAGCTTTGCCCGGAGGAACGTCGGAGGCGTTGAACGAGAGCCAGCCGTAGCCGCAGTTTTAGTTGCTTTTATCCCATTCGTCCGCAGACACTCCAGCCTGTTTCAAAATCTCACCAACCAAGTGCTTCGATATGTCCTCCCTGGTGAGGGTTGGGTATGCGGACTTTCAAGCTACCTTTTACCATGAACAAATGACGGCCGCCTGAATAGGGGCCGGCAAAACCAAGTCGCCGAAACTTTTGGACCAGCTTTTTCCAGGAAACGTTCTTGGGCATTTTTCACCAGCACCCTCTGGTCAAACCCGATTTTCAATCCTGGAACGCTTTCATTCTCTCTCACCTTCAGCAAAATCCAGTCTTCCAATACTGAAAGTATAAAAAACAGAAAAGCCTGGAAAAGGACATGTGGCCCAAGATATTCACCGGCATGGATGGCGCCTGAC
>DAIDAY010000070.1 GCA_027310365.1 bacterium
GGCCAACCAGTGGGGATAAAATAAATTTTGATGATGTTGGAAAATGATTTATCTTTGTTTTCTAAAATAATTTTTTATGAAAAAGTTAATATTATTATTTTTATTATCTTGTTTATTTTTACTTTTTTGTTCATTTAAAAAACCACATCATTTACATCAATCTAAGAAAGAAAGATTTAAACAAAAATATCTACAAGTGTGTACTTTTAAGACACATGTTCCTAAGAAAGAAGTAACCACTGGTTTCAAATTAAAACCCGAATAATATGAGTCCCGATTTTCTTTTTATGTATATCCTAATCATCCATTTCATGGCTGATTTTGGAATGCAAACAGTATACCAAGCACAGAATAAAAGTCTTGGTAAGAATTTCTTCAATAAACCATTGTTTTACCATGTTGGATTCTATTCAATCATATGGTTCTTGTCTGTTGTTGCAATATCAGATATAACTCATTGGGATATATTTAAATGTTTTCTATTTACATTTATAACATTTGTTTGTCACTATATAACTG
>DAIDAY010000071.1 GCA_027310365.1 bacterium
TCATCAGCCTCCTCAGCCAGAGAGCTGGTTCTGTTGTTGAAGTAATGAGTAAATAACTTCCCGTAAAGCTGCTGGCTAATGAAATCGGTGACCTTATTAGCGCCTACCGGCCGAACCGTGCCTTTTTCTTCCAAGTCTGTGAACATATCGATCCAGGCTTGCATGCTGCGATCACGATATTCGAAGTAAGTTGGTTTAGTACGATCCTTGAACTCGGAGCGTTCCTGAATGATTAGCTCGACTAGTTCGGGATTCTCATCGAAAAACTTGAAATAAGCTTTGATAGCTGCTTTGAGCCGCTCCAATGAATCGTCTAAATGTGCCGAGGCTGCTTGAACAGAGTCTTGCAACCTTCTCATTGCGCGGTCGGCACAGGCGAGAAATAGCTCTTGCTTAGTGGGAAATGCACGGTAGATTGTGCCCTTGCCAATGCCCAGAGAGTCAGCAATCACCTGAACGTCTGTTGCCCTAAAGCCATTTTGAGCAAAAGCTCGGGTAGATTCAGCCAGGATTTCCTC
>DAIDAY010000072.1 GCA_027310365.1 bacterium
GGTTTCGCCAGTGTGACATTCCACGTTTGACCGGCCTTCAGCTCGCCATTCGGACTTCCCCAGAACGTTGGATTGTAGAAAGGCCCACTCGCATTCGTGTTGAAACTACATTTGCCGCTATAGCAGACAGAAGTGCCTTGATCGCGATATTCGCCGTCAAGGTCTTTCAAAACACGTTTGCCGTCCATACGAACATTAGCTTTCCAGCGGATGATGTCTGCGGATGCACCTGGCTCGAAGGTGTAGGTTCCGGTCGCAGGGATCGTGACAACACTGTCCTCAATTCCAGTGCCATAAATGGAGATGACTCGATACGTAATGAAGCTGAGCGTCTGACCAGGGAGCGGCCTTGGTTCGAAGAAGATTTTTGCAGCGCTCTTCTTTGGTGCTGCGGAGCAGGTTGCGACGCTTGAAGCACCGGATAGAACGACTGCGGCAATGGCAAACTTTGCGACGAACATGAGATCTCCAAGATGAGCGATTCTGGAAGCCAGCAGCAAGCTCAGTGTACCGG
>DAIDAY010000073.1 GCA_027310365.1 bacterium
TGCCAATATTGTACGACGGGTGTTGCGGCGGCGCACTACCCCTCGGAACCGCGGTTCGCTCGCTCCAGCGGCTCGCGCCCGTTGCTCTCTCGGCGAAAAACTTCGACCCAGGGTCGGAGACCAAGCTTTTTCGCCTCCGAGAGCTTCCTCGGGATAGCGCGCCGCCTTACTGATATGTCTCGTATCGTCATCCAAAAAAATGTTCCCCTTGCACCCCTCACCACAATTGGGGTGGGTGGTAACGCTAAGTATTTCATTGAGGTTAAAAGCGAAGACGAAGCGCGGGAGGCGCTCCAATTTGCGCGCGGCAAGGATCTGCCAGTTTTTGTTTTAGGCGGCGGGAGCAATATCATAGTGAACGATGAAGGATTTCCGGGGCTTGTGATATACAATAAAATTCCCGGATTTGAGAGCCTGCCTGCGCAGGCAGGCGAAGCGGCGGGCGGAAAAGTTAAGATTCGGGTAGGCGCCGGCGAGGATTGGGATGAAACCGTGCGGCGCACGGTGGAAGCG
>DAIDAY010000074.1 GCA_027310365.1 bacterium
ACATAAAATAGATGAGTCAAGCCGATAGGTTGTTGGCGAATTTACCATCTTATCGATCCACGATAAGATGGTGGCCAGGTTGAATTGCCCTTCTGAAAGTCGCTCCTGGAATCTATTTTGTTCAAATTCAACAATATTCCTGGCCACTAAACTCCGTGCTTGATTAATATAGACATTGCTTATCTCCAGATTAATTTGTGAAAGTTTGGTATAGAGAAAGTCTATGGTTTGTTTTAAAAGCATGCTGGTATTTTCTTTTCCAAGCTTTCGGTCTAGTGCCGTTTGAAATGCAACAGTTTCAGGGACATGCTCAGGAGATTCTAATGATTT
The DNA here is from genome assembly GCA_027310365.1 of bacterium. Lineage (GTDB taxonomy): Bacteria > Patescibacteriota > Minisyncoccia > UBA6257 > GWB1-50-10 > JAKAHT01. The sequence goes on from DAIDAY010000074.1 coordinate 331, forward strand.
AATTTTTTCAATCATTGAATAGACGATTCTGGGAAGTGCTGTTTCCAATCCCACGACATCTATCAGTTCTTTGATAGCACTCTTACTGAATTCTTGACGCAGCTCCGCGATACGCCTCTCATTGTGCGGCGTTAAAAGGGCAATTTGATCACGGAGTTCTTCCAGTACACTAAGAATTGGGT
>DAIDAY010000075.1 GCA_027310365.1 bacterium
GCGCAAGGGGACCCTGCAGGTCGAGCTGCTGTCCGCCGCGCGACGCTACGGCATGGTGTCGTACGCGCTCAACCCGCGCTTCGCCGATCTGTTGCGCGAGATCGTGGCCGGCAACCCGCCCATCGTGCTGATCGACCAGGGCATCGGGCCGCTCGAATACTGGCACTACGCGGTCGCCGTCGGCTACGACTACGACACCGGAATCCTGGTGCTGCGCTCGGGCGTGACCGAGCGCCGGCTCCTCCCGTTCGCGATCTTCGAATACATGTGGAAGAAGAGCGGCTACTGGTCGATGCTCGCGCTGCCGCCCGATCGCATGCCCGCGACCGTGGACGAGACGCGCTGGCTGACGGCCATCGCCGCGCTGGAGCGCACCGGCGAGACGCGCAACGCCGGCGCCGCCTACGAGAATTTTCTCAAGCGCTGGCCGGACAACACGAACGCGGCGATCGGCCTTGCCAACACGTATTACGCGCGGAAAGAGCTCGCGCAAACCGAGGCGGTGCTGCGG
>DAIDAY010000076.1 GCA_027310365.1 bacterium
CTTTTTGCCTCTAGTTGTTTTACTCTTTTGACAGTAATTTTGCCAGCGATGGCCATTTTTGCTATGTTTTGTGCAGCACTCTTTGGTATCATTCCAATCTCAGACTGGGACTTGGCTACAGCAGCCTCTATCTCTAGCTGGTATACAATCTTTTTTTGATCGTTGAAAATTTCTTTCATCTCGTCTGTTCCGTATCGCCCAGCATCAATTGGTAAAATTGGCATAATTGAAATGAAAACTACTAGGAAAATAAATCTACTTGAAAAACAATGAGTTAGACAGACTTTTTGCACTAATCTTTTATACCGAACCTCGATTCTGACCAATATGGACAAGGCAAAAAACAAAGAAAAAGACCAAGAGAAGAATGATAATGAAGACGTTTCAGCAGAGAATTCACCTGTCCTTGATGGAAAACGATTATATGATTTGTATAGACACACTACAAAACTAATAGAATAGAATCAAAAATAATCCGATTCTAGTTCATGATTTAAATTGTGTTGTAAT
>DAIDAY010000077.1 GCA_027310365.1 bacterium
GCGCAGTAATGCGCGATGACAATTCGGCTAATAACGGTGAAATCTTATAGCGTGTCGGTTTATTGATAACCATATCGTTCACAGTCCTTGCGAATATGGTTCAATTTACTTGAGGACCGTAAACGTTATAAGATAATACCGTGGGAAGTCGATCCAAAGTCAATCTTGCTTACATCGCCGGTTTTCTTGATGGCGATGGAAGTTTGATGATTCAAATAAAGAAGCGATCCGAATCGAATACCGGCGGGAAACGATTCATGTTGACTATCTGCTTTTATCAGGATAGTCGGCATGAGAAACCGCTTTTCTGGATTCGCGATCAGCTGGGAATAGGATACATTTCGAGGAGGAACGATGGTATAACCGAACTACGTATCAACGGTTATGCGCGAGTTCGAAAAATCCTTGAAAGACTTCTGCCGTACCTTCGTTTCAAAAAGAGGCAAGCCCACGCCATTATTGAGGCGGCGGAGTTGTTGCATCGATTGAAGCAAGGAACGGAATTAAAAG
>DAIDAY010000078.1 GCA_027310365.1 bacterium
GCCATAAAGATACTGGAGGGCGAAATGCCGGAAGCATCGCCCACTTGCGAATTTTGCTCTTGGTACGAGAAATTGAAGGAACTTAAGTTGTAGAATAAGTTGGTAATCAATTGGCAGATTTCATGGGGGGTGTTTGGGAGGAGGATACAATAATTTAATTTGACTCCAGACAGCATATTCTTACTATATAAAAGACAATGGATGGATTCGAAAAAAGGAAACTCACGGATAAGATAGTCCACGACTACAATACTTTGGCTAAAGTAATAGAAGGCTTGAGAGCGGTTAATCACAGGGTAGTAGTCACCATAGGTTCATGGGACTTGTTACATATAGGCCATGTACGTTACCTTAACCAGGCCAAAGAACACGGCGATATTCTAGTGGTTGGAGTAGATAGCGACAGGGCTGTTAAAATTTATAAAGGACCGCTTAGACCGGTGGTGCCTGAGGTTGAACGTTGCGAGATGTTAAGTTATCAGTCTTCGGTTGATTTCGTCACCCTATTAG
>DAIDAY010000079.1 GCA_027310365.1 bacterium
GCGCCTACACCTTGTCGCAGGACGCCCATGTGCGCGGCGACTTCCTCTATGGCTCGATGAAGCCGCGCACGCAGGCGACGCTCGATTTGGTGCTGTACCTGGCATTCTTCATCCCTGGCATCGCTGCGCTGATCTACGCCGGTTACGACTACGCCAGCGATTCCTGGTGCATCGCCGAGCATTCGAACGTGACTTCGAACGGACCGCCGGTGTACCACTTCAAGAGCGTGATCCCGATTGCCGGCGCGCTGGTGATGCTGCAGGGTGTGGCCGAGATCGCACGCTGCGTCGTCTGCCTGAAGACGGGAAGTTGGCCGGAACGGCTGAAGGACGTGGAAGAAATCGACGTCGTCGAACAGCAGCTCGCGGGTAGCACCCATGTGGACGAGGAATCGCGCCGGCGCGCCATTGATGACGTGCAGGCCATAGATGAGGCGGCGCGCCAGCGCGGCCTCGGCGACCGGGCATGGGAGGATATGGGACGCCATCCGTCCGCGGATGGCAAGGG
>DAIDAY010000007.1 GCA_027310365.1 bacterium
GCCCGCAGATGATTACGACGTTCGAGCAAGCCTCGACCGTTCTTCGCCCGCTCCTCGGAAATGGGGCATTTGTCGTCTTCAGTTTGGGGATCATCGGGACCGGTCTTCTCGCCATTCCCGTTTTGGCGGGCAGCATCGGCTATATGCTTTCGGAAATTTTCGGCTGGGTGGAAGGAATGAATAAAACGTGGCGGGAAGCAAAAAACTTTTACATCGTTATGGTGGCTTCCGCAGTTTCGGGCGTCGTCATGGTGCTCCTCGGGGTGAATCCGGTGACGGCCTTGATCTACACGGCCGTTTTTTACTCCATCATTACGCCTCCGATCGTCTACGTGATCATGGACATCGCGAACAACAGAAAAATCATGGGGGAAAAAACGAACGGCCCGCTTGCCAATATATTCGGTTGGCTCACGTTCTTCTTCTCCCTTCTCGTTGCCGCAGCTTCCGTTTACTTCCTCTTTTTTTGAGGCTGAGAGCGAGGCATGCACGAAACCTCTCTGTTTGCTCCGCGGTAGGCGCGGGAGTAAAATGGGTCCTATGAGTGCGAAGTTCAAGCCACAACTGCCTTCCGGATTCAAGGATTATCCGCCGGAAGAAGAAAAAGCAAGGAGCGAAATGCTCGAGACCATCAAGCGGAATTTCGAGCTTTTCGGGTTTTCGCCGATCGATACGCCAGCGATCGAGGAGGAAAAGACGCTGACGGGCGGAGACAAAGAATTCAAAAAGCAAATTTTCCGCATCGGCAAGAAAAGGGCGGGGGAGGAACTTGCCTTGCGCTTCGATCTGACGGTTCCCTTGGCGCGGTTTATGTCCATGAATGCAGGAACGCTCACCCTCCCCTTCAAACGGTACCAGGTGGGGAAAGTATGGCGCGGTGAACGGCCGCAAGCGGGGCGGTTCCGGGAATTTTTGCAATTCGACGCCGATACGGTGGGATCGAAAAGTATCACGGCCGACGCGGAAATCGTCGCGCTGATCAATCAGGTTATGGTTTCTCTCGGCTTCCAGAATTTCCTCATCCGAGTGAACAACCGAAAAATCCTCGCAGGTTTGCCGAAATATGCCGGTTTTCCGAAAGATAAATTGGAAGATGTTCTCCGGGCGGCGGACAAACTCGACAAGATCGGCGCATCGGGCGTCCTCGCGAAGCTCTCATCCAAAGCAGTCGGCCTTTCCAAAAAGCAGGCCCGGCTCGCGATGGATTTCTTCGCGGCGAAAGACAAGAAAAAAATTATGAACGGCGATTTGCAGAAAGGATTCGCGGAAATGGAAGAGCTGGGAACTCGGATAAAATCGTTCGGCGTTCCCGCCGACCGCTGGACATTCGATCTGGCGACAGTCCGCGGTCTCGCATACTACACCGGATTCGTTTTTGAAACGATCCTCCTCGATATGCCGGCCGTAGGAAGCGTTTTCTCCGGCGGGAGGTATGACAATCTCATCAAGAAACTCGGCGGCCCCGATCTTCCGGCGGTCGGCGTTTCGGTGGGTGTTGACCGGCTCTTCTATGCGATGAAAGAACTGGGAAATTCCCCGGGCGGGAAGCGGCAGGCGCGGGTTCTCGTTCTGAATTTTGACGCCAAAGCGATCAAAGAAGCCGCAGCGGCAGTTTCATTGTTGCGAAAAAACGGCATCGCATCGGAGATTTACCTCGGGAACGAGAAAGGATTGCGCGATCAGGTTTCGTACGCCTTGAAGAATAATTATGAAATCGCCGTCATCGTGGGCGAACAAGAAGCGTCCCGCGGAGTCGTGGGCGTGAAAAATTTCACATCGTACAAGCAAATCGAAATCACATCCGACAATCTCGTGAAAACCGTGCAGGATATGTTGGCTTAGCGCTATGGGGAAAGGAGAAATTTTGGCGGAGATCAAAAAAGAGCTTGAGGAAAATAAATCTTTGCCGCTTTTCGGGGCGAATCTGGTTTTCGGGGAAGGCGATCCTTCGGCGGAAATCATGTTCATCGGCGAAGCGCCCGGTTTCTACGAAGACCGGGACCAGAGGCCGTTCGTGGGGCGCGCGGGAAAACTTTTAGATCGTTTGATAGGGGAGATCGGGATGAAACGCGGCGATGTCTATATCACGAATATTGTAAAGCGCCGGCCGCCGGAAAACCGCGATCCGTTTCCCGAAGAGTTGAAAAGCTACAAGCCGTACCTGGCGCGCGAGATCGAAGCGGTCAATCCGAAGATCGTCGCAACCCTGGGCAGATTCTCCATGAACTATTTTTATCCCGAAGGGAAAATATCGCGCGACCAGGGGCGTGTCTTCTGGTGGAACGATAAGATCCTCGTGCCGCTGTACCATCCGGCCGCGGCGCTCCGCTCCACGTCCGTCCTCGGGGAACTGGAAAAGAGCTTCCAGAAACTCAAAGCAGTGGCGGCAAAATTCGACGAATTGGTGAAGGAGCGGAAAGAAAAACCCGTGGCGGAACCCGTGGCACCCGCGGAAAAAAGCGAGCAAAAACCCTTGTTCTAGATTATTCGGAACTATTTTTCTACACTCCCTTCAGCATCGCGATAAGCTCGTTTTTTAATCTTTTATCCTTATAAAAACTTTTCTCTCTGTTGATAGCCGCAAGCGCTTTTTGGGAGTACCACCTCGCCCTCCCTTTATTTTTTATATGATCGTACGCTAAGGCGATATTAGCCAGAATCACGCTTTTGTTTTCAGCATACTTGAATGATTTTCTATAAAAACTGATGGCCCTCTTGTAATTTTTGCGCCCGTAAAAAACGTTACCCAAAGAGTTATTCAACTTCTGTTTTATTCTGCCACTCGGGGCGGCGCTTATGGCTTTTTTATAGTACTTTTCGCTCAGAACAAAACTATGCTTATGGAGGTAGTAGGTTCCTCGGGTGTGGTATTAAATCCAAGATTCCTTTTTTCCCATGGCTGTAATAGAACGGTAACCCTCAAAAAAATCGGGTGCAAGCATTTCTCCTTGCACCCTTTGGGTGGTGCAGGGCTATTGAACCATTACGGCTCATTGACTTGTCAAGGATAAACTGTCACGGCAAAAGACAGAAATTACTCACACTCACAGAACCTATCAGGAACGGGAGGCGCTCTATTTCGTATATAATGAAGAGCATGAGGCGCGGTATAGCAACATTCACGCTCGACGAAGGGAAGTGTCCTCCGTGGCTTTTCCAACGAATGGTCGCGCTCGGCAGGGACATCGTAAAGATTTTGATCGCCGAGTACGGGCCGGATGAATTCGTGAAGCGGATGGGCGATCCGGTATGGTTCCAGTCTTTGGGAACCGTTTTGGCGTTCGACTGGAATGCTTCAGGACTTACAACCATTCTCACGGCGGCCTTGAAGGAAGCGATCCGTTTCGAAGAAAAAAACTTGGGCGTTTTCATCTGCGGCGGGAAAGGAAAAACATCGCGGAACACGCCGGACGAAATCCTGACGTGGGGAGATCGTCTGGGCTTGAGCGACAAAAAGACGCATGCGCTGATCTACAACTCAAAGATGAGCGCCAAGGTGGACAGCGCGCTCGTCCAGGACGGATTTCAGCTCTACCACCATGCGTTCATCTTTTCCCAGAACGGCGCGTGGACGGTCGTCCAGCAGGGGATGAACACGGGAAACCAGACGGCGCGGCGATACCATTGGTCGTCGGATAAGGTGACGGACATGGTGTGCGAGCCGCACTCCGGCATTTCATCGAAACTCCTCGGCAAAAACGTTTTGAATATGGTTTCGAAGGGAAGCTCGAAAAGCCGGGACCTGTCGGTGGAACTCGTCGAAGCCGGCTATCCGTCGCTCATGAAAGAAGTGAATATCCTGCGGCGGCATTTTTCGCGGTACTCGAACATGGTTTCCCTGAAAGCGGGGAAAGAACAACTGACGCTCCTTGATCTCGATCGGGGAGAGTTCAGATATCACCCAATGGTCCACGAGAATTTCATCATGAACAAATATCTCGAAAAAATTCTGCAGGAAGTCGCGTACCAGAAGCCCGAAAATTACGAAAAGCTCACGGCCTTGAAAGGCGTGGGGCCGAAGACCGTGCGGGCGCTGGCTCTGGTCGGCGAAATCATCTACGGCGCGAAGCCCTCGTACGAAGATCCGGCGCGGTACAGTTTCGCCCACGGCGGGAAGGACGGAACGCCATTCCCCGTCGATGTGAAAACGTACGACGAAACCATCGAAATGCTCAAGAAAGCGGTTTCTAAGACTCGTTGGAATCAAGCAGAAAAACGAAAAGCGGTGACTCGGCTCGAGAAGTGGTAGAATGTCTTTTTATGGATGATGTGCAGAAGCATTTGAACGAGAGACAAAAAGAAGCGGTCGCGACGACCAGGGGCGCCGTTCTGGTCATCGCGGGGCCCGGTTCCGGAAAAACAAGGGTTATCGAATACCGGGTTCTCCGTTTGGTGCAGGAAGGCGTCGACCCGAAGAAAATTCTCCTCCTCACCTTCACGAAACACGCTGCGCGGGAAATGCTCAAGCGGGCGGCAAGCCACGATCCGCGGTGCGCGTCGATCGAAGGGGGAACGTTTCACTCGTTTGCCTATAAGATTCTGCGCCAGTACGGAGGCAAGCTCGGCCTTTCCCGGAATCTTTCGGTTTTGGATGAAGGCGATGCCGAGGAGCTGATCGGGAAAATCGTCGCAACGAGCGGCCTCAGCGCCAAGAGAGAATCGTTTCCGAAAAAAGATACGGTAAAAAAGATTTTCAGCCTCTCGATCAATAAAGGTCTGACGCTCCAAGAAACCGTCGAGCGGTATTTCTCGCACCTTTCCGATTTTCTCGGCGATTTCGAGAGCATCAAGCAGCGATATGCAGAGCAGAAAAGAGAGAACGGCTATCTCGATTTCGACGACCTGCTCTTGTGTGCAAAAGACATTCTTTCTCTGGGCGATGTTGGGAAAAAAATTGCATCGGCATACGAATTTATCATGGTTGATGAGTACCAGGATACGAACCCCATCCAAGGAGAAATCACGCGCCTTTTGGGGCAGGAGAGCGGCAATATCCTCGTCGTCGGCGACGATGCGCAGAGTATTTACGGCTTCCGGGGAGCGTCGCACAAAAACATCATGGAATTCCCGAAGATGTTCCCGGGAACGAAAATCATCAAGCTCGAGGAAAACTACCGTTCGACCCAGCCCATTCTCGATTTTTCTAATGAGATTCTCCTCAACATGGAAGAAAAGTTCCAGAAAAATCTTTTCTCGGCGAAGGGGAAGGAGGGCGATCGCCCGTCGCTCATCTATTTCAATGGGAGCGGGGACGCAGCGGAGTGGATGACGGAAAAAATCTTCCAGTCGCTCCGGGAAGGGGGGAAACTCAGGGATCACGCCGTCCTCTTCCGTTCGACGTACGTTTCCATTCCGCTCCAGGCCGAACTTGCGCGGATGAAAATCCCGTACCAGGTATTCGGCGGCATGCGGTTCTACGAAACGGCGCACGTGAAAGACCTTCTCGCTTATTTGAAAGTTGTTGCGAATCTCAAGGATGAAATCAGCTGGGGAAGGATTTTGACCATGCTTCCCGGCATCGGGAAAAAAACGGCCGAATCGGTATGGCTCGGCATCAAGGCGCGTGATGATTTCAAACAATCGCTCAATTTTCTGGAAGAAGTGGGCGTCTGGGGGAAGAGCACGGAAAATTTTTTACGCCTCAAGAAAACCCTGAGCGACATTGATGACTCCCGCGGGGACGTTTATGCGGCAATCGACGCGATCCTCCGTTTTTATCTCCCGTTTTTCCAAGAAAAATTCGACGATTGGCCGGCGCGCTTGCCTGACTTGGAGGTTATGAAAGCATTAGCTTCGCATTACGAAGACCTTGATTCGTTTTTGGCCGACGTTTCACTCGACATTCCGCACGAGGGACCCGATGGAGAAAAGGAATTCCTTACGCTCTCGACCATCCACTCGGCGAAAGGCCTCGAGTGGAAAACCGTGTACCTCCTGGGTGTTGCCGAGGGGATTTTGCCTTCGAAAAAATCGATGGATTTCCCCGAAGACATCGAAGAGGAAAGCCGCTTGCTCTACGTCGCGGTCACGAGAGCGAAGGAGCATTTGTATTTGTTCTTCCCGTGGGAAGAGGGAAGGGGAATGTATCTCGGGAATAGGATTTCGCGTTTCCTGGAGCCGTCGAACGTCTTTTCGGTTCTGAATCACGAGGATTTGTCGGGGTATGGGTTAAAAGAGAAGGCAAAATACAGCGAGGAAAACGAAGGTATTGAGTATGAGTAAATAAATTTCTTTTTGAGGTAGATGTGCTATACTACCCAGTGTCGCTCAATAGTGCACAATCGCCCTTGAGATTAAAGAGGGGCGACGGTTCCAATAAGCTTAACCGTTTGGTAAGCACAACTATTGGGCGACGGCCGTCGTCCCTTTTTGATTTTTAAGGGCAAAATTAAAAAATCACCCAAGGTCAATAAGTCCAGAAATTAAAACTATGGAGGGAAACACAATAGCGAAAGGCATTTTTGATAGTTTTGTTCGGCAATACTCACTTTCCAAAACAGTGCGGTTTAAATTAAAACCCATTTGGAGTACCCAAAAAATGTTGGATGAAGAACATATTTTTGAAACGGACGAACTCCGTCACGAGAAATATGAACGGACAAAACCTTGGATCGATCGTCTACATCGAGAATTCATTAAAGAAGCCCTATCCGACTTTAGCTTTAAAAGCCTTATACTCTACCGTAAAACGTTTGAGGTGTGGCAGAAAGACAAAAAATCGAAATCCGCAAAGGACAATTTGGCCAAGGAAGAAAATAAATTAAGGGAAGAAATAGTTGAGAAGTTTAATGCCACTGCAAAAGGGTGGGCAGGAAAGTACCCCGAGTTGAAGCTAAAAAAAGTTGATGTCGGCATTCTTTTCGAGGCGGGCATATTTCGAGTTCTTAAAGAGCGGTATGAAAACGAAAGCGGAACAGCGATAACCACAAATGGAGGAGATGGGGTAAACATATTTGACGACTGGAATGGGTGGACTGGCTATTTCAAGAAATTCTTTCAGACCCGTAAGAATTTTTACTCCGCCGGGAATGAATCAACGTCGGTGGCGTATCGCATTGTTAACCAAAATCTGCGTCGGTTTATTCAAAACATTCAGCTTTTTGATCAAGCAAAACACAAAATTGATGTTACAAAAATAGAGAAAGATCTAGATATTTCCTGTGATAAAATATTCTCTTTAGAAAACTACAGTGTCTGCCTCTTGCAAAATGGCATTGACGCCTACAATCGCGCTATAGGTGGGGAAATAAAAGGAAGGGACAAGAAAATCCCAGGAATTAACCAAGCAATCAACGAATATCGTCAGAAAAACAAGAATGATAAGATCCATTTTCTTACCATGCTTAACAAACAAATTCACAGCGAGAAAGAAAAATTTTTAGACGCGATTGAAGATGATAAGGAGCTTATCAGAGAACTAAGATTATTTGCTAAGGCCGCGAACACAAAACTTGGTGTCTTTAGAAAGTTGATTAGTGATTTTACATCAAACAACGACAGCTATATTTTGGATAAGGTTTATATATCCTCGGATGCTCTTGAACGAAACGCAAGTCGCTGGTTCGCAAACTACGAGAGCTTTGAACAAGCGTTACTGGACACTGTGAAAGAATATGAGGACGCATATAGCGTATTAGATCAAAAACCGCCCCACGAGAAAGACGGGCAGATAAAATATCCTGATTTTCTGATCTACACGCATATAAAATCTGCATTGGATAAGGTGAGTATCCCTATCTTTAAAGAAAAGTACTACGAAGAAATTCCTCGTTTGGGAGAGTCACAATGCTTTGAGCAGTTTCTGCACATTCTGCAGTTTGAGGTTGAGCAACAATTTTCACATAAGGATCTAAACGGAAGAACGGCGGGGTATGAAATACACAGCAATAATATAAAGTCATTACTTGGTTCTCTTGATTTTAAAATTGATAAAGATGCGAAAATCGCAATCAAGAATTTTGTCGATTCGACACTTGCTATTTATCAACTAGCAAAATATTTTGCCGTGGAAAAAAGACGACAGTGGTTGGATAACTTTGATCTAGATGATCGTTTTTACAATGACACCGATGTGGGGTATATGACATTTTATGGAGACGCAATGGGGCTGAAAAGTGCATACGAAGAAATCGTGCAGGGATACAATGCTTTGCGTAATTATCTTACCAGAAAACCTTACAGCACGGATAAATGGATACTTAACTTTAATATCCCAACTCTTGCCGATGGATTTGATAGAAATAAGGAAAAAGAAAACGGTGTTGTTGTGCTCCGAAAAAATGGACAATATTATCTCGGCGTAATGGATAGCGATCATATGAATCTTTTCGCCGAGGAAAAACAGAAAGAATTAGAAGGCGATGGATACGAGAAGATGAATTATAAGTATTTTCCAAATCCTTCACAGATGATTCCAAAATGCTCAACCCAACTATCTGAAGTCAAGAAACATTTTTCCAAGTCAACAGAAGATTACTACCTAAAAAGCGAAGCCTTTATTATTCCGCTCCGCATCAGTAAGAAAATCTTTGACTTGAATAACTTCGAGTATCAAAAATCCTATTTAGAAACACTGAATGGTTCTGATCCTGATGAATCGCGAAGAGTAAGAGCGGATAGTCAGAAAAAAAACCAGGTAAAATTATTTCAGAAAGATGTTTTAGAGTTAAGCAAAAACGAGAGAGTGTACAAATCTGCGTTAAAAGAGTGGATTGATTTCTGCAAAGAATTCCTAAAATCATATGAAAGTACCACGAGGTCGGGGTTCGATTATTCCCACATAAGACCGACTGTGCAGTATAGTTCTGTGGATCAGTTTTACCGCGATATTGAAAAAGGAAGTTATAAAGTTACATTTACGCCGATTTCTGAATCTTATCTACGTAGTAAAAACACCGGTGGAGAGCTGTTTGTTTTTGAAATTCATAACAAAGATTGGAATTTGAAAGATGGTAAGAGAAAAGAGGGGACCAAAAATCTCCATACTTTGTATTGGGAGCAATTGTTTAGCAACGAAAACGCCACGCAGAACTTTGTTTTTAAATTAAACGGCGAAGCGGAATTGTTTTTCCGGCCTAAGACGGAAGAGAGTAAACTTGGCTATAAGAAGTGGGACGTGAAAGAGAAAAAATGGATGAAAGTGATTAAGAAAGAAAATGAGGCAGTTGTGGACAGAAAACGATATGCAGAAAGCACCATCTTGTTCCATTGCCTTATCACCATCAACCGTGTGTCGGAAAACAAAACGGACACACAAATGAACACCGATATAAGGAAAGTAGTCGCCGAGAAGAAGGAAATACGCATTATTGGTGTGGATCGTGGAGAAAAACATTTAGCGTATTATTCAGTTATTAATCAAAACGGAGAAATTATCTCGAATGGTTTGGGTTCATTGAATACGGTCGGAGTCGCAAATGGTAAGCCAGTGCCATATGCAGAGATATTAGAGAAACGCATGAAGGAACGCGAAACGGCTCGACGCGAGTGGCAGGAAATAGAGCAGATAAAAGATACGAAGAGAGGGTACGTGTCACAAGTCGTGCATAAATTAGTTGATCTTGCGATCGAACACAACGCAATCATTGTACTTGAGGATTTAAGCATGCGTTTTAAACAAGTGCGGAGCGGAATAGAAAAAAGCATTTACCAGCAATTTGAAAAACAGCTCATTGATAAATTAAGTTTCCTGGTGAATAAAAAGGAAACCAATCCAACAAAAGCGGGACACCCGCTCAGGGCGTATCAACTCACCTCGCCGATCACGGCGTTTAAGAAGATGGGTAAACAAACCGGCATGATTTTCTACACTGCGGCAGGCTATACATCGCGCACTTGCCCAGTATGTGGCTATCGTCGTAACATACATTTTCGTTTTGAAAACGTCGATAAAGCGAAGGAAATTATTAGAAGTCTTGAGGGGTTTACATACAACGCTAAGAATGACTCATTTGTAATCAGTTATTCACTAAAAAAGTTCCTCAGTAAGGAACAGCAGAAAGAGAATAAGACGAAAAACAAATTGTACGAAAATAAACCTCGCAAAGACATATTTACCCTGTTTACTAAAGACGCCATCCGGTATAAATGGTTTCAACAAACTTCGCCGAGATTGCGTGCGATTAAAGACGATGAGGGTATTAAAGATTATCAAGGAACTGATAAACAACAAACAAAACGAGGACTCGTAAAAGAATTCGATATTAACAAATATCTCAAGGGTCTACTGAAAAATATTCTTCGGGTGGGGGATTTACGAGAGGTGATTATCTCGTATGAAGTCGGCAAAGAATTCTATGAGAAATTACTATTTGCCCTTTTTCTTCTGACGGAAACACGTCAAAGCGTTTCGGAGACTGATGTTGATTATATCCATTGCCCGGAGTGTGGATTCGACTCTCGCAAAGGATTTCAAGGCAATGAATTCAACGGAGACGCAAACGGAGCTTATAATATCGCCCGCAAGGGGATTATGATTCTGGAAAAAATAAAACAGTTTAAAGAAAAAGAAGATTTATCAAAAATGGGATGGAGTGAAATGTCTATCAGCATTGAGGAATGGGATAAATTCACTCAAAGCCAATGGAACCTTACATCCAAATCTCAAAAATAAACGATTTCACGTTCTGCCCGGCGACGCTGTACCTCCACAGCATGTACGAAGGATTTTCAACGGATAATTTCCATGAAACGCCGCAGGTTGTCGGCAGGTTGAAGCATGAAACGGTCGACAGAGGCGCTTATTCCACAGCCAAAAGGTTTTTGACCGGTTTATCGGTTTACAGCGAAAAGTACAACATCATGGGCAGGATCGACATCTATGATCGGGAAACGCAAACGCTCATCGAGCGCAAAACGAAAATCAAGAAAATCTACGACGGTTACCGATATCAACTCTATGCCCAGTACTATTGCCTTACGGAAATGGATTATCCCGTGAAAAAAATGGTGCTCCGATCGCTCGACGATAATAAAAACTACACCATACCGCTCCCCGGTAAAAAAGAATGTTTGAAATTCGAAGGTGTCCTGAAAGCAATGAGAAACTTCGATCCTAGAGTGCTCCTTTCGCACCGTTGCCCGAAGTGTGCGATGAGCGTTTACGGCGCGCTCGGTTGGTAGTAAATATGATTACCGCTCCTGATTTTAAGCAAAAGCAGATCCTCTTTATCCAGGCGGAGCGTGGAGTAGAGAATAAGATTAAGTTTCAGAACGACAATATCGTTTTTATGAAGGATGGCAAGGTAGCGAATCGCGCTTCGTGTCACCGCGTTTTTGTCGTGTTTATTGCTGGTGATATTGCAATCACCAGTGAACTGATGAAGTCTGGTTTACAGCACGGCATATCGTTTTTCTTCCTGAAAAACAATCTCGAGGCGTATGCGTCCATAGACGCCGCGGCGGAGGGCAATTATCTCTTGAGAATGCGTCAGTACGCCATGACTGATGCGGAAGAATTGTTTATTGCAAAACAGATACTGAAAAATAAAATCGACAATCAACTGCGCCTCTTAAGATCAAGGAAACTGGGGAAAGAATTGACGGAAAACGAAGCGGCAATTATGCATTCGATCAACGAAGCAGATCAAAATGACTCGCTGCTTGGTATTGAAGGGAATATATCCAAAGAATTCTTCGGCGCTTATTTCAAACCGATTGGATGGTGGACGAGAATGCCTCGGGCGAAACCGGATATTCAAAATTTTCTGCTCGATATAGGATATACGATGTTATTCAATTTCGTTGATTCGCTCTTGCGTCTTTACGGTTTTGATACTTATAAAGGAAACTACCATAAATTGTTTTTTCAACGCAAGTCGCTGTCTTGCGATATTGTGGAACCATTTCGTTCCGTTATAGATCGCGAGGTATTGAAAATATATACCCTGAAACAAATTGAGGAAAAGGATTTCAAGATCACGGACGGCAGGATAACGGCTCCGTTCGATAAGACCCAAAAATATGCGAAGGTTTTCCTCGAAGCGATCATGAAAAACCGAGAAGCTATTTATGCGTACGTACAAGGATTTTACCGCTTTCTTATGAACCACGATAAAAATCCATTCCCTGAATTCAAAATTTCTCGCTAATATGCTTGTTGTCTCCTACGATTTTGAAGAGAGCGGGCCGCGAACTAAATTTTCCAAGTTTCTCAAGAAATTCGGCAGAAAAATGCAGTATTCGGTGTTCGAAATTAAGAACAGTCAGCGGGTATTGAAAAATATCTTAAGTGAGGTAGAATTAAAGTACAAAAAACAGTTTACCGGTTCCGACAGTATTGTCATTATTCCGATCTGCGAGGCGTGCGAAAAGAAGATGGTAAGATATGGATATGCCAAGAACGAAGAGGAAGATGTGATTGTCTTTAAGTGAAAGGATCGATCGTTGAAAGCTGAATAAGTCAAATGCGGAAATTGCTGTGTATAGATTAGACCATAAAGACAGCGGGGGCTGGGTTGCAAAACCCTAGTCTTCATAAAATTTAAATATGAAAATAGCTACATTTTCCAAGCAAAGTCGTAACTTAATATTTTGGTTATTTGTATCTTTCGCAAGGAATAGAGCTATTCCCGCTGTCTAATCCATATATTCAATTTCTACTTTTGTAGATTTCTGGGAGTATCGACGCACGAAAAGTCTAATCCATATATTCAATTTCTACTTTTGTAGATGGGCGAGCCGACCTTTTGTCATCGGAGTCTAATCCATATATTCAATTTCTACTTTTGTAGATAAAGTGACCGTATGGGCGATTGGACAGTCTAATCCATATATTCAATTTCTACTTTTGTAGATTCCGAGTGTGTCGATACTCGGAAAAGTCTAATCCATATATTCAATTTCTACTTTTGTAGATCAACTTCTCGTCCACGGCGGGACTGGTCTAATCCATATATTCAATTTCTACTTTTGTAGATCCTTAAACGATCTCTCTCTATTGCGAGTCTAATCCATATATTCAATTTCTACTTTTGTAGATTATCGACCGACCGTTCTGGGTCATACGTCTAATCCATATATTCAATTTCTACTTTTGTAGATTAGGGAAATAATGTGGGGCAAGGAGGAGGCGATCCTTTCTTTGCTTTGACAAGAAAGAGGGGGCTGGTAAAATGGAAGCATGCCAAAGGTTACTATCTATACGACGCCGACGTGTGTGTTTTGCCGAATGGCAAAGGCCTTTTTTCGCTCGCACAACGTGGCATACGACGAAAAGAACGTAGCAACCGATATGACGGCTCGCCAAGAGATGGTCGAGAAGTCGGGCCAGCTCGGCGTTCCGGTCATCGACATCGGGGGCGAAATCGTCGTCGGATTTGATCAAGCAGCGCTCACAAAACTTTTGAAAATCAAGTAGCATCCTCGCATGAAAAACAAGGTGAAGAATGCGCTTCTGTTCTTCAGGCGGCCAAGAAGTTTCATTCTTGCCGCCGTTCTTCTCGTCGTCGCCCTCTTTTTCGTTTTCGGGAGCAAGAAGCAGACAGCGGCAAGCCTCGTCGCCATTCGGCGGGGTTCGATTACCCAGGAAGTCGTCGTGACGGGGGACATCACGTCATCCCAAAACGTCGATTTGTCGTTTTTAGAGAGTGGTACGGTAAACCGGGTTGCCGTCGCGACCGGCGACAAGGTGACAACCGGGCAAATTCTTCTGACTGAAGATTCGAGTATTCTCCAGGCTCAGCTCCAACAAGCTGAGGCAGCCGTCGCGGCAGCAGAAGCGAACTTGGCTATTGTGAAAAACGGCGCAACGCCGGAAGATATCAGCGTTTCGGAAGCGCAAGTCGCGAGCGCGCAAAGCTCTCTGAACGATGCGGAGGCGAACGCCGTATCCGTCGTCAAGGATGCTTACACTAAAGCCGATGATGCGGTCCGCAATCAGACCGATCCGATCTTCGCGAATCCCAGAAGCGCCAACCCGCAACTCGTTTTTACCATCCCCGATCAGCAGCTGAGCATCAACTTGGAAGGGGAGCGCGTTCGGAGGGAAAATGATTTCGCGGCGTGGAGCGCGATGATGGGGACACTGAACTCCGCGAGCGGTTTGGGCTCTGCAATCGATCAGATCAAGGCATATTTGAACGATATCCAGAAATTCTTGAGCGATGCGGCTTCTGCCCTGAACGTTGCGAGTCCTTCCGCGAGCATTATGGTCTGGAAAGGAACCGTCGCGGCGGGGAGGACGGAAGTCGGGACGGCAATAACGGATGTTGCCGCCACCGCATCGGCGCTGAACTCCGCCGAGGCGACCCTGCAGGTTGCCCAAAAACAGCTTGCCTTGAAGCGGGCGCCGGCGACGCCGGACCGAGTCGCCGCGAATGAAGCCGCCGTCGCGCAGGCGGAAGCCAATGTCTCGGTCATCGAAGCGCAGATCGGCCAGACAGTCTTGCGGTCGCCAGTAAAAGGAATCGTGACGAATGTCGTTCCCAAAAAGGGGGAGCTGGTAACACCCGGTAAAATCGTCGTTTCGATCATCGGCAGCAATAGTTTGCAGATCGAAGCGTATGTCGCCGAAGCCGATGTGGCGAAACTCGTGGTCGGCGACAAGGTGGATGTGACATTCGACGCTTTGCCGGGCGAAAACTTTACCGGCAGGCTTCTGACAATCGATCCTGCTCAAACCATCGTCAACGGCGTCGCAAACTACAAAATTGAAACCGATTTCGATCAGATCGATCCGCGGTTCAAGAGCGGACTCACGGCGAATCTCGCCATAGAAACCAAGCGGAAGGACAATATCCTTGTGATTCCGCAATTCGCCATCGCGCAGAACGACCAGGGAACGTTTGCAACGAAGATGGAAAACGGCAAAGAAATTCAGGTGCCGATTACGCTGGGGATTCAGGATCAAAATGGAAACGCGGAAGTAACAAGCGGTCTGCAGGAAGGCGATCGGGTGGTGAATATCGGACTCAAGCCGTAAACCCGTCCTCTCCGATGCTCGCGGCGAAGAATTTGAAAAAGAAGTACCAAGATGACGGCTCGGAGACGCAGGCGTTGTGCGGCATTTCTTTCGAGATCCGGAAGGGTGAATTCGTTGCCGTCATGGGGCCCTCGGGTTCCGGCAAATCAACGCTTCTCCACCTGATGGGATTTCTCGACCGGCCGACCGGCGGATCCTATTCTTTTTTCGGGAGAAACATCGACGACCTGACGGATGCGGAACTTGCGGCGATCAGGAATGACGAGATGGGATTCATTTTCCAGGATTTTAATCTCCTGGGAAAGTCGACTGTTTTTGAGAATGTCGAACTGCCGCTCTTGTACTGCGAGCGGACTCCTCCCCGGAAGAGGAAGGAAGCGGTGGAAAAGGCGATCGCTTCGGTGGGACTCGCCGAAAAAAGCAACGTCGAAGCCGGCAAGCTCTCCGGAGGACAGAAGCAGCGGGTGGCGATCGCGCGTGCGCTCGTCAATAATCCGAACGTCATTTTTGCCGACGAACCGACGGGCAATCTGGATTCCCTCTCCGGAGGCCAGGTGATGAATATTCTCCGGAAGTTGAACGATGCGGGGCATACCGTCATCCTCGTGACTCACGAAACCTATACCGCCGAGTTCGCCGAGCGGCTGATTCGCTTGAAAGACGGCCGGCTCGAAAGCGACGCGCCGGTCAAATATCGCCGGGGGACGGAACAATTTGTAAAATAAATCAAAGATGAGGTTTCACGATGCGTTCAAATCGGCAATAAAAAGCGTACAACATTCCAAGATGCGCTCGTTTCTGACGATTCTCGGCATCGTGATCGGCGTCGCTTCCGTCATTATTCTGATGTCCGTCGGCCAGTCGGCGCAGGATTATATCCTGAACCAGGTGAAGGGAGTCGGTTCCAATTTGGTTTTCGTCATTCCCGGCGGCACCAGCGGATCGAAATTCGCCGCGCCGGCTTCTTCGCGCGGGGTAATCATCAAAACCTTGACGTCGCTCGACGTCGATGCTTTGAAGCGCGAACCGACCATCGCCGCCGTGTCGCCTCTTGTGAACGGCCAGGCGACGATCGCCTACGGCAATAACAACAACTCAATCCCGTATCAAGGAGTTGCGGCCGATTTCTTCCCCATGCGGGGCTTCGGCGTTTCTTCCGGAAGGATTTTCACCTCGTCGGATGTCGGTTCGTCGAACCGGATAGTGCTCATCGGCCAGACCGTCGCGAAAACGCTCTTCGGCGATGTGACCCCGCTCGGGAAATTCGTGCGCCTCGGCAACATCCCGTTCCAGGTGGTCGGCGTTCTCGAGAACAAGGGCGTCGGTCCTGGGGGGATCGATCAAAATAACATGGCCATCGTCCCGATTACCGTCGCTCAGAACCAGCTTCTCGGAATCACCTATTACAATTACCTTCTTGTCGAGGCGAACGACGCTTACAATATCGATTTCGTGACCTCGCGCGTTAAGACCGTTCTTCGGCAGAATCACCACATCACCGATCCGGCCAAAGACGACTTCACCGTGGAGACGCAAGCCGATATCCTTTCCATTTTGGGGAATATCACCTCCGTCATGACGATTTTTCTTACGGCCATCGCGTCCATTTCGCTTCTGGTCGGCGGCATCGGCATCATGAATATCATGCTCGTATCGGTCATCGAGCGGACGAGGGAAATCGGCCTCCGGAAAGCCGTCGGGGCGACGACCGCCGACATCCTGAAACAGTTCTTGACGGAAGCGACGCTCCTCACGTTGATGGGCGGCGTGATCGGCATCGGGCTCGGAGCTTTGGTAACCTTCGGTGCATATCTCATCATCGCAAAAGGCCTGGCCGTCGATTGGACGTTCGTCCTACCCCTCGATGCCGTTCTCTTGGGCGCCGGCGTTTCCATCTTGACCGGCATCGTCTTCGGATTCTATCCGGCCCGCCAAGCGGCGAAGAAGAGCCCCATTGAAGCCCTTCACTATGAATGACGAGTTTTGTGCTTTGATTTTTAAGTTTGGTATGCTACGGTAGATTCCATG
Organism: bacterium; assembly: GCA_027310365.1. Lineage (GTDB taxonomy): Bacteria > Patescibacteriota > Minisyncoccia > UBA6257 > GWB1-50-10 > JAKAHT01. Next base: position 16,949 of record DAIDAY010000007.1, read on the forward strand.
TGGTCTCGATTGGAATTTTGGATATTCGTTTTCGCGGGCGTCGCCTTGGCGTACTACGGCTATACGCGGGTTATCAGTTAGGCGGCAATTTTTTTCTCTTGCTCTTTTTTCCGCTCCCCGAGGTGAAGGGTTTTTTGAGGGCTCATGCGGCGTTCTTGCGTTGAAATTTTCAGCCACCGATCTTTCATGGTGCGCACCAGGTCGGCGTCATAATTGCCCTTCAGGGATATAAAAAGCTTCGTCCATCCGTCGATGTCGTTTACTTGCGGACGGAGTCCCTTTCCCTCCGCTTCCGCGGTTACTGCGCCCAGTATTTTTTCGAAATCGCTTTTCCGGAGATAGCCCAGAAGGTGGGCTTTATTCGCCTCGAAATAGCCGTTCACTTTTTTCCACATCGGCTTGCCGTTTTTCCTCGGCGGTTCAGCGGCAATGGCCGGTAGCTGGCCGGGCAATTTTTCGCTGAATCCGCGGCTGAATATTATCCTGCCGAAGCGGCTGTCAAACGAATTGAAGTCCGATGAAAGATATTCTTTCGTTTTTTCCACCTCGTATTCCTGGCCCCTGACCAGGTATTCCAGCTTGTTCTTTTTGATGAATTCACCGCTCAAGGGCGCCGACCCTTTTCTTACCACTATTTCCTGAATCCTGCCGGCCATTGCCTTGAAGTCGTAAGAAGCGATATCCGTTTCGCCGGTCAGGAATTCATTGAATATCTTTTTAAATTGTTCCCCGGAGAGCTTGCGGCTTAGGGTAAAAAGATTGACTTCCCCTTTGAAGAACGTACCGCTGGAAAACGGCAGCCATTCGCCTTTCTCTATGATGTCGGCGAACATCGCCAAGGCCATCATCTCCCCTTTCTCTTTCGGCCTCAAATAGTCGAAAAAGCCTCCCTTCCAGAGCGTTTCAAAAAGTATCCACGTGGTGCCGGCCGAAATTCTCCGGGAGTGCTCTTTTTCGTACAGATCTCTTTCCCAGTCGTTCACGTAGACCTTCAGGGCGTTCTTCAGGTCGGCGCCCGGTATTTCGTCTTCCCTTCCGGCTTCGAAGAATTTGATCTTCTTGCGGGCGATGGTGAAACGTGCTTGTTCGATCATGATGCGTTGAATTTCGTAGCTCGCTCCGAGCGGTTTTCCCAGTTCATACCGATCGCGCCCCTCCTGATCTTCAAGGCGGTGGACGGCGCCGGCGAAATAAAATGTCTGGTAATGATCGCTGACGGCTTCGCGGACTTTTCTCATGATTTCTTCATGCGTCTTTCGCCATTCTTTGTCGTCGGCTGATTTCCCTCGCTCCAGTTTCAAGAGGGGGTCTATAATGTTGGTTCTTAAGCCTGAAAGGAGATGATGCGCCGCGAGCGCCTCCGGAATTTCCTCCGGCGGCTCCGCTTCAAGCTTGCGCTTGGCGTTTTCCACCATGATCGCCGCCGACATTTTATCGACGAGGCCTTCTATCCTGCTTTCTTCCTGTTTCCTTTCTTTGGCGTTCTTTATTTTGTCCCTTGCCGCAGTTTCTGCCTGATAGTTTTCGATTTCCGCTCGTTCGCGGGCGGGATCCGGGTAAACGAAACGCTCTTTATTCATGTTTTCATCATAAAACATTCGCGGGTTTTGTAAAATCCCCGCCGCTGTCTCCGCCGTTTACGACGGGGGTTTTCCGGCTGCTGGCGAAGGGGGGGGAGCGACGAATGAAAGGATATGGTATAATGGAACCATGGTTAATTTCGCAAGCGGGTGGTGGATAATCATCGCCATCCTGTGGGTTCTGCCGTGGAAGGGGGTCGCTCTGTGGAAAGCGGCGAAACTTTCCCAAAAGTGGTGGTTTATCGCTCTCCTGGTTCTCAATACCTTGGCCGTTTTGGATATTCTCTACATCTTCATTTTCTTCAAAATAGGGAGGAAGGAAACGTAATGACAGAAGAGAGGAAAAAGAAGAAATGAAATACGAGCTTCCTCTATGATTGCCAAAAATAACAAAGCGCCGGATTTTGCGTTGCCGGATCAGGAGGGCAGGAAACATAAGCTTTCTGATTACCTCGGAAAGTGGGTCTTGGTGTATTTTTACCCGAAAGATGACACGCCGGGGTGCACAAAAGAGGCATGCATGATCCGCGATTACTTTCCGGATTTCAGCAAGCTCAAGGTGGTCGTTCTGGGTATCAGCGTCGATTCGGTGAAGAGCCACGAGAAGTTTGCGAAGAAGTACAAACTGCCTTTCACGCTCCTCGCGGACGAGAACAAAGAAGTCGTCAAACAATACGGCGTGTGGGGAAAGAAAAAATTCATGGGCCGCGTCTCTGAAGGTACGCTCCGTGCATCGTTCCTCATCGACCCGCAAGGGAATATTTTCAAAGCGTATAAGAACGTGAAACCCGAAATCCACGCGAAAGAAGTTTTGGAAGATTTGAAAAAGGTGAAATGAGTGTGGTGGATGAACTGCGGAAAAAGGTGAAGGGGGATGTCGAGGACGACGCGCCTACGCTCGCGAAGTACAGCGAGGATTATTCCATTTTCACAGTACGGCCCCAAGCGGTCGTTTTTCCCAAGGATGCCGCGGATGTTGAGCATCTCGTCCAGTTCGCTGCCGAAAAAGAACAAAAGGGAGAAAGCATTTCCCTGACCGGCCGTTCCGCGGGGACCGATATGTCCGGTGGACCCTTGAATGAATCCGTTATCGTCGAATTCGTAAAATACTTCAACCATGTTCGGGAAATCGGGCTGGATTACGCCGTCGTCGAGCCCGGCGTGTATTTCCGGGATTTTGAGAAACAATTGCAAGCGAAAGAATTGTTATATCCGGCATATCCGGCGTCGAAAGATCTGTGCGCACTGGGTGGAATGGTGAACAACAACTCCGGCGGCGAGCGGACGCTCCAATACGGCAAAACGGAAGATTACGTCGAGGAAGTGCGTATCGTGATGGCCGATGGCAAGGAACATACGCTTCGTCCGCTTGCGGGCGATGGTCTCAGGGAGAAGCTTGCGGAACAGAGTTTCGAGGGGGACGTGTACCGCAAGCTCTTCAAGCTTATCGAAGAGAACTATGAAACAATCAAAGCGGCGAAGCCGAAAGTTTCCAAAAACTCCGCCGGCTACTACCTGTGGAACGTATGGGACAAGAAAACGTTCGACATCACGAAGCTTATCGTGGGAAGCCAGGGGACGCTGGGACTGTTGACCGCGGTGAAGCTTCGGCTTGTCCCGGCGCCGAAGTATTCCCGCCTCATCGTCGTTTTCTCGAAACGCTTGGATCACATTCCCGAACTCGTCGGCGACGTTTTGCGTTTTCAGCCGGAAAGCATCGAATCGTACGACGACAGGACGCTCAAGCTTGCCATGAAATTCTTTCCGGCGATGCTCAAATTGATGAGGGGCAGTATCTGGCAGCTGTTTTTTAGATTTGTCCCGGAAATCGGCATGATGCTCAGGGGCGGGATTCCGAAAATGATTCTTTTGATTTCCGTGACGAGCAGCGACCGGAACGATCTGGAACTCAAGGGAGAAAACATCATGGAAGAAATCAAAAAATATCCGGTCCTCGCAAGGAATGTCAGAAATACAGCGGAGGCCGAGGAATATTGGACGATACGGCGGCAGAGCTTCAATCTGCTCCACAGCCGCGTGAAGGGCATGTACGCGGCGCCGTTCATCGACGATATCGTCGTCGATCCGAAATATATGCCGGAACTTTTGCCGCAGGTAAACGCGATTCTCGACCAACACAAGGACAAATTGATTTACACGATCGCCGGCCATCCAGGGAACGGCAATTTTCACATCATTCCGCTCGTGCATTTGAACGATCCGGAAACCCGGAAGATCATTCCCCAGGTCACCGAAGAAATCTATCGCTTGGTTTTCAAATACGGCGGGTCCATCACCGCCGAGCACAATGATGGTCTCATCCGGACGCCGTATCTCAGGGAAATGTACGGCGATAAAATCGTTGCGCTCTTCGCCGAGGTGAAGAGAATCTTCGATCCGCTGGGTATTTTCAATCCCGGCAAGAAAGTGGGCGCGACGCTTGAATACGCCGCCCAACACATGAAAGAATAGGAGCAGAGCGCTCGGTTGGCGCCTTCCGCTCGGGCTGTCTCCGGGGCGGCCTGCCTGCGCAGGCAGGCGCCCCAGTCTTAGCCTTCGCGATAGGTGCCACCTCGTCCTTATAAGTTTTCATGCTTGAGTTTAAAATACTGAAAAAGGATTCCGATTCTCGCGCGAGGGTGGGTGTCATTGAGACTCCTCACGGTTTCGTTGAGACGCCGGCGTATACCATGGTCGGCACGAATGCCGCGGTCCGGACGCTTACGCCCGAAGATTTACGTGAAACGAAAACGCAAATCGTGATCGTGAACACGTATCACCTATGGAAAGATTTAAACGGCACACTCGATGCGTTCGAGGGCCTTCACAAAAAAATGAGATGGGAGGGCCCCGTGATGACGGATAGCGGCGGCTTCCAAGTCTTCAGTTTCGGATTTGCGCGGGAGCATGGGGCGAGCAAGGTGGGGGGAAAACGATCTGAATTCTCGCAATCCTTCGGCGCCGGGCATTCGCCGTCTCCAGCGGATGGCGCTGCCCTGCGCTCTCGGCTCGCAATTCTCCCGGAAGCAAAGCGTGCTCGCCTCCGAGCGTTGCTTCGGGACGGCGAGGATTCATCTCGCAATGATAAAAATGTAGTAAAGGTGACGGAGGAGGGGGTTTTCTTCTCCGACGGAGAAGAGCGGTTTTTGGATCCCGAAACATCCATCCATATCCAGGAGAAGTTGGGGGCCGACATTATATTTGCCTTCGATGAGTGCACGTCGCCGTTGAATGACTACGCATACACCAAGCAGAGCATGGATCGAACCCATCGCTGGGCCCAGCGGTCGCTCGATGCGCGGACGAGAAACGATCAGGCGCTCTACGGCATTATCCAGGGAGGCAGATACGAAGATTTGCGGAAAGAAAGTTCCGGATTTATTGGTGGTCTGCCCTTTGACGGCTTTGGCATCGGCGGTTCTTTCGGCAAGAATGAAATGCGGGATATGTTACGGTGGACCATCCCGTTTTTTCCGGAAGGGAAGCCGCGGCATCTTCTTGGTATCGGAAGAATTGAGGATATCTTGAACGCTGTGGAATTGGGCGTCGACACCTTCGACTGCGTGATCCCGACGCGCGAGGCGCGGCACGGCTCCGTTTGGACGGCGCGCGGCCGGTACGACGTTAAAAAGGGAATCTCTGCCGGAGATAAAAAGCCTCTCGAAAAAGGTTGCGGATGTCCGGCCTGCGCTGCGGGCGTGACGCGCGGAAAATTGCACGATCTTTTCAAAGAGCACAATTGGGAAGCTGGAAGGTTGGCTACGATCCATAATGTTTGGTTCTTCAACGACTTCATGCGACAGGTCCGCGAGGCAATTCAACATGGACAGTTCACGAAGTTTAAAAGGAAAACGTTGGCGAAATTGACGGACAAATAAGAGAGTTTCCTGGATTTGCTTTTTCATGAAGAACCCCGCCCATACGGGCGGGGTTCTTCATGTGTGGAGATTTGAAGGCGCGGGAACGCGGGAAAATGAACCATGGTTGTTATCAATTTCGCCATTCTACGTTAGAATTGTTGAGCGGGGCATGAAGAAAGCAATTTTTATTCCAATCCTGCTTTTCGGTTTTGGCGTTGCGGCGGCTTCTCCAGCGGCCGGCTTTTCCGTTCGGCTCTCCAATACCTATCCGACGCAGGGGGATACAGTCATGATCAGCGTTACGGGAAGTGCCAGCGCGCCGCTGACGGCAACACTCGGCGATCAGACGGCGAACTTCTTTTCCTTCGGCGGCAACTCTGTCGCCGTTTTAGGCCTGAAGGTTACAGCCCAGACTGGCTGGCAAAGCATCACCGTCCGCTTCGCCGGCGGCCCGGCCATTATTAAACGGATAGATGTTTTCAAGAAACAGATTGTGACGGAAAAACTCGAAGTGCCACCTTCGCTCGGTGTTACGGCCCCGCAGCTGATCCAAGGCCTGAAGGACGAGAACGCCGTCATTGGTAATATCGTGGCCGCGGTAACGCCCCAGTCGTACGTCACCCGGAACTTCGGCCTGCCGCTTGCGGATAACAGGTATATCACCGACCGTTACGGCATCTTGCGCAAAACCGGCGACCAGGGAATCTGGCACCTCGGCACCGATTTCGCAGCCGCCCCCAGCACTGCGGTCGGAGCGATGAACGCGGGCGTCGTGCGTTTCGCGACAAGCACCTTCTCTTACGGCAACATGGTCATCGTGGACCACGGAGAGGGAATTTATTCGATGTATCTCCACATGAACAAGATTCTCGTTACGGTGGGACAAGCCGTTCGACAAGGTCAGACGCTCGGGCTCGTGGGCGACACCGGTTTTTCGACGGGCGATCATTTGCATCTTTCGATCAAAATCAACGGCATTTCCGTGGATCCATTGCAGTTTGTACAGATATTCCGATAATCTTCGTCGGTGAATTTTCTCTCCTCTCGACACCGGTCGTTCAGCGACTCCTGCGGCCACTGCCGCCCTGCGCTCTCACCGCAGTCGATCCGATTTCATCGGATACCAAGCCCATTGCGGTTCCGGCATTCCGAATCTCGTATTCCGCTTCCGGGAAGCTCCCGTGTTTGAGGGCGGAGAGCTTCACTTCGTGAAGTAGAGGAATTCAAGGATGATGAGAACAAACCAGCCGATTTGAAGAATGAACCACGCGATGATCTCGATCCATTCGGCTTTTTCTTTCCCGGAAACCGTGAAATTCTGGACGAAAGAAGCGTAAATGCCGTCCAAGGAGTCCAGTTTTTCCTTGATGGCCGTCCGCCATTCGCCGATCTTGAGTTTCTTGGTCGCCAAGTCGTAAAATCTCGCCGAATACCAATCGCCGATGAGTTTGATGTCCCGTTCAAGGGACTCGAAAGCCGAGATCCAGGTGATGCGCCGCTCCAAAATGTCCTTGGCGGTCGTCGCGACGGCTTTCCGTTTGGGAAACCACCGTTTCTTTTCCGGTTCCATGAGTTGTTTTGAAATGTTTTCAATCTGGCTGTCGAGGCGGCGGTCGAGAATCCGGTGGCGGAGAAGCTGAAGATTGGCGAGCGTTAAAAGTTCCACGGCCAGGCCGAAATCACCTTCGACGTCGAAGAGAAATGCGCCGTCCCAGTCGATAATCGAAAGATCGTGTCGCGCATATTTGATTTGGGTCGAAAGCGTATAATCGATTTCTTTCGGATCGAGTGTCAAATTTTCCGACTTGAGAAGCGATGCCATAGTCGACGAATGAACGAGGAATTGCTCCGGGTCGCCGACGTACCCCGAGATCTCGAAGATGGAATACATCTCGCTCATGTCGGCGCTCCCGCCCCACTTCTTGGCGATGTTAGAACTCTCGTCGTACAGTTTCTTTTCCCAATCGCTCGTTCGTTTTTGATCGAAGATGTTTTGGAGTTCAGTCGAGGCTTGGATGACCAAGACGTACGGAGCGTAGCCGAGGATGGAAAAAACGACTTCCCGCCCCTCCACCCTCTTCTTTTCTTCGCTCATCGTCATAAGGTGGGGAACGGAAGAGGGAAAATAATGTGGACCGCTTTTCTGCGTTTCGGACTTAAACAACTTTCCCCGCACGGCTTTGGGGACTTCTGAGAGCATGAGGGTAACGAGTTGATTTTTCATTTATCTCCATTATAATCTATTCCAATGTTCAGTAAAATCAGGCCGAAGAACCTGCTTTTCATTATTGCGGTGGTCGCCGTCGTTGCCGGCGTTTTTGATTATCAACCGCTCTGGGGCCGGATCTCCGATTTCCGCCCCTGGAATTTGGGATTGGATCTTGCCGGAGGAACGGTTCTCACCTACGACATCGATGTATCCCAAGTGCCGGCGGCGGATCAGGCAAACGTCGTGAACGGCCTCCGCGATGTTATAGAAAAACGAGTCAACTTGTTCGGCGTCTCGGAGCCGAAGGTGTACCTTGAACAGAACGGTGCTCGTGAGCGGTTGGTCGCCGAACTCGCCGGAGTTCGGGACGTGAACCAGGCGATCCGGGAAATCGGGGCGACGCCCTTTCTGGATTTTCGGGAAGTTGTCACCTCGACTTCGTCCGGTATGGGCGCCTCAACCGCTTCGACTTCGCTTGTGGGGAACGAGGGTTACCGGTTCATACCGACGAACCTGACGGGGCGCTACGTCGTGGGAGCGCAGGTATCATTCAATTCGGTAACCCGCGAACCTCAGGTTGACATCCAATTTAATGCCGACGGCGCGAAAATGTTCGAAGCGTTGACGGCGAAGGACGTAGGAAAACCCGTTGCCATCTTTTTGGACAACCAATTGATAGAAATGCCGGTTGTCCAGGAGGTCATTACCGGAGGCAAGGCGCAGATAACCGGCAACTTCACTCTTCAAGCCGCGCAAGCGCTCGCCGGACGGTTCAACGCCGGAGCTCTGCCGGCGCCGATAACGCTGGTGAATCAGGAAACGGTGAGCCCCGATTTCGGGAAGAACGCCCTTGATGCCGCGATGCTTGCGGGCATCATAGGAACGGCGGCGGTCATGCTTTTTATGCTGATATATTACCGGAAGCTCGGTGTTTACGCTTGTCTGGCTCTCCTCATTTACGTGGCTATCACCCTCGCCATATTCAAGATTGTTCCGGTTACGATGACGCTGTCGGGAATCGCCGGTTTCATCTTGTCCATCGGGATAGCGGTGGACGCCAACATCCTCGTTTTCGAGAGGACGAGGGAAGAAGTGAAGAAGGGATTGAGCCGCGCGTCGGCAATCGGAGAAGGATTCAAACGAGCCTGGACGTCCATCAAAGATTCCAACGTTTCCACCATCATCACCTCGGCCATCCTCTATTACTTCACCTCGAGCTTTGTGAAAGGATTTGCCCTCTCGCTCCTCATCGGCGTTCTCGTAAGCTTATTTTCAGCCATAACGACCACGCGAACGCTCCTGAGAGTTTTTGAAAGATGAATTTTTTGAACGTCATCGAAAACAGGAGGTATTACCTCTCATTCGCCGCCCTGATTGTTCTCGCGAGCTGGGTGTTCGTCGTCGCCTTCGGTTTGAGACCCGGCATTGATCTCGCGGGCGGTGCTGAATGGCAGATCTCCGTGAACAACAAGGATGTTTCCGCTTTCCAAATCCAATCCATTCTTTCGGCTGTGGGACAGCAGAAGATTGCGGTGGTATCGAACGGAGCGGGCGCTTTTACAATCAAGACGCCGGAGATGAACGTCGCCGATCGCGAGAAATACGCCGCGTCGCTCAAATCGAATCTCGGCGGTTTCCAGGAGGAAAACTTTTCGAGCATCGGCCCGGTCATCGGAAGCGAACTCGCCAAGAAATCGATCACGGCGATCGTTCTTGCCTTGCTGGGTATTTCCCTCTACATCGCGTACGCTTTTCGGAAAGTTTCCGAGCCGGTTAAGTCATGGAAGTACGGCCTCATAACTCTCCTGACGCTCGTCCACGATGTTTCGATTCCGGCAGGATTCCTGGCGCTCCTTGGCCACTTCATGGGGATCGAGATGGATGCCAATTTCATCGTCGCGCTCCTCGTCATCATGGGATTTTCTGTTCACGACACAATCGTCGTCTTTGATCGGATCCGCGAGAACCTCCTCCTGAGGCAGGGAAAAGAAATCAAATTAGGAGCAGTGATCGATTATAGCGTCCGGGAAACGTTCGCCCGATCAGTCAATACTTCGTTTGCCCTCATTCTCGTTCTGGCCGCCCTCTTGGCATTCGGGCCGCAATCACTTTTCTATTTCATCCTTACCATGCTTATCGGAACCGTTTTCGGGACCTATTCATCGATTTTCGTTGCAAGCCCCTTGTTGTACCTCTGGCAAAAGAAGAGGGATTAACCTCTTTTCTTAAGGCGAGCCAAGCACCCTCGCGAAGGCTAAGACTTGGGCGTCGCCCCGGAGACAGCCTGAGCGACGGGTGCTCTGGCGAGCGAGCGTATAAAATTCAAGACCTTGGAAACAGTTTGATAATATCGATGGGCTTTTTCATCCCCAGTCCCATGTGCGGCCTTTCAAGATTGTAATACCGGAGATACTCAGGAATCTCTTTCCTCCAAACCCTGATGTTCCTCGGGATGCGGACAATGCACTCCTCCTGGATCGTCCGATTGAACCGTTCGAGATGGGCATTGTCGTTGGGCGTTCTGATCCGGATATGCCGGTGGCCCATGCCTCGCTCCAAGATCCGCTTCGTGAACCAGCGGGAGAACTCCGAGCCATGGTCTGACTGGATGGTTTCAAAATCAAAGGGGGCAGCATGTTGTGCTTCATCCACGAATCGCACACTCTTCCACGTATCGGCTCCCGAGGACGGGATTGCGTATGCCCATCGTGAGCAGACATCAATCAAGGTATATACATCCATCCGTTCTCTCGGATCGCCGTCCCGGATGGTGTCGATTTCAACGAGGGTTCCTGGGGTTTTGGGTATTGGTCGGGGAGGATATACGTGCCATTTCTTCAGGGGAGAGAATCTCGAAACCCCGCACCTCTTCAGGGTTCTCTTGACCGAGGAGAGGGAGACCATGATGCCTTCCCCCGTCAATCGGTGGTGCAAGATCTCAGCACACTGGTTCCGTTCCTGTCTCATTTCGAGGATTCTCGATATGACCTCGTCCCTCAACTGGTTCGGATGACGGTACGGCCGTGAAGATCGGGTTGGAATGAGTTGCGCATTCGAGGGAAGACCTTCCGCCCTCCGGAGCCACTTGGAAACCGTTCCCGGAGTGTACCCGAAGTGTCTCGCGGTTTCCCTGACCCCGTACCCTGCCCGGACCATCCGGACCGCTTCCATCCGGAGGCGGAGCAACCTTTTGTTTGTTTCGTACATACCCATATTCTAACCCTCTAGTGTTTCCAAGCTATTGAACCATTACGTGGTATTGACATTTTGTGGGTTTTTATTTACTTTTAATGTTGCGTTCAACAATCGCTCAATGCCAACGGTAAACCAGCTTATCAAAAAGGGAAGGTCGGTGACCAAAAAGAAATCGAAAGCTCCCGCACTGGAGTTTTATTTTAATTACTTGAAAAACCGTCCCGTCGACTCGCCGTCGCCCTTCAAGCGGGGAGTATGTTTGAAGGTTTTCACGACGACGCCGAAGAAGCCGAACTCGGCTTTGCGGAAAGTCGCGAGAGTACGGCTCACGAACGGCATGGAAGTTACGGCGTACATTCCGGGAGAAGGACACAATCTCCAGGAACACTCCGTGGTCGTGGTGCGCGGCGGCAGGGTAAAAGATCTGCCGGGCGTTCGTTACCATATTGTTAGGGGCATTTTGGATACGCAGGGCGTGAACACACGACACCAGCAACGATCAAAATACGGCGCCAAGAGGCCCAAGGAGAATTGAGGTATTGAATTCATTATGCGAAGAAAAGGATTCAAAAAAAGAGAGCACGCAGCGGACAATATCCACAGCCGGGTGGACGTGGGGAGGTTCATCAATTACCTCATGGTCGACGGCAAAAAAATCGCCGCCGAGAAGGTATTTTACGGCGCTTTGAAAGAAATCGAGAAAGCGACCAAGGAAGACCCGGTGAAAATTTTTGAACGGGCTTTGGAAAACGCGACGCCGCTCCTCGAAGTCACCTCGAAGAGAATCGGCGGAGCGAATTACCAAATTCCGCGGGAAGTGAGGAGCGAACGGAAATTCTTCTTGGCGGCTCACTGGATCATCAAAGGCGCCCGAAACAAAAAGGGGAAACCCATGGCGCAAAAACTTGCGGAGGAAATCATCGCTGCCGCCAAGAATGAAGGAACGGCGATTAAGAAAAAACAAGACACTCACCGCATGGCTGAGGCAAACCGCGCGTTTGCGAGCTACTTGAGAGGGTAATTCCTCACCCTTGAGTGATAAAACACTTATCCGAAACGGTGGAGGGACATTAATGATTGCATATGGAAATTTTATCAAACGGTAGTCGTCGCTTAAATGACCAGGGTTGCTTCTCGGCAATTCTTGAAGGGTGAAGGATGTCCCTAACACCTTGCGGTTTTAGTATTTTCACAACGGGAAAACTTCCGTTTTCCCGACTCTCTTCCCACATCGATTTTTAATTAGTTATGCCAAGACAATATCCACTCGAAAAAGTTAGAGACATAGGCATCATCGCTCACATCGATGCGGGGAAAACCACGACGTCGGAGCGTGTCCTTTTTTATACCGGCGTTTCCCACAAAATCGGTGAAGTCCACGAAGGAGACACTGTCATGGACTGGATGGAACAGGAGCGGGAACGCGGCATTACCATTACCTCTGCCGCAACGACTTGTTTCTGGATTCCGACGTACGCAAAAGGAGATAAATCCCATGAATACCGGATCAACCTCATTGACACGCCGGGGCATATTGATTTCACCGTCGAAGTCAAACGCTCGCTTCGTGTTTTGGACGGCGCCGTCGTCGTATTCGACGGCGTTGCGGGCGTCGAGCCGCAATCGGAAACCAACTGGCACTATGCCGACGAATATCAAGTTCCCCGCATCTGTTTCGTTAACAAACTCGATCGCATGGGCGCGAGTTTCGATTACAGTTTCAATTCGATTTTGGAACGCTTGACGCCGAACGCCGTCGCGATGCAGATACCCATCGGCGCGGAATCCGCGTTCGAAGGCGTCATCGATTTGCTGAACCGGAAGGCCGTCCGGTTTGAAGGCGAACATGGAGATCGGATCATCGAAGGAGAAATACCCGCCGACCTCGCGGAAGAAACAAAGAAAAAGCGGCATGAGCTTATCGAAAAAATCGTGGAGAAGGATGATGCTTTGATGGCTGAGTATCTCGAGGGAAAAGAACCGTCCATTGACGCTTTAAAAAAAGTTTTGAGAAAGGAAACCATCGCGAACCGCCTCGTTCCGGTTTTCTGCGGCTCGGCTTTGCAAAACAAGGGGGTTCAACTTGTCCTGGACGCTGTAATCGATTACCTTCCGTCTCCGCTCGACATGCCGCCAACGAAAGGGATTGATCCGAAGTCCGGGGCAGAAATCGAGCGTCGTCCCTCCGACACGGAACCATTTGCCGGCCTCGCGTTCAAAATAGCCGCCGACCCGTTTGTCGGCTCTCTTACCTATTTCAGAATTTATTCCGGAACGGTAAAGCGGGGGAGCTACGTTTTGAATGCCGCCAAGAATTCCCAGGAACGCATCGGTCGCATGGTCCGCATGCACGCCAACCACCGGGAAGAGGCGGAAGAACTTTATGCGGGAGATTTAGGCGCCATTGTGGGGCTCAAGAATACCACAACCGGCGACAGTTTGACTGATCCCGACCACCCGATTATTCTGGAGAAAATCGTCTTCCCCGAACCCGTCATTTCCGTGAGAATCGAGCCGAAAACGAAAGCCGACCAGGAGAAAATGGGTATTGCTCTGCACCGCCTCTCCGAGGAAGACCCGACATTCCGTGTTTCCGGCGATGAAGAAACCGGAGAAACCATCATTTCGGGCATGGGAGAATTGCACTTGGAAATCATCGTTGACCGGATGAAGCGAGAATTCGGCGTTGAAGCAAGCGTTGGAAGGCCGCAGGTTGCATATAAAGAAACCATCAAGGGTAGCGCCGAAGCGGAAGGAAAATACATCAGGCAATCCGGCGGACGCGGACAATATGGCCACGTATGGGTCAAAGTTGAAACGATGGAACGAGGAAAAGGATTTGAATTTGTGGATGCCATCAAGGGAGGAGCCATTCCGCGGGAGTTCATTCCGGCTATCGAGAAAGGAATTAAGGAAGCGCTCGGGAGAGGAATTCTCGCCGGATACCCTCTGATCGACTTGAAAGTTACGCTTTTCGACGGATCGTACCACGAAGTGGATTCATCGGAATTCGCATTCAAGATCGCGGGTTCCATGGCGTTGCAGGACGCTTGCACCAAAGCGAAACTCGCCCTCTTGGAGCCGATCATGAAAGTCCAAATTATCGTCCCGCCTGATTTCTTGGGTGACGTGACGGGCGACTTGAGTTCTAAGCGCGGAAAGATCACGTCGATGGGCGAACGGGGAACGGTGCGCGTGATCGACGCGAACGTGCCTTTGGCCGAAATGTTCGGTTATTCCACATCTCTCCGTTCTATGACCCAGGGCCGCGGATCGTTCAACATGGAATTCTCCCATTATGAAGAAATTCCGGGAAACGTGGCGCAGGGCATCGTCGAAGGAAGAAAGAAATAACGACAACCAGCAAAAATGTTGACAAGTCTTGTTCCGTCACCAGATCCAGCGCTTCATTTTCGACGCATACGGCGGACCAACAAATCAAGAATATGGACAACATTTCGGGAAAGTATTACTCTAGGGGAATTCACGAGAATGGGGGGCGTTGTAGCGCGTGACCCGGTGCGGGGCTTGATAAAAAGATAAAAATTGTTTTACAATAAAAAACACCAAAGGAGGTCGAAAACAAAAACAAAACTATGGCGGAAAAAGAAAAATTTCAAAGGACCAAACCGCATGTGAACGTGGGCACGATCGGCCATGTCGATCATGGGAAGACCACCTTGACGGCGGCCATTACGCACGTCCTTCACATGAAGGGTTTGGCCAAAAAGGAGGAAGCGGTCGATCAAATCGACAACGCTCCAGAAGAAAAAGCCCGCGGTATTACCATCGCTTTGCACCACTCGGAATATGAGTCGGAAAAGCGCCACTATGCACACATTGACGCTCCGGGACACGCCGATTACATCAAGAACATGATTACCGGCGCCGCCCAGATGGATGGCGCAATACTCGTTGTTTCGGCGGCCGACGGCCCAATGCCGCAAACGAGAGAACACATTCTCCTCGCGAGACAGGTCGGTGTACCAGCCATCATTGTCTTCCTGAACAAAGTCGACATGGTGGACGATCCGGACCTGATTGATCTTGTCGAATCGGAAGTGAGGGAACTTTTGAAGAAGTATCAGTTTCCCGGCGACCAGACGCCGGTGATCCGCGGATCTGCGCTCAAGGCATTGGAATCGAAGTCGGCCGACGAAGAAGCGGCAAGGCCGATCCTCGAGTTGGTCAAGGCTCTCGACGAATACATCCCTGAGCCTGTGCGGGACACCGACAAACCGTTCTTGATGCCGATCGAAGACATCTTTTCCATTGAAGGCCGCGGAACAGTCGTTACGGGAAGGGTGGAACGGGGGAAGGTGAAGGTGAATGATGAAGTTGAAATTATCGGCCTGAAGCCAACGCAAAAAACCGTCGTCACGGGAATAGAAATGTTCCAAAAAATGCTTGACGAAGGTCAGGCGGGAGACAACGTGGGCGTTTTGCTCCGTGGTCTCAAGAAAGAAGACGTCGAACGCGGCCAGGTTATCGCCAAACCCGGCAGTGTCACGCCGCACACTGAATTCTCGGCTGAAGTATACGTCCTTTCCAAAGAAGAGGGGGGCAGGCACACGCCGTTCTTCAAAGGATACAAGCCGCAGTTCTACATCAGAACGACGGATGTGACCGGAGAAGTCACGCTTCCCGAAGGAACGGAAATGGTCATGCCGGGTGATACCGTCAGCATCACAATTAAGCTCATTGCCCCGGTTGCTCTGGAGGAGAAACAACGCTTTGCCATCCGCGAAGGGGGCAAGACGGTCGGCGCCGGTGCAGTCACCAAGATCATTAAATAAACCTATTAGTCCAATAGTCCTATCGGACCTATCAGTCATGGCTAAAAAAGATTCCGAATCGCAAAAAGGCAGGCTGAGAATCAAAATCAAAGCCTACGATTCCAAGCTCATCGACAATTCCGTAAAGCAAATTATCGAAACGGTGAAGCGGCAAGGAGGAGACGTGAGGGGCCCCATCCCGTTGCCGACGGAATTCAAGAAGTATACCGTGAATCGTTCCACATTCGTACACAAGAAATCGGGTGAACAATTCGAACTCAGGATCCATAAGCGTCTCATGGACATCGTGAATCCGGAGCAGAAAATCATCGAATCATTGACCGATTTGAACTTGCCATCGGGAGTGGATGTCGAGATTAAGATGGAATAGGGATTCGATTGACCAGAGAACCCCCGCCAAGTTCCTGAACTGGCGGGGGTTTTGGCTTGCCCTGAGCCGCGTCGAAGAGTGTCTTCGTCCTCCCAGCTCTCGCCCGGAGAGGGGGTCGTCACGCAGCGATAAAAAACCCCGATCCCCCGCAGAGACCTCCCTTCACCATCATGCATCCTCGCTCATCGTCATCCGCAGCGGAATATGCGGAGCTTCACCCCGTCGCCTCAAAAATCAGTAGGTACTGAATTTTGAGGCGAGTTCGGGATTCAAACACAGTCCCAGTCCCAGTTGTTTTCTCGCCTCTTCCTCTTCGCTCGCGAAACTCCGACCTCGCTGCGAGAGGTTTCGTCAGGGAGAAAGAGACGCTCTGGAGTATGAAAAACCCACCATTGAACCATTACGGTTTATCGCAGAGGAAGTGGACTTTGGGCAAATCGTGGGCGAGACAATCTATGTCGAAACTCACGAAAAAGACGACATCGTCTATGCTCAGAGGCCGAACCGATTTGGCCTGACGAGATTCGTAAGAAATCGTCAGGCCGAGCCGTGCAGTACGGTAACGGTGTGCCTCAACAAGGCGAGGAACGGCAAATACTATGTTCTAGCTACCGCCTTTGTGGGGCGCAGGGCTCCGGCAGAGCCGTGGGATACCGAATGCGCAACAGAGCAATCCGTACCATTCTGGAATACTCACGCACTTGTATGGGGCAAAGAAACGGTGATGCCCGGCACAACGAATCGGTGTCCGTGGTAAAACCTCAACCACGCCCAAGGGATAAACCCAGGGGCACGAAAGGAGAAAGAAATGGAAAAGTACAATATCGCGCGGGACAACGGTCGCAACGGATCGGCAGCGACACTCCGGGCCGAGATCAACCTCGGTCTGAAGAAGGGATATGACGGCTTCTTGCAGGAGAAAGCGGAAGTCATCACCTTTCACTAAACCAAAAACCAATCACCCTGGAGGTTTTATGCAAAGAGAAGCAAAGGTTACGGCATATTCTCAGCCCCAAGTTCTCAGAAACGAGATGGAAGGCCAGAATATGACACACGGCAAGACGATCCGCGCTGATATTTCCAATGTAAGAGTCGGCGAATCAATAATTCAGTCCGGCAAAACACACACCAAGGAAACGACGGTGTTCTTCTGTGACATCGGAGAGATCGGCGTGAAGGAAACCATTCGGGACGGTGATGACGGCAGACTCCCTGATGACGTATCAGTACAGGGACTTGTCGTAGATCACTTCGGATTTTTCGATCTGAAGAACGTACTCATCTCGTCAAACGGGACAATTAATGTCACCGTCGACGAGAAATCCGAGCTCGTCCCCGTCGAAGCCTGAAGCGTACTACTTATAGAGCGCCGGAGAGATCATTTCCTCTCCGGCCGTTTTCATTTGACTTACAGATGAAAAAGAATAAAAACGCCCGCTTCTGGCGGGTGTTTTTATTCAGAGAGATTGAGCTTAGGCGCGCTTTACATTAGTCGCAGCCGGGCCCTTGTCGGTGCTGATGACATCGAAGGTGACGGCATCGCCGACCCTCAAATCATCGAACATGACTCCCTGCAGCTCTTTGGAGTGGAAGAAAAGATCCTTCTGCTCGCCTTCGCGAGAGATGAAACCGAATCCTCGATCCATAAGCTTAGCAATTTTTCCGTTCATTTATTTGCTTAACTTCTTCAGAAACTCGACCATGTCTCCTCATCGCATTGTATTGTAAGGTATCAGCTATATAACTTTTTGTCAATAGCCGCGTAATGGATGAGGGATGGTACGCTCCGGGAGGCCACACGGTCGTGCGGGCCGATCAAAAGATCAAAGCCGTCGTGGCAGTGTCGATTTTGGCAAAAGTGAGGCGGGACGGGTACATGAAAAAACTTTCCGTGGAGTATCCGGTCTACGGATTCGAGAAACATGTCGGCTACGGCACCCGCGCACACATCGCGGCAATCAAGAAGCACGGGTTGAGTCCCGTGCACCGGAAAACGTTCTGCAAGTTCGTGGCGGACCGGCAATAAACTTTCCCGCCTCCTGCCTCGGAAACAGAAAAACACCTCCTCGCTCTTCGTCGGAATTAAGCCGCAAAATATCGAACTCAACCTCGGTTTCATTAATGAAACCATCGGGATTCACACAGGCGATATTTTGTTCACTCCTTCCTCATCGCTCGGGTGTTTTTCTGTTTCCTCAGAAGTCGGCTCGAGAGCTTATTGCCGGCCCTTGGTTTTACTGGGGTAGTGTTGCGAGGAGGGTTCTTTGCAGGAAGGGAGTTAGCGATGTTATGATACATTTACTGTGGAATGGAAAAAAGGATTTGCGAATCTGACAATCACCTTGATTATTTTAGGATTGATTTTTATCGGTGTTGGAGTTTTGTACTTAGTGCAAAAGCCATCTATTGCTCCGAGGCAGGGGATTACGAATTCAAAAACACTAACTGAGTCGACAAGCGGGAATATGATTTTGAAGACGTACGCGAACACGCAGTATGGTTACACTTTTCAGTACCCTGCTTCCTGGGTATTGGTAGACACTACTGCTCCAGATAAAATCACCGTGAGTTCTCATGGTTGTACCCTCTCTGTTTCCGTCTTGCCACTTCGGGTGCTGGGGACAATAGGAAATGGCTCAGGTATTCAAATCCCAACGACCTGTGCCGTTTCTTCTACGGTGAATAGCTATGCTGCAAAGGTAATAAATTGTAATGAAAAGAACGTTGCATCCACCTGGGACGGTTATTATATTCAGAGAGAAGGCTACACATTAAAGATTTTCCCGTCGGATCAAAATTCTTTTAATACTACCGGTACGTCACCCATGGTGGGTTCTGTGGGTTGCGGTCCGACTTTTGATCAAATTATTTCTACACTCGCTTTCAATTCAGGGTTGAAAACTTATCGAGATGTTATCTACGGATTTGCTTTTGAGTACCCAACGAATTTTA
Organism: bacterium; assembly: GCA_027310365.1. Taxonomy (GTDB): domain Bacteria; phylum Patescibacteriota; class Minisyncoccia; order UBA6257; family GWB1-50-10; genus JAKAHT01. The sequence continues at coordinate 35,911 of DAIDAY010000007.1, forward strand.
CGCTGCAGAAGATCAGTACAAGTTCCATAATATTTTATCCTCAGCCTCAACCCATTGAGTTTGGGCCGTATCTCCGCGTCAGCGTAATGGGGGCAACTTCGAGTGATTTAACAAGTATCGCCAAAGATACTCTTGGTGATAGTTTGCTTTCTTACGATTATCAAATAATCAATGATAGAAACTGGCTTCATCTAAGCGCGAGTGAGTATGGTGCTGACTTTAGTAGCAAAGTTGAAAACGAATACTATTGGACGCGGGTTGGTGGTTCAAATATTCTCACGATGCAATATGGGAAATACGACGATCACGGCGGAGAATATATGGCAATTATCAATTCCCTGGTAACATCTGTACCGTAGGTTGTAGGAATTTGATTTTTGATACCAAAACAGGAAACAAAAGCCGCAGCTTCCGCTGCGGCTGGAGTATTTCGTAAGCGGGATTCTGTTCCGCCTCGCGGCGGCGCGACAATCTGTCTGGGCCTTCGATTACTCTCGGGCTCGTGCGGCGCTCCTCGGATTTCTCCAAGGCACGGCCTTGCACCCCGTAAGGATTTAGCCGTTTCACCTCCGCTTTTTTGTCCCTATGGCGGAGTTAAGCCAGCGAGCTTGGGATTGGGCTTTCCCGGACCTTTCAGCCCGAGACGTCACTGCTCGCACCTCTATTCTTTCGAACGACGGCTGTTAGCCGCTACGTTTGATCCGGCAACGCCAGATCAGGTGTCCCGACTTTCCTCCCCAATCTTGCCATTGGGGCTGTCGCTTGAAATACTCTAAGCAATAAAATACCACTTTTTACTTGTTTTATCAAGAGTTCGTAATGGTTCAATAGCTTGGAAACACTGGAGGGTTAGAATATGGGTATGTACGAAACAAACAAAAGGTTGCTCCGCCTCCGGATGGAAGCGGTCCGGATGGTCCGGGCAGGGTACGGGGTCAGGGA
>DAIDAY010000080.1 GCA_027310365.1 bacterium
TTGTAAGGTCATGGATATTATACAGTAAAAGCAAAAACATCTTTTGCAGCCCGCCTTTCAGTTCTGCGAATATCGCTGGCTTTGCCGCCAGTTTGACAACCTGACCCGGAGCAAGGAGAGTCAGGCGTGCTCCACCTGTCAGGCGCGCGTAAGGCTGGCGTGGCAGCCTCACAGATCATAATGCGATCGACATCCGCAACGATTGTGCCGCCAAAGGACGCCGCTCGTGAAACTTCTCGTAGTCGAGGATGATGCTGCGTTGGCAGAGGCTCTGCTTGCCGCTTTCGAGAAGGCAACCATTCATGCAGAGTTCTGCCGCACCGGCAGCAGCGCGGCGGAACTGCTCAAACTCTACACGTTCGATGCGGCCGTGGTGGATCGCGGCTTGCCGGACATGGACGGGCTCGACCTTATTCGCGATCTGCGCCGCGCGGGAAACCGCATTCCGGTAATTGTCCTCACTGCCCAGTCCGATGTGGCTTCGCGCATTGATGGACTGGATGCAGG
>DAIDAY010000081.1 GCA_027310365.1 bacterium
ATTTAAAAATGTTCTTTAACTCTAAATTCCATTTACACAAATTATTTTACAGACTCAGTTTACGTACTTGATATCGGTATGCCAGTGTTGATGAGGCGTAGTTGGTTGATCAAATCCGTTTCCTTTAGTCGATTTTTTAACTTTGTTCCAACGGTTCAATAAACCGGCTGATTTCAATACCCTATAAGTAGTAGAAGGGCTTACGGCAGCAATATTTTCATCAAGCATCATGTAGGTTAATCTTCGGTAACCTTCACCATCATGTAATCGGGTGTAGTTAATGATTGCTTCTTTTTCCCAGTCAACTATCCAGTGTTTTTTCGGAATAATGCCGTTATGATTATTGGGCTGCTCATGGCGATCCACCCAAGAGTAATATTTGCTGGAATTAATGCCAATCATTACCAGCAGTTTATTTAACGGAGTATCGGTTTTTACGGTCATCATTTTAGTAAAGCTCACAATGTTATCACGGACATCGGGTTCAACCCACAGAGCGTTTAGTT
>DAIDAY010000082.1 GCA_027310365.1 bacterium
GTTCTCCGCGACCGACCCGCCCCCTGAATTGATAAAGTTGGGCAAGGCCAAACCGTTCAGCCCCTTCAATCATCATGATAGTCGCATTCGGAACATCGACGCCCACCTCGACTACCGAAGTCGTAACCAGAATATCTGTTTTGCCATTGGCAAAGTCTGACATGACAGCTTCTTTATCAGTTGATTTCATCTTGCCGTGGAGTAAGGCGACCTTCAAATCAGGAAAAATCTTTTGGGAAAGCTTCTCATACTCTTCTTTGGCTGCTTTAACATCAAGCTTTTGAAAGTCTTCTTTATTTAGAGGCACTTCCATCTCTACCGGCTCGATCCTAGGGCAGATTACAAAGACCTGCCTTCCGCGCCTTACCTGCCCCCGAATGAAGGCATAGGCTTTAGCCCGGTTTTCTGGATCGACCAGCTTGGTAATGATGGCTCGTCTTCCTTGGGGGAGTTCTTCTATAAGCGAGAGGTTTAAATCACCGAAGATTGAGAGCATAAGCGTCC
>DAIDAY010000083.1 GCA_027310365.1 bacterium
CTACAAGGTTTACTTGAAGCGAACACTGAAGATGCAGCCTACTACGGTAAACAGCGCGTTGACTGGCATCGATCATTTCTATCAATTTCATGGACTCGAGCGCGCAAGAGTTGAGCGTGAAGACATGCCGCAGCTATCTCCTAGGGCATTGAGCAAAGAAGAGCAAAAGCGTTTTGTCCGAGCAGTGGAACGATGCAGGCGTTCAAAAGACAGCGCTGTTGCTTTCTTGATGTTTTATGCCGGACTTCGAATAGGTGAATGTGCGGCTCTTGATGTTGACGATGTTTACGTCATTGGAAGGAAAAATCGCGTCATAGTGCGCAACGGCAAAGGAGATAAATATAGAGCAATTCCGATGCATGGCGAAGTGATTACCGCTGTTGGGGACTGGCTAGTCGATCGAGCCAAGAAATTCAAAGACAGGAAATGCGACTCGGCTCTTTTCTTGAATCCACAGGGCAAGCGCATGTCTACCGCAAGCCTAGACCGCATTATTCGGAAG
>DAIDAY010000084.1 GCA_027310365.1 bacterium
GCCTAGGGGCTGGAAATTAACCCATATCCCTCTTGGTTTGACCTGGTTACCAGGTCCCCACAGATGGTGGAGGCAAAATCCACGAATCCCCCCTATATACCCCAGCTCGGGAGAGAAGCTCTTGCCTCTCTCTCCCTCTGGGGTTGTCTTTTTTAGATTTTCCCTGTGCGCGGGAGTGGACGATGTTCGAACGATCTTATAGTCTGTCGATATTCCAAGCTATTGAACCATTACGGAGGCTTGACAATATATATCTACTATGCTATCATCCTCAGCAGTACCGGCAACAACCAGTTAGCCGCAAAGGAGAAGGGTAATGACCACAACACAGAGAGCCCGATTCGTTGTCGAGGTTGATCCTCGACTCAGCAAAACACAAACCGAAGAACGCCGGGATATGACATGCTCTGCGGGGATGAAAAAAGCCCTCATGGTTCCCGGGCGAATACTTGCGATGCTCTACGTTACGCGCTTTATGCTGGACCACACCAATGCTAAAT
>DAIDAY010000008.1 GCA_027310365.1 bacterium
GAATTTTGAGGCGAGTTCGGGATTCAAACACAGTCCCAGTCCCAGTTGTTTTCTCGCCTCTTCCTCTTCGCCTTCCTGCGCAGGCGGGCTCAGTGATGATGCCTATTCCGGCAATACTCGTTTGGGAGTGTTTGGGGGGTTCTCTCTCATATCATGTGCGTAATTTTTAGGTGTGTTTCCAAGCTATTGAACCATTACGCCGAGCGGCCATGGTTCGATCGAAGTCGAGGGCAAGTGCGAATTTCTCGGTAGGCAATTTGATGGCGTGTTTGAGAAACAAGAGGGGAATCTGGTTTATGCTAAAATGAGAAGACAATGATCAAGGTACTCAAGGCGTCAGGGGCGTTGGAAGATTTTTCGGAAGAAAAATTGAAAGATTCGCTCATACGGGCGGGGGCAAGCGATGTTCTAGCACGATGGGTGACCGCCAAGATAGAACAAAAGATAAGGGATCGGATGAAAACATCCGAGATCCATGAGCGGGCGTTCGATCTTTTGCGGAAAGAAGAACATCCTTTCGCAGCGCGCTACCAGTTGAAGCGGGCTATCATGGAGCTCGGCCCGACCGGCCATCCGTTCGAAAAGTTCGTTGCATGGATTTTGAAGGGGGAAGGATATGAAACTCAAACGAATATAACAATACGCGGCAAATGCGTCACGCACGAAGTTGACATTGTCGCGAAGAAAGAGGGGAGGCAAATTATGGTGGAAGCAAAGTACCACAATGAGCCGGGCGTGAAGAGCGACGTGAAGGTCGCCATGTACATCCGTTCGCGGTTCGAAGACATCAAGGGCGTCGATCACTGGGACGAAGCATGGCTTATCACAAACACGAAGCTTACGAGCGATGCCAGGGAATACAGCGCGTGCGCCGGCCTTACCGCCATCGCGTGGAACTATCCGTATGACCGGAGTCTCCAGTACCTCATTGAGAAGGAACATCTTTATCCTTTAACGAGCCTCCTGACACTCGATCATTGGGCAAAGCACGCGCTTTTGGAAAAAGGATTCGTCCTCGTGAAAGAAGTTACCGACCAAAACCTTGCGGAGATCGGCGTGAAAGCATCTCGACGGGAAGGGGTTTTACGGGAGCGGGATATCACTGTGCATCATGGAGAAAATCGGTAAACAGTTGATTGTTTTTGATCTTGATGGGACATTGGCCGAGACGAAGTCATACGTCAAGCCGGACATGGCAAGAGCGATCACCCGCCTCTTGGAAAGGAGAAAAATGGCCGTCATCGGCGGCGGGAGCCTGAAACAATTCAAAAAACAGCTTATGTCCAAGCTACGTTGTCCTCCAAAGCTCCTCGCCAATCTCTTTATCTTTCCGACGACCGCAACGTCGTTCTACCGGTATCGCGGAGGGTGGAAAAAAGTATATCTTCATCAACTTTCGAAGAAAGAAAAAGCGCAGATTAGAGAAGCGTTCCGGGCGGTATTCGAGGATATTCATTATATTCCTCCCAAGAAAACGTACGGCAAGATTATTGAAGACCGAAAAACACAGATAACGTTCTCGGCACTGGGGCAGGATGTCGTTGGGGTCTTGGGGAAAAAAGGCATCCGCCTCAAAAAAGAGTGGACGAAGAAAAATAAGGCGCTGAAGATGAAAATAGCAAAGCTGGTGCAAAAACGCTTACCCCGCTTTGAAGTGCACGCGGCAGGCTATACATCGATCGACGTCGCCCGCAAGGGGATCGATAAAGCGTACGGCATCCGTCAGATCGAAAAGCATCTGCATGTGCCCGTCAAAAAAATGCTTTTCATCGGGGATGCGCTTTTCCGCGGCGGCAACGATTATGCGGTAAGGAAAACCGGCGTGGAGGCCATACCCGTTTCGGGGCCTCGGGAGACGAAAAAAATAATAAAAGAAATTATTTCAGCGTGAACGTGGTCCGGACGAGATACGTCAAGAGCTTTTCAACCGACGTCGTGTCGTATGCGCCGTAATCGGATATTTCCGTCGAGTTAACCGGTGTTATTTGCGTAACGCCAATACTCGAAGATCTCAGGTTTCCGACGCTCGATCCAACGCCCTCGGTGATGGCCGTTGCTCTCTTTTTAGCATTGGTCAAAGCATCGGCAAGCATCTGCTGCCGCAGCGAGTCAAGCGTACCGTTCTTGATGTAATACTGGGGGTTCTGGCTCGAGAAGACAATTCCTTTACCGATCAAATACTGAGGCGCGTCTTGTGCAAGTTTCGTGATTTGGTTGACGTTCCCAGATTCGATCGTGATGTTTTGCGTTAGATTGTATCCTGTGAGCGCACCGCTTGCCACACCACCGTAGTACTTGCCGCTTACCACACCGTTTTGTGTTTGGTACATCGGGTCGACGTTCAAGGGATTCACGGTAATTTCTGAAGTCGCGATGCCGTTCGAGGTGAAATAGGAAAGAATGGTATTCAAATTATTTTGCATATCCGTGGAGCCCTTCTGAAGATCGGCTGTCGCCGAGCCGGTTTGTTCCGAAAAACTGTTTTGCCACTTGACATCGTCCGATGCGATCTCTTTCGTCGCGACGCCTGTCACGGTGATGATTGCATTGTCGTACGTCTTAACATAATAGATGAGATAGCCGACAATGATGGCAACAATGACGAAACTTACCCCTAAAACGATTCCGAAGGGAACCAGTGATTTCTTGTCTTGCATGTTCTCATTATAGCATGTGATGAAACCAAGGAAAGTATCTCTCTTCTATGGGCCTCCACCCGCAAGGATTCCCGAGCGTGCATGCTTCGGCAATACCCGGTCGCGATATTTTCCTCGGTTTCATCATAGATTATAGTGAGGAAGTCAATCCTGTCTTGAGCTGGTTTGCTGAAACGAAGGCATGCATCTCCGAGCGATGGGGAAAGAATGAACGAAATGGCGCCTCTGTTGAATCCCCATGGTTTCTTTAAAGAAACCAAAGTTGAGTGCGATAGTTCATGGCTTGATTCCGACGAAGAGCAGGAGAGGGGTATCTGAGTCGAAGCCTACGCCAGTCAAAGAAAAGGTGGATTTCCGAGAAGGCTGAATCTTGCGAGAGAAAAATCCTTGATTTACTATTGAAGTGATGACATCGAACGAGATCAGGGAGAAGTTCCTTCAGTATTTCAAGGAGCGCGATCATACGATAGCGCCTTCGTCTTCCCTGGTTCCCGACGACCCGTCGGTTCTTTTGACGACGGCGGGTATGCAACAGTTCAAGCCCTATTATTCGGAACTCAACCCGATAACGACAGTACACCCCTCCATCAAAAAGCCGGTCGGCAAGAACGCCGTTTCTATCCAAAAATCCTTCCGGACGTCGGATATCGACGAAGTGGGCGACGAATCGCACCTCACGTTTTTTGAGATGCTCGGCAATTTCAGTTTCGGGGGGTATTTCAAGAAAGAAGCGATCCGGTACGGCTTCGAATTCATCGCTGGCAAAGAGTGGATGCATTTGCCCATCGAATACGTGACGGTTTTTGATCCGGACAAAGTTCCGGCGGATGATTGGCGGAAGAGCGTTCCTTTCGATCGGGAATCATACGAAATCTGGAAAAGACTCGGATTGCCGGAGGAAAAAATACGGAAAGACGGCGTCGATGTTTTTTGGGGGCCGACGGGAAACGAGGGGCCTTGCGGACCGACGACTGAAATCTACGTGAAGAACGCGAACGGGACGCCGGTCGAGATCTGGAACATTGTTTTCAACGAATTCTACCGCGGCAAGGGCATGGAGCTCATTCCCCTCAAGGTGCCGGGGATCGACACGGGCATGGGTCTGGAACGCCTCGCCATGGTTTCCCAAAAGGTAGGAAGCATTTTTGAAACTGATCTTTTCCTGCCGCTCATGCAGGTTTTGGAATTGAACGACCGGACAAACAAGCTGAACCAGCGGACGAAGCGGATCATGGCCGATCACGCGCGGGGGATTTCCTTCCTCATCGCTGACGGCGTCCGTCCCTCCAACAAGGAAACTGGCTACGTCCTTCGTCGAATCATTCGGCGATTTGTCGTCAATGAATATCTGAACAAAGGAATACAACCGTACTTCGAACGGATGCTTCATGTCATCGTCGAAAATTACGGCCAGTTCTACGCGGAACTCAGCGAAGACTTCATCGAAACGGTTTTCGGCGAAGAACGGATGAAGTTCGTGAAAACCATTGAGACCGGTCTTCGAGAGCTTGATGCCGTTCCGATGCTCGATGCGCCTGCCGCGTTCAAGCTTTTCGAGAGCTTCGGCCTGCCGTATGAAGTAGTCAAGGAGTTGGGGGGAGAGAAGGCGAGGGTGCTCACGCGGGAAGCGTTTGAAAAAGAATTTGAAAAGCACCGGGAGGTATCGCGCGCCGGCGTCGAGAAAAAATTCGGCGGACACGGCCTTTTGCTCGACACCGGAGAAATCAAAGCCGGAAGCAAGGAAGAGCTGAAAAAGGTAACGCGGCTCCATACAGCGACGCATCTCATGCATCAAGCGCTCCGCGAAGTTTTGGGCGCCGAGGTTCGCCAAATGGGATCGGATATCACGCCGGAGCGGACGCGCTTCGATTTTTCCTTCGGTCGCAAGATGACGCCAGAGGAAATCAAGAAGGTTGAGGAGAAAGTGAACAAGATCGTGAAGGCCGATTACGATGTAAGATTCCGGGAAATGCCGAAGGCGGAAGCGGAAAAAACCGGCGCACTCCATTTTTTCAAGGCGAAATATCCTGAAAGGGTCAAGGTGTATTACGTGACGCCGAAAGGCAAAGATGTTCCGGAAGCGTGGAGCAAGGAATTCTGCGGCGGCCCGCACGTCATGCACACGGGGGAAATCGGGCATTTCAAAATTCTCAAAGAGGAGGGCGTCGCATCCGGCGTTCGGAGGATGCGGGCGAATGTAGAATCCTCATGAACCTTTCAGAATTTGTCAAAACATTCGGCAAAGATACGGAGCGATATCTGGTCGTCGAAGAACGAAAAAAGAAATTTGACGTTACCATCGCGAACATTCGCTTGAGAAATGGGGAGATTGCCATAGTAAAACATTTCTCCGCACCCGAGTTGAAAAAAGTAAAGAGCATCTTCACGCGGACGTTCGATAAAGCTGTCTTCGCTTTCGCTTCCGATTCGGCGGCAACCATCCAAGATACCGTAAAAATTACCGTTCCTGACCCCCATGAGCCTATCACGGAAGGGGAATTGGAAAACTTAGTTTTCAAGGCGCTCTGGGAATTTCTGAACCGCCATCGGAAGTTCGTCTCCCGCAAGCTCAACGTTTCGGGCTCATCTCTCGTTCTGAACGATATTCAAGTGAGGAGTGTTCTTTTGGACTCCCACCATTTGTTCAATCCCGTCGGTTTCAGTGGCCGGGAAATAGCCTTCGTGATGCGGGGAACTTTCATGACGCAGATGATTCGATTAGAAATGGATACAATGGAAAGGATCGGCAAGATATCGATTATTGAAGAAGGAAGTGCCCTCATTTCTTCGCTCCCCGGCGACCATTTTCTTCTTGCTTATGTCGGAGAAGATAAAACGAACCTGTTCTTGAAGGACGGTGACAGGGAAATTTTTTGCGATGAAATCGGGTGGGGGTCGCGCAACATCGAGGAAGGCGTATCCGAAGCGCTCGGCGTCGATTATGAAACAGCCAACCGGATTATCCGCTTCCATGCCGAACAACGAATGTCGGAAGCCGTCGGACGGCATTTGCGGAAACTGATTGCTGCGGGTTTCGATGGTTTTACCGAAGCCGCTGCCTCCGGTTTGGATTTCAAGAAGGTGGTTTTTTATTTCGATTCTCTCCTCGTGGATCCGGAGATCTTCGGCAAAGCGGTGCCGGGGAAACTGAGCCGTTTTGACGAAGAAATGGCCAGGAAAAATCTTTCTCTCGGCATCGGCGGAGGAATTACCTTTGATCTTCTCCAACATCAGGGAACATTGGCGCTTTTGCTTTATTCATACTACGACCAGCGCTACGAGTTCTTGAACGGTATGCTGAAGCGCCGGGCCGGGTGGCTTATTTCGAATTTTTAGATCCCTTTACCCTGGAGGATTGGCAATTGCATCAACGTCGACAATGAGAGATAATAGGAAACAAACAATGAAATTTCCGTCAATGGTCGCGAAAATAATGGAGAGGATTGCAGGGAAGCGTATCCTCCAAGGGTGAGGAATGAAAACAGAAAAGAAAATTTTCCTCGAAAAAAGCGACGGTGTGGACAAAGCGCTGGACGAGCTTTTGGAAACAGCGGCATTGCGGGTCATCGTGAACGTCCCCAAATCTTCGATCTTGGGGGAATCAATACATAATTTCCAGATTTTGAAGCGGGAGGCCGAAACCGCCGGTAAGGAAATTATCATCGAATCAATCGATGAACATATTCTGCAGCTGGCCTCGTTAGGAAAGATGACGGCCGTGAATCCGGTTTTTAAAACGAAGGAAAGGGCCGTTGCCGACATCGTTCCGGCTTTTGCCGCGAAGAAAGAGCGCAACGCAGCGCCGGAGGCCGAGCCTTCCATGGTTGTGGAGGACGTCGGAGAAATTGAGCAAGTCCGGAAAGAAGTTCCGCGGAAGAAGGAGACGGAAAAAAAGAGAGAACGCAGAGCGGGAAATGTGCTGGCGGAAATCGACTACCAGCCGGGCTTTGCGGTTGAGGAAAGGAGCGATCCGTCGCGCCGCCACCGGAAAGCCAAGCGGAAACTTGCGTGGGGGATGTCGTTCATTGCGGTTGTCGCTGTTGTTTTTGTCGCCGTGACGTATTTCTTGCCGCGCGTCACCATCACCGTCGACATGAAGAAAACGAGCATCGATTTCGACAAACAATTCCTCGTGAGTGTTGCCGCCGCTTCTCCTGCCTTTTCATCGACGAGCATCGTTTTGCCGGGGCAGATCATTTCCGCGAAGAGCAACCTGATCATTCCTTTCGTGGGAGGCGCCAGTCAATATGTCGAAACAAAAGCCGAGGGCACGCTCACGGTCTACAACGCGTACAGTGCCAATCCGCAGCCTCTTGTCGCGACGACACGGTTCTTGTCCCCGGAAGGAAAACTGTTCCGGTCTTTGAATAAAGTAATCATCCCCGGCGAAAAAACCGCGAATGGAACAACGACGCCGGGATCTGTGACGGTGGCCGTCGCGGCGGATCAAGCAGGCGCCGATTATAATATTGGCCCTTCGACGGGATGGCAAATCCCTGGCTTCCAGGGAACTCCCCGCTACGGAAAATTTTATGCCGCAGCGCTGTCTCCGATGGTAGGCGGATTTGTCGGCACGACGACGGTTCCGGGAAAGAACGATCTCGCTGCCGCCAAGCGCGAAGCCGAACAGAAGTTGCAAAGCGTTCTCGCGAGCAAGCTTTCGCTCCTGAACACGAACGGTCTTACGGCGTTGCCGAGTTCCTCGGTTTTCGAGGTGACGACCGAAAACGTGACCGGCGCGCAAAACGGCGCCGGGTTCAACGTTTTCGTGGAAGGGAATATGAGGCAGATTACCTTCGACGAAGCGATGCTCAAGAAGGCGCTCCTCGCATCGGCGAGTTCGGTGGCCGGAGGAAGTTTCAAAATCGACGATGTGAGCATCAATTATGGTACGTCAACGGCCGATTTTTCCGCTGGAACGACGGCTTTCGAGGTGACGGGAACCCTGGTATACCAGTCAGATGTCGATTTCGACAAGGTAAAACAAAGCATTCTCGGCCAGGATGCTAACGCTCTCAAAGCGACAATTTTCAGCCTGCCGGGACTCCAGAATGCGAACGTATCATTCTGGCCGTTTTGGGTTGATCGCGTGCCGACAAATCCATCGAACGTCAATCTTAGGATCAATTAATCGCTTGCTGGTTGGTTTTTCCGCAAAGGAAAGAGTCGTGGACGCACGCACAAACGGCTCGCTCGACTGTTTCGTTCGCAAGAGCGTGTACGGATATCAAGCGAGATGAACGCTGTTCGTGAGTCGCCTTGGGGATATTTATCCCCCTTTAACGGCGAGGATTTTCTGTGGTATCATTTTCCTGAACTTATGAAATCGGTTTTGGGCATCGGACTTATTTTCTTCATTTTCGGGCCGGCTGTTTTTGGGTCTCTTCTCATGAACCATGGAATGGAAACCAACCATTCCGGTTGTCTCGCGGCTGACATGACCGGCAGCGGCTCATGTTTGCAAAGCAACATTCTGCCGAGTTCGATGGTTAACGTTTTTATAATGCCGCTCTTGCTTTTGATTTTTACCGTTCTTGCGTTCCTCGGTTATGCCTCGCGCAAGCCCAAGGTTTCGGAAAGGCTTATCGCATACCGGAGAGCAATCGACCTTTCGCTCAATTCTTCTCGTTCAAACATGATGAAGTACTTGTCATTCCATGAGAACAGTCCGTCCTTCGACTGAAGCTCCGAAGTGAGGAACAGCCAGTCGATTGTTTCCCGTCTCCGGGGCTTAGTGGACCTTAATAAAGAGGTTCTTTTTGTCGCATCTACAGATGAAAAAACAAACCATATATCTTTTAGTCGTATTGGGAATAATAGCCGCTATCCTCATTGTTTTCACAGCTGCCAAGCCCGCCGAGAAACAAAGTGGTAATCAAACTGCCGGTTTGGCCGGAGGTACGGTCTTGCGTGCAATGATCGGGAAATCGGCGCCGTCGTTTGCCCTTAAAGACATCAACGGCAACACTGTCAACCTGAATGACGTTCTCGGCAAGAAAAATGCCGTGCTCTTTTTCACCGAAGGGGCTATGTGTTATCCGGCCTGCTGGAACCAGATGACGGCTTTTGCGAAAGACGCAAGGTTCAATTCGTCATCCACGCAGGCATTCTCCATCGTCGTGGATACTCCGCAAGAGTGGCGGCGAATCGAGGACCAGACGCCGGAGATGCGAGGAGCGCAGATTCTCTTTGATATGGATCGGTCGGCATCGCAAGCCTACGGCGTCCTTACTCTACCCTCTTCGATGCATCCCGGCTCCTTTCCGGGGCACACATACTTCCTGATAGACAAAAGCGGCGTCATCCGTTACGCCTGGGATGATCCAATGATGGGCGTAAGGAACGATGCAATCTGGCAGGCAATGCAGTCATTGCGTTGATATGATCACTCTCATCATCGCCTCGCTCGCCACGGCGTTCATCGCCGGCATCGCTGCTCTCTTCGCGCCTTGCTGTATCACCGTTCTTCTGCCGGCCTATCTTGCCTCCATCTTCAGGCAGAGAAGAACCGTCGTTGCCATGACCGGTCTGTTCTTTCTCGGCTTGCTTATCGTCTTTCTCCCTCTCGGTCTCGGCATCGCCGCCTTCGGCACGTTCCTCGCGAGCATTCACAACCCTCTTTACTATGCCGGTTCCTTATTCCTAACCCTCTTGGGAATCTCGCTGCTCTTGGGCAAGCATTTCTCTGTACCTTTCCCTATCGGGCGGAAAAGCGGCGGCAAGGTAACTGGCGCCTGGTCTATCTTCACGCTCGGCATCTTTTCCGGTTTCGCGACGCTCTGCTGCGCGCCAGTTCTGGCCGGCGTCCTCGCACTCTCCGTCCTTCCTGGTTCGCTCTTCTGGGGCACGATGTATGCCGCACTCTACGTTTTGGGAATGGTTGTTCCGCTTTTCGTCTTAGCCTACGTCGCCGACAAATCCGACATCACTGAAAGGATGGGTTTTTTCCAGAAACGAATCGCCTATCGCTTGTTCGGGCGGGAGATGGATGTCGCCGTCGCCGACATCGTCGCCGGCGCGGTCTATCTCGCCATAGGCCTCTTGATTTTCTATCTCACGGCAACAAATAGATTGGCAATGGGCGGCGGAGCATACCAGACCAGCATCAATATCTTCATGAATAAGATCTTACGGCTCGTGCGTTAAAACGGGGAATCTTGATTATGATACCCACGGGGGGTATAGTGAAAACAATGCAGAAGGAAATCAAAAAGAAAGCGCTCCGTCGGCTCAAAATCATCAAAGGTCAATTGAACGGCCTCGAGAAGATGGTGGAAGATGAAAAATACTGCATCGATATCATTACGCAATCATCGGCCGTGAAACAGGCGCTTTCCAGCATGGAAGACCTCGTTTTGGAGAATCATCTTGCGACGCATGCGGAGGAACAATTAAAAACCGGCGAACGCAGAAAACTGACCGCCGAAATACTGAAGATTTACCGACGGTCGAAAAAACTATGAGGATCGGACATCACAGGTGTGAGGAAAACTGACAGCGGCGCCTTCGACCCGTCTCGCTCGTCCGAAGTTCGTCGCATTGCCCATATCGGCTTCATCGCCGTTCTGGTTGGGTTTTTCTTAGCGTGGCCGAATTTGCTGACTCTCATCGTGTTTCCGATCCTTATGTTTACGTACATCCGTCTGGCCCTCCGCCAAGAAGAAATGAGAGAGCAGTTTGGAGATGATGATAGGAAATATTGCGAGATGGTCCCGGTATTTGTTCCTCGGCTTACTCGGCAAAAATAATTTCACCGGGAAGCGACGGGTCTTCTGTCCATTGCTCCCCGAGCGCGTCATCGTCTCGGTGAATGCAGTATTCCCGATTTCGGTGTATAATAAACGCATGAAACATTTCATTCCATTCTTAACCGCCGAGGCCCATTGCGACGTGCCCTGCGGCATCTATGACCCGACGCCGGCGAAGATCGCCGCGAAAACCGTCGCCCGCATGGTCGATCAGATCGAAGATATCCATCCGCCGGAGGACTGGAACGACGCGGCGGCAGTTTCGTTTTACACACAAAGCATCTCACGCCGCGCAGCCGTTAAAGAAAAACACGCTCAAATTTGCAAGAAAGAACTTTCTGTGCTTTGGTCCGATTTCTTCAAGCCAGAACATCTCGTGAGGTACTCGAATCTCCACGACATGTTCTGGAGGGCGGCGAAGCTTTGTTCGAGAGACAAGCAAAACATCAGCAAGGACGACGCTGCGGCGCTTTGCGCGGCTGTCGACGAGATCGCCAAAGTTTTCTACGAAATAAAAGGAGATCCGGCTCGCTACAACGCTTATAGGGAGATCACCGACAAGCTGTATTGATGCTCCTGTTCCGCGTGAAAGTGGAAGGTGAAAGTCTCTGGCCCGAACTCATCCCGGGAAGAGTGTATTGGGCAAGCAAGTTGGTGCAACCGAGAGTGGGGCAATATGTCGTTTTCAAGAACCCAGCGGATGCCAGCGGTTACTTCGTCAAGAAGGTGCTGAAGGTAGACAACGACATCTTGGGTGTGGGGGGTACCATTTCCCGCTCTTCAAAGCACATGCTAAAAAAGCAAGAAATCATCGGTACTTTGCTGGGTGGTATACTATAGTATACCACCCGTAGTTTTGATCATTTCATTGTTGGAAATAAGCCCGAAGTATGGTAAAATAAAATTATATAAAGGCGAAGAGCTTATTTTTGTTGGCTAAAATGGTGAAAATACAAATAAACGCGGAGGCAAAAGAACCCAAAAAAGAGATTAAAAAAGAACCCAAGTCGGCGGCAAAATCGGAAGCAGCATTGACACCAAAAGCGGAACCTTCCTATGGCGCAAAAGATATTTATATCCTGGAGGGCCTGGAACCGGTCCGGAAGCGGCCGGGCATGTACATCGGCTCGACGGGAGTCGACGGCTTGCATCATTTGATCTGGGAAGTTGTCGACAACTCCATCGACGAAGCAATGGGTGGCTACGCGAAGAATATTACCGTCGAACTCCTGAAGGGAAATCGTGTCGCGGTGACCGACGACGGCCGCGGCATTCCGGTTGATATCCATCCGCAAACCAAGAAATCGGCTTTGGAAACCGTTCTGACGACCCTCCATGCCGGTGGAAAATTCGGCGGGGAATCGTACAAAGTTTCCGGCGGCTTGCATGGCGTCGGCGTCTCCGTCGTGAACGCGCTTTCGACGTGGCTCCGCGTGGAAGTTTCCCGCGACAATACCGTCTATTTCCAGGAATACAAACAAGGAAAGCCGAAGTTCGCGGTAAAGAAGAACGGCAAATCAATACATACCGGAACGAAAGTTTTTTTCGACGCCGATCCGGAAATTTTTCAGAAGATAGAATACGACCGGAAGAGAATTATCGATCATTTGCGCCAGCAAGCATATCTTACGAAAGGCGTGAGGATCAACATCATCGACACGAGAGGCGACGAACCGTTCAACTACAGCTTTTATTTCGACGGGGGATTAAAATCATTTCTCGGCTATTTGGTGGATGGCGAAACGTCGATCCAGGATGAATACTTTTACATTCACAAAACATACCAGGAAATTGAAATAGAAGCAGCTATTACGTACACCAACGACCAGGAAGCGAAAGAGCTGAGTTTTGCGAACAACATTTATACTTCCGACGGCGGCATGCATTTGACCGGCCTTCGGTCGGCTATGACGAGAAGTTTGAACGACTATGCACGGAAAGAAGAATATATAAAAGACGCCGACGATAATTTGACTGGCGACGACATACGCGAAGGCGTCGTTTCGATTATTTCCATAAAAATCCACGAACCGCAGTTCGAGGGACAAACGAAAGCCAGGTTGGGTAATCCGGAAGCGCGAACATCGGTCGAATACGTTGTCAACGATGCCCTGAAGGAATTTCTGGAAAAACATCCGCAGGATGCAAAGAAGATCATCGAGAAAAACCTCATCGCCGCCAAAGCGCGGAAGGCGGCAAAAGCCGCGAAAGACACCGTTCTCCGGAAAGGCGCTCTCGAAGGACTGACGCTTCCCGGCAAACTTGCCGATTGTTCTTCGCGAAAAGCCGAGGAATCAGAACTTTTCATCGTTGAAGGAGACTCAGCCGGCGGCTGCTTCGACGGTAATACAAAAATTGCGCTCGTTGACGGACGCGATCTTTCCTTTAAGGAACTGGCGAATGAAGAAAAGGCGGGAAAACAAAACTATTGCTACACCATCGATAAAAGCGGGAATATCGCTATTGAGTCAATATCCGACGTGCGATTAACCAAGAAAAACTCTGAAGTTATCAAGGTGGTTTTGGATAACGGAGAAGAGCTCGTCTGCACGCCGGATCATAAGTTCATGCTGGCTGACGGGACTTTTCGAGAAGCTCAATACCTCCGCGCCAGCGATTCTTTAATGCCGCTTTACCGGCAGCATTCCAAACTCGGCAAAAAGATTACCATTGAGGGATACGAAATGATTTTTAACCCCGCAGATAAAAGATGGATTTTCACCCATCTGCTTTCAGATAAATACAATCTGGATAGCGGCAGATATCTTACGGACAATGGCCCCCATCGGCACCATAAAGACTTCAATAAGCTTAACAACAACCCGGAAAACATCGTTCGCCTATCGAAGGATGAACATTTAGCCGTCCACCAGGCAATGGCGCGCCTTACGCTTCAGCGGCCGGATGTGCTCGCGAAATTAAGGATGCTGAGACGGGAACCCTCATACAGAAACAAAATCAGTCGAATCATGGACGGGAAGAGGCAAGAACTATCTGTGAGAGCCAAAAAACAGTGGGACAGCAGGGCATACAAAGAATTTATGGCTTCCAAATTCTTGGAATTCTACAATTCTAACGAGGAATATAGGAAAAGAAACAACGCACTACTAAATCAAAACCAAAAAGAATATTGGAGCAAACAAAGCAACAAAAAACTCCAAGCCGACCGGGTCAAACAATTTTTCGCCGATCACCCGGAAATCAAGAAAAGATCCTCCGAACTGGCGCAAGCGCAGTGGCGAAGTGAGAAACTGCGAAGATGGCGTTCAGACAAAACTAAGGAACAGTGGACGCCGGAATTCAGGGATAAACGGAAAGTAGCTTACAGTAAAACCTACCGGGAAAAGGCACTACGGTTGCTGCATGGCCTGTACAAAAAAACCGGTACGGTTTCTGTCAGCGCTTATGAAGAGATTCGCAAACAAACGAACGACAAGTCGCTTTTGCGTTTCGATACGATTCTCGGCAGGTTTTTCGGCAGCCAGAAAACGCGCCTGGTGGACGCAGTAACTCATTACAATCACAAAATAATCCGCATAGAAAAAATGTCCGAAAGAATTGATGTTTATGACTTGGAAGTGGCGAGTACGCACAATTTCGCCCTGGCTTCCGGCATCTTCGTCCATAACAGTGCAAAACAGGGGCGCGACCGAAGGTTCCAAGCGATTCTTCCGCTCCGCGGGAAGATCATGAACGTCGAAAAATCAAGGATCGATAAAATGCTTATGAATAAAGAAATCCGATCCCTCGTGATTGCTCTCGGTACCGCCATATCGGAGAACTTCGACATCACGAAGCTCCGCTACCACAAGATCGTCATCATGACCGATGCCGACGTCGATGGCGCGCATATCCGGACGCTTCTCTTGACGCTTTTCTACCGCTACTTCCCGAAGATCATGGAAGACGGCTACATCTATATCGCCCAGCCGCCGCTCTATCGCGTCCAAAAGGGAAAAGAGTTCCAGTATGCCTACAGCGACGACGAACGCGACAAACTCATCAAGAAAATGGGCGGCGAAGGAGTCTCGATCCAGCGCTACAAAGGCTTGGGAGAAATGAATCCTTCTCAGCTTTGGGAAACGACCATGAATCCCTCAACCCGTCTCATGAAAAAAATCGCCATTGAAGACGCTGTGGAAGCGAATCGGATGTTCGATGTTCTGATGGGCGAACTGGTAGAACCCCGGAAGAATTTCATCCAAGCAAACGCCGCCTATGCCAAGAATATTGACATCTAAGATAGTTCTCTGGTAGGATACCATCGTTCCGTAGACAGCAGGGGCCGAAAGGTTTAATCATCCTGCCGAGGAGAACAACCAGCGTTGTTCATTATTTCTACGGCAAAAGGTCGTAGTTTTTCTTTTTTCATGAAGACAAAAATACAGAAAAAAGAGCAGATCGAAACGGGAAAGAAGGAATTTGATAAAAGCGAAACCGTCGTTTTCACGGATTTCACCGGTCTCTCGGCCAACGATTTGAACGGTTTCCGGAAAGCTGTGCGAGCCTTGGGCGGCATCATGATCGTCATGAAGAAGCGGCTCTTGTCTCTTACCCTCAAAGAAAAGGGCATCGATTTCGATGCCAAGAAACTCGAGGGACAGGTGGGTGTCGTTTTTTCGCCGAAAGACTCCGTGGAAACCGCGAATGCCGTGTACAAATTCGGCAAGCCGTTCAAAGCCAAAAAGATTTTCAATATTCTCGGCGGCTTCGACATCAAAGGAAAACGATTTATGGAAAAAGTGGAAGTCGAAATGCTCGGACAATTGCCGGGCAGGGAAGTTCTCTTGGGACAACTCGCCTTCATGCTTACCGTTCCGATTAAGAAAGTTTTGTTTATCTTGAACGAAAAAACCAAACAAGGATAAGGTCGCACTAAAAACAATATCATGGAAAAATTCAAAGATATTATAGAAAAGATCGAAAAGCTTTCCGTCGTTGAACTCGCTGAACTCGTGAAAGCACTCGAAGAGAAATTCGGCGTATCAGCCGCCGCGATGGCCGTTGCGGGACCCGGCAATGGCAACGGCGGAGTCGCCGCAGAGGAGAAAACTTCTTGGGGCGTGACGCTCAAGACCACTGGTGACCAGAAAATCAATGTCATCAAGGTCATCCGTGAAGTGACGGGTTTGGGTCTCAAGGAAGCGAAGGATATCGCTGACGGCGCACCAAAACTCGTGAAAGACGGGCTGAAGAAAGAAGACGCCGAAGAAGTGAAGAAAAAATTCGAAGCCGTCGGAGCTGTTGCTGAACTGCAATAACTCAAACCAGCAAAACAACGCCTTGAAAGAGGCGCTGTTTTGTTTTACCTTGAAAGTACCGCACCCTTAGTTTAGTGGTAGAACGTCGCATTCACATTGCGAAGATCGTAGGTTCGATCCCTACAGGGTGCACCAAGTGAGAAAAGTCAAAGAGTTTTGGTTCGCCTCGCTTCGCTCGGCGACTAATTTGTATTCAATTTTGGGGGTAAAAACGAATTGGCGGTTTCGCAAAATATGGTTCGCGCCGATGTTTTTCAGAAATGTTGGCAATTCGGAAAGATTATCCGCCTTACTCAATTTATCGGCTTGATTTAAGGATTTTACGAACTCACGAGCCGGTTCGAGCCAAGATAGTCCTTTTTGCTCAAAGTCGGTGATTTTTTCGTTTAACGACACTTTTTCGGAAAGTAAACTCTGCTTTTTGGCGGCGTATTCTTCTGGGGATAAAGCGTCAGCTAAATAGACGTCCAACAGTTTTTGAAGTTTTGTCTCAACTTGTGATAATTGTTCTTTCAAAACACTAACTTCCGCTCGTGCGTTCTCTCGCGCTTTATCCTGTTCGTTGTCCAACGCCGCCAAAACTTTTCCTGCGTCTTGGCTCGACAAAGAAACTTTTTGAAGAAATGTTTTTATTTGCTCGGCCAACGTCTCCTCTCGTAAATAGTGCTTTTCTTGGCACGACCCTTTCTTTTTGGTGCACCGATAGTAGTTATGCCCTTTTTGTCTTTCTCCGGTGATAGAGCAACCACACGAAAAACATTTGAGTAGGCCAAGAAAAGCAAAGTGGTGTTTTCTTACTTCTTGCACTTTGCCGCGCTTCGCCATAACTTCCTGCACTTTATCAAAAAGTTTCTTTGAAATTATCGGCTCGTGTTTTCCCTCAAATACCTCACCTTTCCATTTCATTAGGCCAAGATAGAAAATATTTTGTAGATTTTTCTGAATGTTTGCGATAACGAGAGGTTTATTAAGATTTCCACGCAAACCATTTTCTTTACACCAATTTGCGAGAGAATGGAGCGTGTATTCTCCGGAAGCGTAAAGCTCAAACATCCTTACGACCTTGGGGGCTTTCTCGCCATCAACATCTATGCCACGAGTTTTCGGGTTGTTGAGATACCCCACCGGAGCCCAGCCGGGCCAAGTACCATTTCTGATTTTCTGTCGTAGCCCACGCTTCACATTCTCTCGCAAATTATCTACAAAATATTTTGACTGTCCAAAAGCGATATTGAGCATAAACAAACCTTGCGGTGTTGCTTCGAACCAGAAAGTGGGAAATTTGAGGGATTTAATCAAGCCGCGATCAACAAAATGAATAATCTTTCCGCCGTCCACTGAATTGCGAGCTAATCTATCGGGGTGCCATGAAATTATCAGATTTGGGTGTCGCTCCGGAGACAGCCTGAGCGCGAACATTTGGCGAAGCGAACAGGATCGAAGGTGGTGAACGCCAAAAGTCAATCTGTTGATAACTTCTGCTCTAGAAGGCAGAAAATACCTCAGCAATTCGCCATGGTGGCGTTTTTTTGTTCTATGCTAAGTGGTATAATGGTAAACAAGAGTGGTGAAAAGTGGATAACTTTGTGGATAACTCGCTAATCTGGGGAAAACCCCGATTTTCAACATGATATTGGGAGAATTCAAACATAGTTTGGATATCAAAGGTCGAGTGGCCGTACCGGCAAAATTCAGAGAAAAGATAGAAGCCGGAGCCATCATTACCAGGGGCCTCGATAAATGTCTTTTCATGTTCGGCGCAAAGGAATGGGAAACGCTCGTACAAAAATTGATGTCGCTGCCATTGGCTCAATCCAACTCACGAGCGTTTGTGCGACTCATGCTCGCAGGAGCAACTGATGTTGCTTTTGACAACCAGGGGAGAATTTTGATCCCCGAATATCTCCGGAAATACGCCGGACTCAAGAAGCAGGTCATTTTGACGGGACTCTACAACAGAATAGAAATTTGGGATTCAGCAGAGTGGGAGACTTATAAAACAAAGACTGAGTCGTCTTCCGATGAAATTGCTGAAAAGTTGGGGGAATTAGGGATATAAATTTACCATTCTCCATTTACAATTTCCATTGCATTTCCAAAACGTTATTTCTCAAACGTTTATAACATTGAAAATGGGATTTTGACTGAAAATTGAAAATGTGAAATTGAAAATTAAAATCATGTCCCATGTTCCGGTTCTTTTAAAGGAAGTAATAGAGATTTTAAATCCGAAGAAAGGCGAGTTCTTTGTCGATGGGACTTTGGGCGCCGGAGGGCATGCCGAAGAAATACTGAAAAAGATTTCTCCGGGCGGGACGCTCCTCGGCATCGACTGGGATCCGGGAATCCTTGAGGAGACGAAAAAGCGGTTCGAGGGATTGGACCTCGGATCAAAAAAAATATTCGTCGAAGGGAATTATGCTGACCTGCCACGGATGCTCCTCGGGAACCATTTACCGAAAGCCGACGGAATGATCTTGGACTTGGGATTTTCTTCCTGGCACATTGAAAGTTCAGGAAGGGGATTCAGTTTCGGGAAAGACGAGCCCCTCGACATGCGGTACAACTCCAGGGGTGGACTCACGGCATACGAAACGGTCAACGGCTTCGGCGAAAAAATACTTGCCGACATCATTTACCAGTACGGAGAAGAGAGAGATTCGCGGCGCATCGCGAAAGCAATCGTTGCGGCCCGGCGGGAAAAGAAGATACGAACCGCCAAGGAACTCGCGAATGTCATCGATACCGTTTTCGGCGGAAAGAGGGGCGCAACCTCGAACGCCACGAAAACCTTCCAGGCTTTGAGGATTTACGTCAACGGGGAACTTGAGAACCTGAAAACGATTCTCAGAGAATTGCCGGAAGTTCTCAAAATCGGCGGAAGGGTCGGGATTATCACCTTTCATTCGCTGGAAGACAGAATAGTCAAAAACGCCTTCAAAATGCTTCAAAAAAACGGACAAGGGAAAATTTTAAACAAAAAAATAATCAAACCGGAACGCGAAGAGGTGCTTGGTAATCCCAAGAGCCGCTCCGCAAAACTGAGGGCGATACAAATAATGTAAAAAACACATGACCATCATCAAACCATCCATTTATGCACAGAACGCGCGCTTCATAATGTTCCTGCTTTCCTTTATACTTATTGCGGGTATCTCATACATTTTTATGTATAACGCTTTGGTGAACGCGAGATACCAGGTTTCAAGCTTGAAAAATCAAATCGCGGAGGCCGTATCCTCCAATAACGGACTAAAAGGCAAACTCTTTAAAGAGACCGATCCGTCAAAATTGCAAACGCTGGCCGCGAGATACAACCTGGTTCCTGACACCAAGCCAGAATACTTGACCGTACATCAATGGGTGTCAGATTCATCGTTTTAACGGTTTCTTTCGGAATCATCTTCGGTCTCCTTGGTTTTAACCTTTATCGGCTGCAGATAGACAAGGGTTCATATTACTTCGAAAAGGTGCAGGCGAGAACAGCAAATGTCGCCGAATTCCAGCTCCGGCGGGGGGAAATCGATTTCACGGACAAGTACGGGAATGCCGTCCCCGTCGCGCTCAATAAAGACTATCCGGTCATTTACGCCGTCCCCAAAGAAATACCGAATCCGCAAAGTGAAGCGGCTGTTTTAGCGCCTCTCATCAATTACGGGACATCGACGCTTGCGAAGATTCTCAGTAATCCACAAAGTTTGTTCCGGATGCTGGTCGAAAAGGCGACGAGCGATCAGACTGACGCTGTGAACGGCGCAAATCTTGAAGGCATCTACACCGATACCAAGCAGTATCGGTTCTACCCGTTCGGTGATTTGGGTGCGCAAACCATTGGTTTCGTCGGCATGAACGAGAGCACGACCAATCCCATCGGGCTTTACGGCATCGAGCGCTCTTACAACCAGACCCTCAGCGACGGAAACAGCGTCCGAACGACCATCGATCGGAACTTGGAAACTCAGTCGGAAAATCTGCTGAAAAATCTGGTTGCTGCCCAAAGCGCGGAAAGCGGGAACATCATCATTGAAAATCCTAAAACCGGAGGGATTCTCACGATGGCCGATTATCCGACTTTCGATCCAAACGCATACAGTTCCTCGAGCATCGGAACATATCTCAATACCGCAACGCAGGCAACCTACGAACCCGGTTCCGTCTTTAAGCCAATTACGATGGCTATTGGCATCGACAACAACATCTTCACGCCGACATCGACGTACGACGACAAAGGGTTCGTGATACTGAACGGACATAAAATTTTGAACTGGAACCTCAAAGCGTACGGGCCGGGAACAACGATGACCAACGTCATCGAAAACTCCATCAACACCGGATCCGTGTGGGCGGAGCAACGCATCGGCCGCAAACTTTTCTACGAAGGCGTCAAAAAATTCGGCCTCGGCGACGTGACGGGTGTCGATCTCCCGAATGAAATAAGCGGCAGCTTGGCGAACCTTGAAAAGAAAAATGCCCAGGATATTGACTATGCAACCGCAGCTTTCGGCCAAGGCATCTCAGTCACACCGCTCCAGATGATCAATGCCTTTTCGGCCATTGCGAACGGCGGCCTTCTCATGCGGCCGTACGTCGATGCATCGCTCCAGCCGTACGTTGTGCGAAGGGTCGTGAGCGAAGATACTGCGAAAAAAGTCATCGGTATGATGGAGTCGGCCGTGAATGAAGCGAAAATTGCCACCATCCCGCAGTTCAATGTTGCGGGAAAGACCGGAACAGCGCAAATTCCCAATCTCGTAAACGGGGGCTATGATCAAAACCAATACATCCACACATTCATCGGAATGGTACCGGCGTCAAATCCGCAGTACGTCATCCTCATCAAGATCGTGCGGCCAAAATCAGAACTCGCCGCCGTGTCCGTCGTTCCTGCTTTCAAGCAGTTGGCAACGTTCGTCTTGAATTATGAAAATGTCGCCCCCGACAATCCGACACAGAAACAATGATAAAAGATTCTCTTCTTAAAATACTCGCGTGGATTCTGAAGAAGGAAGCGAAGCTCGTCGTCCTGAAGTACAAGCCTGCGATCGTGGGCGTCACCGGGAACGTCGGCAAAACCTCGACGAAAACAGCCGTCGCTCAAACGCTGCAGTCGATCAAGCGGGTGCGAACGGCGCACAAGAATTTCAACAACGAATTGGGTTTGCCGGTCACGATCATCGGGGATTTTAGGGAAACCGACGGAGCTCTTTTTTGGCTGAGGGTTATCATGAAGGGGATTGTCGAACTCATCATACGCGACAAGACGTATCCCGAGATGCTGGTCCTGGAATACGGCGTAGACCGGCCCGGCGATATGGGATACCTCTTGAATATCGCGCGACCTCAGGTCGGCATCATGACGGCCATCGGCGAAATACCCGTCCACGTGGAATTCTTCGAAGGGCCAATGGGTATCCCAAAAGAAAAAGCGAAACTGATCGCCCAATTGCCTTCGACCGGCTTCGCGATTTTAAACGCCGACGATCCCAAGAATACCTTCTTCAAAGAGCAAACAAGGGGACACGTGATAACCTACGGCTTCGCGAAAGGCGCCGACGTTACAATCGCCAACTTTTCAGCCGAAGTGGATACGGAAAAAAGTTCAGGATTCATTTCCTTCAAGATCAGCTACGGCGGCAGCACGATACCGGTGAAAATAGCAGACGTCGTCGGGAAGACCGCCGCCTACGCCTCAGCCGCCGCGGCGGCCACCGCGCTGATCTTCGGCATGAATCTTCTCGAAATTGCCGACGCGTTGAGGGTCTATGTCAACCCGCCCGGCCGCGAACGAATACTCAAGGGAACGAAAAATACCGCAATCATCGATGACACCTACAATGCTTCACCCCAAGCAACCGAAGAAGCTCTCATGACGCTCAAGAATCTGAAAGAAGGGAGGAAGATGGCGGTCCTCGGAGATATGCTGGAACTGGGCCGCTATACAATGGAGGCGCACCGGAAAATCGGCCGCCTGGCGGCAAGGGCGGTTGATATCCTCATTACCGTCGGTACGCGAGCAAAATTCATTCAGGAAGAAGCTCTGAAAAACGGTCTTACGCAAAAAACGGCATTCGCTTTCGAAAATTTGAACGATGCGGCGGAGAAGTTGAAAAAAATGATGAAAAAAGGAGACGTCATTCTCATCAAAGGATCGCAATCAATCAGAATGGAAAAGATTGTGAAACAGATCATGACGGATCCTTTGAGTGCCGAGAAACTTCTCGTGCGGCAATCCCGGGAGTGGCTTGCCAAGCCGGGAATGTACGACTAAGACGCTCATCGGATGCCCCCTCTCAGATTGTCTCCAGATCGATCTGTCTGCGTTATGCCTGCGCATGCAGGAGGCGGGCGCCCAAGTCTTAGCCTTTGTGAGGACATCTGGTCGCTTACGAAAGTTCCTTGCCGGATGGCTATGAGATTGATTAAGATATTAAAGAAAAGGCCTCGTCGTCTAGTCTGGTCCAGGACACATGGTTCTCATCCATGTAACATGGGTTCGAATCCCGTCGAGGCTGCAAACGGAAAATACGTGTATAATAGAGTCATGTTTAAGAGAAAATCTGTCCTGTTGCTTCTGGGAATAAACGCTCTTTTTCTCTTAGTGATCCTGGCTCTCGTCCTGCCGAAACTCGGCGGGTTCACGTATCCCACCATCATCCATTTCGATCGGTGGAACGGCGTCGATTTTCTCGGGAGCCAAAGCGACATCGTCGGCATTCTCCTCACCACCTTCGCGTTCATCGTCATCAATCTTTTCCTTGCCTTCAAGCTATTCAAAAAAGACGCCTTCTTATCGTATTTTTTCTTATCTATAAACATTTTAATATCGGTGTTCCTCTTGATGTTTTCGGCGACCGTGATAGGCAATAATTGACTAGAACCTATTTCATCATATCTCCGCGCCCGCGTTCTCAGCTGTTTTGCTGAATGCAAGGCTTGCCGACGAGGTGTATCAAGTGATACGACGAGGAGGTATCACGAAGCAGTCAAGCAAAACAGCAAGAACCCAAAGGGATATGGCAAATTTTCTTCATAATCACGTTGCTTCTCCTCGGTGTATCGCAGAGGATACACCTTCGTCGCGCCTTATTCTGAATAAAATTTGCTCATATCGCGGCCGGAAGATATTATGAAATAGGTTCTATGGTAACCATCCTTCTCATCATTCTCATTGTCATGACGCTCGGCCTTTTTGCCGCGACGCTTTTCTTTATGAGAAGCGTCAAGAAACCGAGGGAAAACAACGAGGGGCTCTTCATGCTCCAAAACCAAATGAACGAAATGAGCCGGACGCTCGACGCGAAGCTCGCTGAATCGAACCGGACGCTCCGAACCCAGTTCAGCGAGAGCGCAAAAATCATCCGGGACGTGACGGAACGCCTCACGAAGCTCGACGAGACCAATAAGCAGGTGATCAATTTCGCCGATCAGCTGCAATCCCTCCAAGACATCCTAAGAAACCCTAAGCAGCGTGGGATTCTCGGCGAGTACTATTTGGAAACGCTTTTAAAGAATGTCCTGCCGACGGGAAGCTACCAAATGCAGTACCCCTTCAAGGACGGCACGATCGTCGATGCCGTCGTTTTCGTCAAGGATAAAATCATCTGCATCGATTCCAAATTCTCGCTCGAAAACTACAATCGTCTCATCGATGAAAAAGACCCGGCTGAACGGGAACGACTGGAGCGGTTGTTCAAGGCCGACCTCAAGAACCGTATCGACGAAGCCGCGAAGTACGTGAAACCGGAAGAGGGAACGATGGATTTCGCCTTCATGTTCATTCCCCACGAGGCGATTTACTACGATCTCCTGATCGCGCAGGTCGGTGCCGTCAAAGTGAATACCCGTGACCTCATCGAATACGCCTTCAAAGACAAGCACATCATTATCGTTTCTCCCACATCCTTCCTCGCCTATCTCCAAACCGTTCTTCAGGGCTTGAAGGCGCTCCAAATAGAAGAGTCGGCGAAGGAAATCAGGAAGAATGTGGAAGCTTTGCAACGGCATCTTCTGTCCTACGACGAATTCGTGAAAAAGCTGGGTGGCAACCTCGGCGCGACCGTCAAAACGTACAACAATGCCTATAAAGAACTCGGAAAAATCAACAAGGACATGCTCCGAATCACGGGGGAAGACGCGAAAATAGAACCGCTGGCCGTGGAACTTCCCGCCGACGAATAGCATCATGGATCAAAAACTCCTCTTGGATCAAAAGTGGAAAAAATTGACGAAGCTCGGGGGACTTTTCCGCTTCGTTCCGTTCATCGAATTCGTCGTCGCGACGGGATCGATGGCCGTCGGAAACGTGACGGAGAACTCCGACTTCGATGTCCTCGTTTCCGTGAAGGGGGGAAGAATGTTCACCGCGCGCTACGCGCTGAATCTCCTCTTTTCGATTCTCGGAAGAAGAAGGTTGAAGGATTCCGAGGAACCGCAAAAAGACAAGCTTTGTTTCAACCACTTCGTAACCGAACCAACATGGGCGATACGGCCTATCAATTCCTACAGCACGACGATCGCAAAGAATTGGGTTCCGATCTGGGGGGATAAAGCGGAACTCGGGAGATTCTTCGCCCGAAACTCGCGGAACGGCATGGACCTCGCCGCGCATATCTACGATCTCAGATTCAACGATTCAAAAAAGAGTTTCTTGGCGAAAGCTGCGGAAAAATTCCTCGCCGGCAAGACGGGAGATTTCTGGGAAAGCAACATCGCGGGAGCGATAGCGAAACGCCGGCTCCGGAGATATGTTGCTGCGAGATTGGGAAGCGGCCGCTCTGTAGTAAATGACCATGAATTGGAATTCCATTTTTACCCCAAATCATAAACCCCGCGCTTTTTAACGGTCCCTTTGCGATAATCTTCCAGAGGACAAGAAGAATAAAATAATGCAATGAATATCAAGAAGAGCTACGGTGAATGTTGCAAGCTTTGCGGTTGCGAGGCTTATGAATCCTTAAAAGGTGTGGAATAAATGTTCACTTTGATATCGAACGTTGTTATAGAGACGATCAAGTATCTCGGATATCCGGCGATTTTCGTTCTTATGACGCTCGAGAGCGTGAATATCCCCATCCCTTCGGAAGTCATCATGCCGTTCTCCGGCTTCTTGGCTTTCCAAGGGAACCTCAATTTCTGGCTCATTGTTCTCATGGGGACATTGGGAAATCTCGCCGGCGCCTATCTTTCCTATTTCCTCGCCGGATGGATTCTCGAGATCAGGATGAAGCACCGGTTTTTGAGAATTGTTCTTTCTCAAAAACATCTCGAAAAAACCGACGCATGGTTCCAAAAATACGGCTCGTATTCCATTTTCTTCGGCAGGGTAATTCCGATGATCCGGACATTCATATCGCTCCCCGCCGGCATCGGGAAGATGAATATCGTGAAATTCACCTATTTGACCTTCCTTGGGTCGTTTCTCTGGGCTCTTTTCCTGACCTCCGTGGGACTTTTTCTCGGCGACAACTGGGCCATCATCCAGGAATACTTCAAACAGCTGGATTATATCATCGGTGCGCTACTTCTCACCGGCTTTCTGTATTGGCTCCTGGTACACCGGCGAAGAAAGAAGAGGATGACCAGCTGACTTTGTCTCCCTTCTTCTGGACCCAGCGGGAGCCTCCGCCCTTACGGGCGGAGGTTTTTGAAGAAATTTCGGGATGGTATATTAGCTTGATTCCTCCGTGTACTGAAGGTACACGGGAAGTTTAAAAACTGCTGCATTTTGAACAAGCGATGTTCGAAGGGAGAATACGAAAAATGCGGGCATCGCTCACAGAGAAAGGGGAATTGCAGAAATCACTTCGGCTTCCTTCTCCCCGCTTTGCGTTCAACGAGTTCGTTGCCGTCTACCATAAACCAGAAACTTGCGTTGTATCGCGAGCTCTCGGCCTTCATACCGAGGGAATATCCATTGTGCCGGATGGAGAACCACTACAAGAGACACACCCCGAAAAGTCTCCGGCGCCGAAAATGCCAATGGCTGGTTCGACAAGCTCGCCACAGGCGGTGACTGATGAGACGCGCTACAACGCCGAGGTGGCGTAGAAGTCACTTTCTTGTTAGAGTATCTCTATGATTGTTGCTGACAAACTCGATAAAAGTTCAATAGAGCAGCCCTTTGCTAAGGCTGCGGTTGATATCGCGAAGAAAACAGTCTCGGTCGGTGGAGAGTTTCACGTCGATTGCGCCGAGGAGCTTATCGGAAACGGTTCCTCGTTCAAGAATGTATGGGGGATTAACATCTATCTCGATGGTCACATTGATTTTATTTCGTTGATCAATATCCGTCCCGCCCAAGGCAACAAGACGATGGATATCGCCGATGTGAATGTCCGGCAGGCGATTAAAGAAATAATTGAGCATTTAATAACTTGAAAATATATGTCTCAAGAACGGTGGCAAGGCTTTTCCATGAACGACCAGCTGAAGCATATCGCTTCAGAAGTGAAGCGCGCTTCGTTGTATGAAAAAGAGAATCCAAAACTGAAGAACGAGATACTGGAACGCAGCTTGAATTTCGTAGATTTGTCTTTGCATGACAGCAAGTGGAAAGACAACGTGAGGTTGCTGTTTACGCTTCGAGATTTTCTCGCTGAATCGTACGTAGGTCGGGGGATTCCCCTCGATCGCATCTCCGCCGCTTTCTAAGGGAGATCAAGATTTGTCCCTATGGCAGCTCTCGGAGGCGAGTGAGCTTGTTTTCAGTACGCCCTTCCGGTACAGTCACTTGCTTTTTTCCCCAAGGTATGATAACGTATTGACGTGTGAGTGTTAAGTTTTCCTTGTCTCTAAGAGGCAACTCGCAGAGAAATCCAAGGAAAGCTCTCAAGGTTTCCCCGCCGGTCCATTGGATCGGCGGGGTTTTTGTTGTATTCTTAATAAGCGCAGTAAACGGGGGAGTCGAGTTGTTGTTGTGAGCTTAGTTGCGCACTTGCACAACTTTATCGCTGAGGCATAGGGGCGGCCATGGATGAGCACTCACACAACAAAAAACTTTAGGAGGTCACCACCATGGCCGCCCCTATGCCTCAGCTTTTGTCCCGCAGTTGTCCGCAGCCGCAGCGAGGACGTAACTTGCACGATCTCGCTCTCCGCATGAGGTGTGGGGTATAGCCTGCGCAAGAGACAGGCGGGGTCCACGCAAATCTGCCCTTGAGCTTGTTTTTCGGAGATTTGCGGGAAAGGGTCATGGTTCGATAAGGGCTCATCGTCCTGAGTTTGTCGAAGGATCACCGTGACCACAGTATCTATAAATATAATTCCCATGAATATCATAACGAGCATTTTTGGCGATCAGAAGGTAAAAAAATACGAGAAGGCCATTCAGGAAATCAATGCTGTGGAGACGGAGATCGAAAAGCTGGGCGTTGAGATTCTGCGGGAAGAAACGGCGAAGTTGAAGGAAAGGGTCAAAAACGGCGGGAATTTGAACGAGATCCTGCCGCGTTCTTTCGCATTGACTCGAGAAGCGGCGAAAAGAACCTTAAAACAAAGACATTTCGACGTCCAGTTGATGGGCGGCATGATTCTCCACGAAGGCAAGATCGCCGAAATGAGAACCGGCGAGGGGAAAACACTTGCGGCAACGTTGCCGGCAACCCTGAACGCTCTCCAGGGGAACGGCGTCCATGTCATCACCGTGAACGACTATCTGGCGAAAAGAGATACCGTCTGGATGGGCCAGATTTACGATGCTCTGGGGCTTACGGTTTCCTGCCTCGTACATGACGCGGCATACCGTTATGATGCGTCTTTTACGGGAGAAGGAGAATCGGATAAAGAGCGGGACGCCACTGGCAGTTTCAAAGTGGTTGAAAAATTCCTGCGTCCGGTTTCGCGGAAAGAAGCGTACGCCGCCGACATCACCTATGGCACGAACCACGAGTTCGGCTTTGATTACCTGCGGGACAATCTTGCCCTCCGTCTCGAAGACAAATCACAGAGGAATTTCAATTATGCCATCATCGACGAAATCGACAGCATCTTGATCGATGAGGCGCGAACCCCTCTGATCATTGCGGGGCCAGATCAAGAATCGAGCGAATACTACAGAATTTTCGCGCGGATCGTCGGGAACCTTGAAGAAGAATCCGACTATACGAAAGACGAGAAGCTCCGCGCTGTTTCCATAACCGAATCGGGCATAGAAAAAGTGGAGAAGCTGGCTAACGTGCCGAATATCTACTCGCCGGAGAATCTGCGGCTGGTTCACTTTCTTCAGGAAAGCCTCAAGGCAAAGGCGCTTTTCAAACGCGACAAGGATTATATTGTGAAAAACGGTGAAGTCATCATCGTCGACGAGTTCACCGGCCGGATGCTTGCGGGGCGGCGATACTCCGGCGGGCTCCATCAGGCCATCGAAGCCAAGGAAAACGTGAATGTACGAAGGGAAGATCGGACATACGCCCAAATTACCATCCAAAATTATTTCCGCCTGTACCAAAAAATCGCCGGCATGACGGGAACGGCCGAAACAAGCGCTGAGGAATTCCACAAGGTGTACCATCTCGATGTCGCGGCCGTTCCAACAAACAAAAAAATGATCCGGGAAGATTTGCCGGACGCCGTTTATAAAACCAAAAAGGCGAAATACGAGGCCCTCGTGAAGATCATCCAAGAAGAACGAGCCAAGGGAAGACCGATTCTCGTCGGCACGACGTCCATCGAAAACAACGAGATTATATCTTCGCATCTCGCGAAAGCGGGAATACCGCACGAGGTGCTGAACGCCAAGAACCACGAGCGCGAAGGAGCGATTATCGCCCAAGCGGGACGGGCCGGCGCTGTAACGGTCGCGACCAATATGGCAGGCCGCGGCGTCGACATCATCTTGGGAGGAAACCCGCCCGACGAAAACGAAGCCGAGAAAATAAAACAGGCCGGAGGACTCATGGTCATCGGCACCGAGCGGCACGAAGCGCGGAGGATAGACAACCAGCTCCGCGGCCGGGCGGGGAGGCAGGGTGATCCGGGATCCACGGAATTTTTCCTTTCGCTCGAGGATGATTTGATGCGTATCTTCGGCGGCGATCGGATCAAGCGACTCATGGAAACGCTGAATTTCCCGGAAGACACGGCTGTTCAGTCCAAAACCGTCGTTCGGGCGATCAACCAGGCACAGGTCAAGGTTGAGGGTGCAAACTTCGATATCCGAAAGCACCTTTTGGATTTCGACGATGTTTTGAATAAACAGCGGAACGCCGTCTACGGCAAGCGGACAAAAATTCTCGAAGCCGGGGAGAAGAATGAGGTATTGCCTATCGTGCGCGAGATGATCGGCAATTTCGTTTCAAAAACCACAGGATTTTTAAGGAATCAAGCCGAAATGAACGTTGAAGAACGCGAAAAACTGGAAAAACAAACCACCGATCTTGAAAATCAGCAGACAAAGATCCCGGAACAGATCGACCAAACAAAGTCAACCGTCCTTGCGCAGCAAATCGTAAGGATCATGGACGCCCTCTGGGTTGATCACTTGGAACAACTCGACGGCCTTAGAGAGTCGGTTAACATCCGCGCGTACGGCCAGCACGATCCCTTGATCGAATACCGTCGGGAAGCGCACGTTTTATATCAGCAGCTCCAGAACGCCGTGGAATCTCTGACCTTCAACGTGGCATTCCAGATCTTTGGCATGGATTTAAGCAAAGTCATGACGACTGAACAAAAGAAGACTGAACCGACGCCGCCGGAGTACAAGGATATTGGCAGGAACGACCCCTGCTGGTGCGGCAAGAAGGATTCCGTAACGGGCAAATCAATCAAATACAAACGATGCCATGGTAAAAAGAGCTAAACTTAAAAAAGAGCATTGCTGCTTGAACGGAAGGGTTCTTCCCATGGAAAATGCAAAAATCCCCCTGAAGGAGTATCCGGAAATCCTCGAAGTCAACGTTTTCCGAGCACAATTTCCTTATATTTTTTGATTTGCGCGTGCCACTAAGAAATTCTTTTGAGGGAAAGGGACAATTTTTCTGCGAGGCAGGCCGCTACTTTGCGGCGGCTGGCCGAGACTTATTTTGAAAAGAGGGTTTGGTAAAAGGAAAACTAAAAACGCACCCCAGAGAGTGCATTTTTACTTTGTGCCGAGGGAGGGGGTCGAACCCTCATGACCTTGCGATCACAGGATTTTGAGTCCTGCGCGTCTGCCAGTTCCGCCACCTCGGCGTTTTTTCGTGAGATTGATCATACCATAAGAAAATCTTATCGTGAAGCTCTCCGCCTTCAAGCACGGGAGCTTCCCGGAAGCGGAATACGAGATTCGGGATGCCATCCGTTCATTCCTGCCATACCTGCGGCGGGAATGAACGGGCGGGGGTGGCAAACCCGCTACCAGATTGAGTACCTCATTTTCAACGCTGAGAATGAGCGAAATGCAGAAATTTTGTAAGAGAAGTGATTATTTTTGCATGCGGAGAGATACCATTGAAAACGTTAAGCGCCGTAGCGCTCGGCTCGGTGCGGGGTAGATGAAAATAGTGTAATATTACATCTATATGGCACGCGTCATGGCGGTTTGCAACCAGAAGGGGGGCGTCGGAAAGACAACGACATCGATGAATCTCGCGGCGTATCTCGCAATGTTCGGCAAAAAAACGCTCCTCATCGACTTCGATCCGCAGTACAATGCGACGTCTGGTTTGGGCATAAAGCACGATCCCGAAGAAACCATTTACCACCTCCTTCTCGCGGGAACGTCCCCCGAACGAGCGATCAAAGCGAGCTATCTTTCTCATTTGGAGGTGATACCAGCTTCGCCCGATCTCGCGGGCGCGCTCATCGAGCTCGTGAATCTTCCGGAGCGGGAGTGGTATTTGCGGAAGTTCATCGAGAAGATTGGTTCATGGTACGACTTCATTATTATCGACTCCGGCCCCAACCTGAACCTTTTGACGGTGAATGCGCTTGTTGCAGCCGATGAAGTATTGGTGCCGATCCAATGTGAATACTTCAGTCTCGAAGGTTTGTCTCAGCTTCTCGAGACGGTCAATTTGGTTAAAAACAACTTGGGGCGCGATATCAAGGCTGTGACGGCTCTTCTCACGATGTATGATAAACGTGAGCGACTTTCGCGCGAAATCGCCCGGGAAATCCGGAAGAAATTCCCCGAGTATGTTTACGAGGTAGAAATCCCGCGGTCGGTTTCCCTGGCGGAAGCGCCGAGTTTCCAAAAGCCCATCATGCTCTACGCGCCGCAGAGCCCAGGCGCTCTGGCATACGAGCGACTCGCTCGTGAGATCATCGAAAAAAAGATTATGCTGAGATCGATCTCCCCGTCGTAGGAGATGACAATGAACCACCGTATCGCTTGCGATTGCGGCGGTTCATTGTCTACAACGGCGGATTGACGGGGTGGAGTAATGTGCTATCCTATCCTGTAGGATCGCATTGATGTAAAATAATTCAGTCTCAATGATATCCGGCCGGTATCGTTGCGGTTGTTTTGTTTTAATAAAGTGGGACCTACGCGTACGCGTTTAGCCAAAACAGAGGTTTGGATGAACGGCTTGTCGTCGTACTTCGAACTGGATATTGCGAGTTGCTCTTTTTTATTTATATTTAATTTACTCTCGCAGTTAAATTCGGGGAAAAATATGATGATGGGACAGACATTCGCCTCTGTTTTTGGTTTTTGCCGTTTTTGTGCAAGAGCAAGAATCATTGAGTACAAAAACGAGCACCCTGTGCGGTTTTTGAGCTCGCATTGCTTCCGTGGCATAAGCTGGCAGAATCATAAATTTTGAGTTAAGGAAAAATCGGTGTGTGTTTTTGCATAGCAAACCAGACGAAAATGCCTGATACCATCGGACTTTTTCGTCTGGTTTGACTTTCAAACAGACAAACGTTTGTCTGTTTGCATGAGAAAACACACACCGATTTTTCCTTAACTCCTAACGCCTTAGAGTATCTTAAACCATACACGAGCTGTATATGGTTTTTTTCAATTGAAACTCCCCGAGCTTACGCTCGGGGGTTTGTGTGCGCGGCTAAATTTGAGGACTTAAATTGGGGATGTAAATATACTCGGTTTGTCGCTGAAGTATCTTTCCAACGTCCCTCACGATGTTCCGCCAGATTGGCAACTTTGAACCGATGGAATCGCAAGGGTTTTTGAGCCCTTGCTACCTCCTTTTGGGGGTTTCGGAGGATCGAAGTTGGCAACTTGTAAGTCCATGAGAATATCAAAGACTGGC
>DAIDAY010000009.1 GCA_027310365.1 bacterium
CTTAAAATTTCATCGGTATTTAAATTTTTAGACAAGAACATGCGGATATACGCCGTCATGCCGTCCAATTTTGCGCTGTATTCAGCTTTTATTGGTTTTATTGATGCCATACCTATTTCAAAAGTTCGTCGGGAGAAATCCTGAGCGCATTAGCAATTCTAGCAACTGTCGCAAGTGTCGGGTTTTTCTTCCCATTCTCGATATTACTGATATAGCCTCTATCAACTTCTAAAGCGCGAGCAATATCGCCTTGCGACATTCCCTTTTTTGCTCTAATACGCTTCATATTCTTGCCAAATTGTTCAGATATTTTATCCATAGTTGAATTATTCACATCTTATCACTTGTTATATTACCAGACAATGTTATACTAAAGGACACTATGGTATTTTCTTATTTAGCCGCCGGATTTTTTCGCCGAAATGCCAGAAGCGAGGGCGCGGCGGAAGGGGGGTGTGGGGGGAATTCCGCCGCGCCCGAGCGTCCCGCCGGAGCGAAGCGGAGGCGGTCAATCAGGGTTTTCCGCAAAATGAGTTCTGACTTTTTCAAACAAACACCACCAAAGTTGATTAGTTGCCTCGCTCGGCGCGTTGCGCCTCGCTTCGGCAGGCATTTCCGCAAGGAAATGCCACGGGTTTCTGAAATCCACCGCCAGAATTCCCGCCGCAAGGCGGCGGTTCCCAAACGAAGTTTGGATTGCGCCAAAGGCGCAAGAGCCGATGAGAGATTTTTAAAAATTGTCGGTGTAGGCGCGGTGCAATTTAATCACGCAATTCTATGATCAAATACTTTATCTATTGTAGAAAATCTAGCGAGGATGATGAACGCCAAGCGTTGAGTATTGAAGCTCAACTCACAGAATTGCGTGATTTCGCCAAGCAAAATTCTCTTTTCATAGTAAAGGAGTATTACGAGAGTAAAACCGCCAAAGAGCCCGGTCGAGAAATTTTTAATGAAATGCTTGGCGAAATTGAAAAAGGCACCGCACAGGGAATTTTAGCGTGGAATCCCGATAGATTGGCTCGCAACTCCATAGATGGCGGGCGTGTTATTTACTTGGTGGACACTCTCAAAATTCGATCGCTAAAATTCCCTACATTTTGGTTCGAGGCAACGCCCCAAGGAAAATTTATGTTGAGCGTTGCCTTCGGACAGGCAAAATATTACACCGACAATTTAAGAGAAAACATTTTGCGTGGTATTCGGCAAAAGATACGCCGTGGTGAATTGTCGGCAAAAGCCCCTCTCGGATATTTTAATGAGCCACGACTTCGCACGATTGAGCCAGACAAAAAGACCTTTCGCAAAGTGAAAGAATGTTTGGAGGCTTTTGCTACGGGGCAATACACGCTCACGGCTATTCAGCGCAAAATGTTTTCTCTCGGCTTGGTTGGCAAGGAAGGAAAACCCTTGCACCTCTCCAGTATTGAACACATACTTACCAATCCGTTTTACTACGGACAT
The DNA here is from genome assembly GCA_027310365.1 of bacterium. Classification (GTDB taxonomy): domain Bacteria; phylum Patescibacteriota; class Minisyncoccia; order UBA6257; family GWB1-50-10; genus JAKAHT01. Next base: position 1,465 of record DAIDAY010000009.1, read on the forward strand.
TTTCAATATCGTGGCGAGGTGCATCAAGGTTCTCATAAGCCAATGATTTCAAAGAAACTTTTTGACAAGATACAGGAGGCACTTGTCGCCAATGGAAAACCCCGCAAAAAGCGTGGACCAAAGAATTTTCAATTTCTCGGTTTTGCCACTTGCGGGGAGTGCGGGTATGCAATAACGGCGGAACGTAAGATAAAAAAGAGTGGTTTGAAATATCATTACTACCATTGCACTTTCAAGAGCAAAACCCGCAAGTGTTCGCAAAACCGCTTTTTGCGGGAAGAAGTTTTGGCTGAACAAGTGAGAAACCTATGTCAACAAGTTTCTTTGCCCGATGAGTGGCGGGAAAGATTTCTGGTAAAACTAGAAACCGAGAACAAGGAAACCCGCCACTCATCAGACCTTTTCGCTCAAAATCTCCGTGATAGTATTTTCGCCATTAAAGACAAGTTAGAACGGCTTACAGATGCATATTTAGCCGAAGCGTTGGAACTTGCCGAGTATCAAGAGCGAAAGAACGGATTGATGGCGGAAAAGAAAACATTGGAGGAGAAATTATCGGATTTTGAGCGAAAAGGTAATCATTGGCTCGAACTCATGCGAAACTGGATTATTGAGGCCAACCAAGCCGAAAATCTCTCTAAACAAGAAAATCCCTCACGGATGAGAGATTTTCTTGTTTCCATCGGCTCGAACCGCCGAATTTCGGCGGGAATCTTGGCGGTGGATTTCAGAAACCCGTGGCATTTCCTTGCGGAAATGCCTGCCGAAGCGAGGCGCAACGCGCCGAGCGAGGCAACTAATCAACTTTGGTGGACCTGGGGGGAATCGGACCCCCGATTCGACTATGCCATAGTCGCGTGTTACCACTATACTACAGGCCCTTCTTGCCTGCACTGAACAGGGTTTGAAGCGTGTGGCTTTACAACCACGTTGGAAACTATTTTACCAAAAATTCCTGAAAAATTCCAATCGCTTTGCGCCCCGCCTTTGGCGGGGCGCGGAGGCGTTTCCAATTTCATCAGATTTCGGTGCCCCCAGCAGGATTCGAACCTGCGACCTTCTCCTTAAAAGGGAGCAGCTCTACCAACTGAGCTATAGGGGCAATCCTTAATGTGCGGAATCATGACCCCGAAGAAACGATCTGCATTTAACTCCGGGGCATGCATGGCATGGGGGTATTCTTATGGATACATTTTATACTTGAAAAGAAGATAAATGCAACTTATAATTCAAATCAGTTTGTTTTATGAAAGACGCTTCAGCTCCGGTGTAGCTCAATGGTAGAGCGACTCCCTGTCGATATAGGCAGCTTCGTGTAGCAATACACGAATGTAAATCGGGCTAATTCGGGGAACCCCGTCGCAAAGGAATGACGGGCAATCCCGAGCTAAATTTCCGCAAACCGCGGGATAAATGTGTAGAGACTATATACCCGAGTCCCCACAGGGGACATGAGATAGTCCAGACCTTTTGGCAACAGAGGGAGAACTGTAAGGAGATGGTTCCAGGTTCGAGTCCTGGCACCGGAGCTGAGGCGTTTTTTTTGTTTTCTGCTTGGGAGGGTTTATAATAACTCTATGCAAAAGGAATACCTTGATCGGGCGAGGAATGAACTGACCGAACACTTGGTGTACGGGAAGCTTGCGCGCCGGGAGAAAAAACCGGAAAACCGGGCGCTTCTCGAAAAACTTTCCGTCCAGGAGAAATCGCACTATGAGTTCTGGAAATCGCTCTTGCCGGGCGTTGAAATCAAACCGCGTCCCCTCGGCCTCTACGGCACTCCCCTGCTCCGCACGGTTCTCGGCGTAACCTTCACGACGAAGTTTCTCGAAACGCACGAAAAGAGTTCCATTGCGACCTATGAAGAGATGCTCGCAATAATGCCCGAAGAACACCGGAAGCGTCTCGGGAAGATTATCGAAGACGAAAAAACGCATGAACAATCTTTGATCGGCGATCTGAAGGAAAAAAGGGTTTCGTATATCGGCTTCATCGCGCTCGGCCTTGCCGACGCAATCGTAGAAATTACCGGCGTCCACGCCGGCTTCCTCGGCGTGACCCGGTCAACCCTGATTGCCGGTATTTCGGGCATTATTGTCGGCTTCTCCGCGGCAATATCGATGGGTTCGGCGGCGTACCTCCAAGCCAAACAAGATTCCGAAAAATCGGCGATTGTTTCCGCATTCACGACCGGCTTTTCCTATTTCTCCTCCGTGATTCTTCTCGCGCTCCCCTACCTTCTCATCCGCGCCATGATTCCGGCATTCGCCGCATCGACTTCCGTCGGCATCGTTCTTCTCGCGGCATTTACCTTTTACACCTCCATCGTCTTCAACCGGAAGTTTTTCCATGAATTCGGCGAAGCGGTGCTCCTTATGCTCGGCACGGCACTTGCATCGTTCATCATTGGAAATATCGTCGGCGAAGTATTTCAAATCGGAGCGAACAGTTTCTAATCCACAAACAGACAGGTGGTATACTATAGTATACCACCTGTCAAACAACGTCCTTTTTGAAGCTATACGGTGATTTCGCAGGTTCCGCCGACACATGCCAGCTCTTTCGCTCCTTGCGTCTCGTCTTCTTTCTCGTAGAGGAGGATTTGCGAAAAATCGACTTGCGGGAATTTGCTGATGAGTTCGTTGTACCGTTCCGCCGTTATCTCTTCATACGGCGCGAGCTGGTAAATAAAATCTTCGCGCGGCAGGAATGAAAGTCCGCCGATCATGTCCCAGTTCTCGTAAAGCCAGTTCGCGACGCCGATCCATTCGTTCTCGCCGACGGAGATCGTGACTGACGGATTATGCTCGGTGTAGTTCTCTTTCACCATCTTCCAATACTCAAGCTGCTCGAGAGCCGACAAATCGTTCTTCAGGATTGATTGATCTGGAGCCTTGATCGGAAATTCAAGGACGTACGTCGTCGCGTTCTCGTTGTTCTGCCCGACTTCCGGATGAAATGGCACCTTCTGGTCGCGGAGCATCTTAAACAAGCTGTCCGTCGCCGAAATGCGTATCCTCCTGATGTAGTACTGCGCGTGGCGCGGGTGGAGACCCGATGCCGCATCAACGAGTTGCGAAACGGTGCCGGAAGGTTTCACACACGTGACCGACGCCGACTGGTTGATGCTGAATTTCTTGGCGTATATCTTATTCGTCTCGACGGCCATAGCTCGCAATTTCTTCAGGGTAGCGCCGTTCCTGACCGCCGGGCAGTCCCACTGGCCCGTGATGGAAACGCCGAGCAGGCGTTCTTCGTCGCAGTTCTTTTTCCATTCGGAGGAGAGATACTTGAAGTTGGTGAGCGTTGACTGATACGTTCCCAAAATCGATGCAAGACGCGCTTTTTTGAGAAGTGTTTCTTCCGTATCCTCGAAACGGGCGACAATTTCCGATAAATTGCAGAATTCTTTCGACCGAAGGAGGATTTCGCCACACGGGTTCGTACCAGACGTCGCGAGGTGATTTTTGAAGAGCTTCCATCGCCGCTCCGGCATCTGACGCTCGATGCCGCCACGGTTGAAAATACCCCGTTCGCCGCTCCCGCTCTTCGCCAAGGCCAGCCACTCCTCCAAAAAGAGCGCTGCCGACGGCTTTTCGTTATAGATGGCGGAGTTATTTGCCATCGCGCGCTGGGGCTCCGTCAGGAAGAATTGACCGAATTTCGCCATCTGCATTTCCTTGTCGTCCAAGTCGGAAAGAGATATCAAGGCTGTGCGCCGCACGCCTCCCATCACCACCACTTCGCCGATTTTGCAGGTGATGTCGTGAATATCGATCGGCGAGAGGCGTCTTCCTTGCTTCGACAATATCTTCCTCCGGGAAAATTCAAGGACTGCGCGCAGAGGATCGGGGCCGGAACTCCGGCCGCCCATCGTCTTCAAACGCGCGCCTTGCGGACGCAATCGCGAAAAATCAAAATCGATATCCTGACCGTCAAACCACGTTTCGAGTCCCAAGACGAACGCATCCGCCCAACCCTCCTTGCTGTCCTCGATCACGTGCGTCGGCAATTTCTTTCCGGTTTGCTTCTTGATTTGAGGGAATTGCTCGACGGTTTCGTGCTCGACGGAAAAACCGACGCCGGCGCCGCACATCGAAAGGTACATGATCTCGCCCAAATCTCGCGGCTTCGTCGGCGCGATGAACGAACAATTGTACGCTGTAACGTTCGTTGCATCCGCAGCATGCCCTGCGCTCCACAAGAGCCGCATCGAAGGCATCACATCCTGCCGCAAGATCGCCTGCTTTACTTCGTCGTACTCTTCGTTCGAGAGCTTGCTTCCCATTTTCTCTTTCATGAAAGCAATGTACCGCTCGACCGTCTCGATCCACGTCTCGCGCCGCCTTTCATTCTCAAGCCAGCGTGAATATGAACGATAGTACACGAATTCTCCCAACGGATTCCGGAAATATTTTTTGCTTTCCATCGCGAAATCGTGGACGTATTCCGGAATCGTCCGCTTGGCTTCCCGGAATTTGCTCCGCTCCTCGCGGTATAAGATATACGCCTTCGCCGTTTGCGAAAAATCCGCCGCCATCAATTCTTCTTCGACAACATCCTGGATTTCCTCAATGCCCAAGACGCGATCGGAGGAAAATTTCTTCCCGAGCGACTTCACGACGCTGTCGGAAACCCGTTCCGCATCGCGATCGCTTCCTTCTCCCGTCGCCTCCATGGCTTTTTGGATGGCTTCGGTGATTCTCGACTGATCGAACTGTACGACTTGGCCTTCGCGCTTTTTCACTGACGTGAACGACATGGTGATGATAAAATTTTTTAGATTTTTTACGCCGACTTTTTCTCGAATGCTTCGAGCATAGGTAATTCTAATACCCGTCCAAGAGCGAAAGAAGTGGATAACTTATCCAAATCAAAACCCCGCCTTCCAAGCGGGGTTTCCGTGTTAAAATTTGACTGAGGGTCGGGATTTATTTTTTCTTTTTTCTGAGGAACGCGGGTATTTCCCATGGCTCCCGTTTTGTTTCCTTTTCCGGCTTCGTTTTTCTGACGCCCTCTTCAATTTCCTCTGCTATGATCGCATCAAAATCGGTCTGCTTCTTCGATTCGGCTTCTCTTTTAGCGGGATTCAAGAAATGATCGCTCCGCTTCGGCGCTTCTTCCGCCATAAAGAGATCCGGCATCGAACTTTTTTCCCTGAACATTCCGTTGAAACCCGTTGCGATGACGGTTACCTTCAACGCTTTGTCTTTCAAGTTCCGGTCATAGTACGCGCCGAAGATCACTTTTGCTCCGGAATCCAAACTTGCGGAAATCGCCTTCGCGATATCATTGATCTCCGACATCCGGAGGTCGCGGCTCCCGGCGATCGAGAATAAAACCCCTTTGGCGCCGTCGAGCGTCACCTCAAGGAGGGGCGAAGAGACGGCCGCACTCACGGCTTTGATGCCGCGGTCTTGTCCCGATGCAGTGCCAATGCCGATCAAGGTCGTTCCCGCTTCGCACAAAACGGATTTGATATCCGCGAAGTCGACGTTGATGATACCGGGCATGTTGATGAGTTCGGCGAGCGCGCGCACGGCCTGTTTCAACACGTCATCGATGTATGAAAACGCCTTGATGACTGGCGTGTCTTTTTGGATCACGGTAAAAATCCGATCATTGGGAATGACGACGAGCGCATCCACCTTGTCTTTCAAGCGCGCAATTCCTTCCTGCGCGATCACGGCGCGCTGCGTCCCTTCGAATGAAAATGGCTTCGTGACGACGGCCAGAGTCAAGACGCCCTTGTCTTTCGCAATCTCGGCAATGACGGGCATCGCGCCGCTTCCGGTGCCGCCACCCATGCCGCCGGTCAAGAAAATGATATCGGCGCCGTCGAGCGCTTCGCCGATCTCCGATCGGTTTTCTTCGGCGGCCTGTTTGCCGATTTCGGGATTCATTCCCGCTCCCAATCCTTTCGTCAGCGCTTTTCCGATGTAAATTTTCTTGTGAGCCGTTGAATAATCCAGATCCTGCGTGTCGGTGTTCACGGCGACGAATTCAACGCCGCGGGGACGATCTCCTTCCATCATTCGCGAGACGATGTGGTTGCCGGCCCCTCCGATCCCGACGACCTTGATTCTGGTTATCCCGTCGATCTTTTTGCCGCCCAATGCCTTTGGTGCAGGTGATACTTTTCCTTTCTTCTTACGCGACTTTCTTGCTTTTTTCGCCATTGTTTTTATGGTGGTCTCCTCTTAGGGAAGGAGATTCCTTAAAAAATCTTTTATTGACCTTATGTTTTGAAGCGGTCTGCCGCCTTCTTCGGCTGCCTTGAGCATGAGCCCCACCGCCACGGCGAACTCTGGATCGTCGATCATTTCCTTGTGAGCCGGATTCAAGACCTCAAAACGATTCAGAGTGGGAAAACCGATTTGGGCCGGCAGGCGCATTTCTTCGCGTAAAATTTCGTCTATTTTGTGGAGCTTCACCCCCCCGCCCGTCGCTACGATTCCGCCCGGAAGCTGAATGCTTCGGCCGATTGCCTTGATTTCATTATTGATTACCTCGAGGATTTCCGCAACCCGCACCTCGATGATCTCGGAGAGGAATTTCCGCGAAATTTCTCCTCCGCTCTTGCCGTCCACTTCTTGGAGGCGAATCGCATCGCGTTTGCCGACACCCCCTGATGTTGCCGAACTGTAGCTCACCTTCAACTTCTCAGCAAGGTCGATGGAAATCTTGAGACCGATCGCAATGTCGTTCGTAATGTACGAAGAACCGATGGGAATCGTCTTTGCGTGGAGAATTTTTCCTTCCTCGAAGACGGCGATGTTTGTGGTGCCGAAACCGAAATCGACCATCATCACGCCGAGATTTTTTTGCTTTTTTGAAATCACCGCTTCGGCCGCAGCGAGCGGATTGAAAACCAAACCGCCGATGGAAGCGTCGACGGCGTCAAAAAGTTTCACCAGCGGATTGATTTGCGACGCGACGCCTTCGATGATGAGTGTCTCGACTTCAAGACGGTTTCCCGGCATGCCGACCGGATCCACGACGTCGCCGATATCATCCACCACATACTCCTTGGTGATGTTGTGAAGAACGAAGGAATTCGGGCTTGCCTTGAATGCCAAGGAAAGCTGGTTCACCTTTTCGACATCTTCTTCTTTTATCTCGCGGCTGGCGCTTGAGATGGCGACCGCGCCGCGCGACGGCCGCGCTTTTACGTGCTCACTCTGAACGTTGACGAAAACGTTCTGCAACGCTTTCTGAGAAATTTTTTTGATGTCTTCGAAAATTTTTCCGAGCGAACCGGCGGCTTCTTCGAAATCAACAAGCACCCCCTTGCGGAATCCCGCTGACGGCTGCTTGAAAACCGAGATGACCGAGAGCAGTCCTTCCTTCCGTTCTTCGGCGACAATTCCCTTGAACTCCGCCGAACCGCAATCAACCGCTGTTAGTATTTTTGACATATCTTGTGCCAGATTTTCGTCTCTCTGTCACCCATTATTATACTATCTTTCGCCTTCCCGTGGGTATACCCCAAGAGGTGCAAAATCCCATGCACCACCAGGAAACCGATCGTGTCCCCCTTCGCCTCAAGATAATCGGGCGCCAACAAGATCTCGCCGATAAATTTCCGGCGGCCGAGATCGGGACGCGGCATGCGGGAAACGTTCTCGAAACTCAAAACATTGGTCGGTTTGTTCTTCCCGCGCCACGTTCTGTTCGCCGATTGCATCTCGCGGTCGGAAACAAGGTAAATCTCAAGAGCTACGGTGCGGCACCGGAGCTCCCGCAATACCGAGAGAGCCGTTCGTTTGACGGCTCTCTCGAATTTTTCAAACTTCCTATGGAGCGGAAAAACGAGGACTTTATTTTCCGTCATCAATTCGCGTCATTCTCCTTTTCACCGCATCTTGCACGCGGGAAGCGTCGACCATACCGCGAACTCTTCTCATCACCTCTCCCATGATCCGCCCGAACCCCCCCGGACCGGAAGGTCCGAGTTTCGCGAAGACGTCTTCAACAACGGCTTGGAGTTCGCTTTCCGACATCTCGGCCGGCAGATACGCTTCAATGATCGCGAGTTCTGCCTTTTCCCTTTCCGCCAAATCTCCTCGCCCATTTTGGGAATAAATCTCGAAGGATTCTTTCCGCTTCTTGGCTTCATTTCTCAAAAGATCCGTTATCTCTTCTTCCGTCAAAACGTTTTCCTGTCCCTTTCCCCTCTTCTCGATTTCCCGGTTGTGGACCGCCGCAAGAACGAGGCGCAACGTTCCCGTGCGGGATTCCGCTTTCGCCTTCATGGCTTCCCTCAAGTCGTTTTCGATTTTCGTTTTCAACGGCATAAAAAATGAACGTCTACTTGCTGCGGCCGATTTTCCGGAGTTTTTTGATTTCTCGGTTTTTTTCAACGCGGTAAATCGCCGAGACTCTCCGCTGCCTTTTATTTTCTGCGCGAGCAGCGAATCTCCTCTTTTTCACTTCCTTCAGGACACCGCTCTGTTGAACTCGCTTGTTGAAGCGGTAAAGAAACGTTCCCACGCTCTCATTTTTTCTTTTTCTTATCTCCATAAATGATTTCTATTATTTATCATTGCTTTTCGACTTTCTTCGCTTTCAGAATTTCTTCCTTAATCTCTTTCACTATTTTCTTGGATGCATTTGAGACCACCGAATGGACAGAGCCGCCCTTATCGTTCAGCCATCGAGGGATCACGTGGATATGCAGGTGATCGATGCTCTGTCCCGAAGCCTGCCCATGATTGATGCCGATCGTAAACCCGTCGGGGCGGAGTGTTTCTTTCAGGAGTTTCGCCACTTTCGCCACAGCAGTGAATAATGTGCCGGTTTCCGCTTCACTGAGATCAAGGATGGTTTCCCGATGTTTTTTCGGTATGAGAAACGAATGGCCCGGCGCTCTCGGATTGATGTCGAGAAGTCCCAGAACGTCGTCATCCTCGTAAATGATCTCCCCGGAAATTTCCTTCTTGGCTATCTTGCAGAACAGACAATCCATCGGCCCCTTTAGCAATGAACCAAAAACCCCGACCTTCTCTCGAAAGCCACGCATCCAGAAACACCTTCACATAAAACCGATGATTGCATGTTTATTTCCAAAGGGGTTAACCGTTATTTAACCTCTTTTTCACTTCTTCTACAAGCTTATCGACCAAAATCGTCTCCTGAATCCCCGATCCCATGTCCCGTACGATAACCGTTCCATCAAAGACTTCTTTCTGGCCGAGGAGAAGAGTGAGCTTGATGCCCATCTTTTCCGCCGTCTTGATCTGGGCTTTCAGCGTTTTCTTACTCACCATTTCGACCACCGCGACGCCCGAAAGGCGCAGCTTGTTCATCAACTTCAACGCTCCCTTCTTCGCTTCGTCGCCGATCACAAGGAAAAACACCTTTGGTTTAGACTTTATCCTCGGCTCTATGTTTTGGCGCACCATGGCTTCTATCGCCCGTTCGATTCCCACGTTTCCTCCAACGGCCGGAATGGCCCTCTTGAACACCGCCTCCGAGACGTAATCGTAGCGCGAGCCGAATGCCAACGGATAAGGAATTTCCGGCACCCGGAATTCAAAAGTGGTCCTGTTGTTGAGTTCGTTCGTCGAAACCAGATCGGCGAAGGGCTCGTACGCGATGCCGTTATCCTCCACGAGCTCCAAAACCAATTTCAAGTGGTGGTTGCAGTTTTGGCAAAGGTAATCAAGGATGGTAGGCCCCTCCGCCCGCAACGTTTTGCATTCCTCTTTTTCGCAAGCAAGGAGAAAAAACGGGTTGATCTCGAAATCCTCGGCGCAGCTTTTGCACAATTCCCTGACCCTCCCCCGATAATAGTTGACCAATTTCTGCCGGAACGCCCCGCGGCACGAATGACAACCAGAACTGTTGATGCGCAACACCACGCCGTTCAGCTTTAAACTCTTGAAGAAGTCATAGAAAGCGATAATAACCTCGCCGTCGTAGATGGGATCGGTCTCGCCGACGACGTCGAATCCCATTTGATGGAATTGTTTGAAAAAATACTCGTCGACTTTCACGTTCCGCCACACCGGGCCGAAATGAAAGGCTTTCAAGGGATATGCAAAGTACGCCAGTTTGTGATCGATAAAACTCCGCAGAATCGATTCGCGGAAATTGAAACGGAGGGCGACTTTTGTCTTCCCGACCTTAAGGGAAAACACCTGATCCGCGAGTAAATCCCTGTCGGCTCCGAACGCATTTTCAAACGTCTCGTACTTTTCCATCGAGGAAGGTTCCAGAAGATAAAAATCGTGCAATTCGGAAACGGCGCGGCCGGTTTCCCAAACCTGTCGCCAATAGCTCTGCAGGCGGGGAAGAATATCCGGCATTCCTTCCAAACCAAAGAGCTGTGTCTGATTCTTTTGCTTGTTTTTTGTAGGTCCCATTAGTAAGAAGAGGTGCTCGTTGCGCCGGTCCCGTAGGAAGGTGCGCCGAAAGCCTTGACGGTTTGGAGCGGCCATAACCGGAGGCGTACGACGCCGATGATGTCGGCGGTGGGCAACGGGCCCCAGCTGCGCGAATCAAAACTGAAGTTTCTGTTATCCCCCATCACGAAGTACTGGTTCGACCCCAGGGTCTCTTCGAAGTTCGCCGCATTCATCGGCTGGTCAATGTACGGTTCACGCAAAACAACGCTTTTTCCCCGATCAATGACGGAAACCGTTCCGCTCTTGATATTGATTGTCTCACCCGGCAAACCGATGATCCGCTTAATAAAATAGGAACTCGGATTCTCGGGATACTTGAAGACGATCACTTCGCCACGCTCGGGAGCCCGGAGATAATATGTCAGTTCGTCGACCAAGAGATAATCGCCGTTCACAAACGTTGGCTCCATGCTCGAACCGGAGACAAGAAACGGCTGAGCGACGAATGTCCGGACAAGAATGACGGCAGCGACCGCTATCGCGATCGTCTCAAGCATTTCAGCGACGGACCAAAATATCTTCTTCATGGTTTGGAACCTTCCCCACGGGTATCTTCAGTCGCGACTTGAATATACTTTCGGGGACGGTTCTAGGGTATAATTCTATGCAATGGAGGGCGAAAAAGCAAACGAAACGCGGATTATCGTCGGACTCGGGAACCCGGGCGAAGAACATGAAAATACTTTTCACAACGCCGGAAAGCGGTTCGTCGATTTCCTTGTCGGGGAGGAGAAATCATGGAAAAAAGCCAAGAACTTCCGCTATGTAAAAGGCGACGGCATCACTTTCGTGAAACCGGACGTTTTCATGAATGAATCGGGTACAGCGGTGAAAAACGTTCTCGCCTATTTCAAAAGCAATCCCGAACAGTTGATTGTGGCGCACGACGATGCCGACATCGCCTTGGGAGATTTCAGAATCCAAAAAGAACGGGGTGCGGCAGGGCACCGGGGCGTTGCGTCGGTCATCAACAATCTCAAAACAAAAAATTTTCTTCGCGTGAGAATAGGCATCCGCCCGGCGGGTGAAGAGCAACGGGCGAAAGCCGGCGATTTTGTCCTCGGAAAAATCGGCCCCGCGGCCACGAAAAAACTTATGATTGCTTTTGAGAGAATAGCAACGTCATTGAAAAATTAACCGAATTGTTGCCCTGCGTTATGATTTGCGTCAGCGGCAGATCGATGCTCGCGAATGCCGGATCGGCAGAAACCGTGTCCTTGAACTGCAGAACGGCGCTGTAACTCGGCGCATTGGCGGAGATGGTGATCGGAGAGGTAAGAGAACTGATGCCGATCGATTGGATCGCGACGCCGCCGGTTTTCGCGAGATCGGCAAGATGCTTCAAAGGACTGTAGAAATCCCGGCTTGATTCCTCGATGCTTCTGAATTGGCTTACCATGGCATTAAACGTGTCCGCTTTCGCAATGAGGTCGGAGAGCTGCCCTTCGTTCAGAGGGGGCTTGAAGTTCGCGACGTTCGCGCTCACCGACTGATACTGGTTGACGGTGAAAAGGGCCCCCCCGATATACGCCAAGAAAATGAGGGCGAGGACGCCTCCGAGGATACCACGCCACAGCGACACGAAATTGATGATCTGCTCTTCATAGATCGCCCGCGACAGATCCTCGCCGCCTAAGTTGATGGACCGCAAGGAATCCGTTTCATCCCCATCCAACCACTTCAACGCCGCGCCGATCGTCGAATAAAAAGCCGGCCTCACGTCCGCTGAAGGCGAAGTAATGGGCGATGCTTTGAGGCTGAAGCGCTCGCCAATTATTTTCCCCATTTCGGCTTCGAATCCCGGCGCCAAGAACAAAACGCCGTCCGGAGAGGTGCCGAACTTGCCCGAAGAAAAATTCAGAACTTTTTGCATTTCTTCCGCAATGGTTCGGTCGAAGACTTCCCGGGGAATCGACGTCTGGGCGCCCTGGACCGATAACCATGACCTGAAATAGCTGAAGGAAACGTTGCCGTTTTTGAGGAGAAACAACTCCAAGCCGTCCGATGAAAGTTCAAAAACCAGCGTGAGATTCTTGCCCGCCAAGGCATTCTTCCGTATGAACCGCGTGAGAGACAACGCCTCGAATTCAAAAGAAACGGGGCGGAAACCCGCGTTGGCGAGAGACACCTGATACCGATCGACTTCCTTCTTCTCGGTGAATACCCCGAAGAAGTCATAGTTGAAATCATGCTCGGAAATGATTTGCGCGCTCATGTTCGCCTCTTCTTCGGGTATCGGCGATATCATTTGCAAATTCAAGCCTATCGACTCTTCGAGCTCTCCCGGATTGAGGTTCGGGACGGAAAAACCCTGCGTGAAAACAAGCTCCGTGGGCAAAACGACATTTACGCGGAATGTTTTCCTTTTCCGCTCCGGGAATAACAACGCCTTCAGGGCAGCAAGGACTTCCGCAAACTGTGCTTGATCGACAAGTTTGCCGGCAACAATGATGCCCGGCGGGAGTTTCACGGCGACCGTCTTCGGGTGGCCGTCTTCAAAGTACGCGTATTTGATCGCGCCGTTGGTTATTTCCAACCCGTCAATACGGGGCTTTGAACTCAGTTTTTCGAGAAGATCAAGACTTTTCTTTAGAAAATTGGTCATCAATTTGCTTTACTGAACGGGGACTTCATTAAGGGAGATCAGAGCAACTGCGCCGGTCGTCGAGGCAACGATAATCGTCGCCACCGCTTTTTTCTGTCTTGTTCCAGCGGTGCCGAGCGATGTAACCGTGTAGGTATAGTAGCTGTTCACCAGCGTGAAGGTAACCGTCGCCGCGTCGCTCCCGACGGCCACGCCGTATGAAGGATTCGTCGCGCCAAAATCCTTGTTTTTCGTAAGCCTCATGAGGGCATCATTGATCCCCGAGGAAGCTGCTGCTGATGCCTGGCTTTCAAGGCGCATTCCCAAGCCGGAACCGCTCGCAAAGTACGACGTCAGCGATCCTGCCACGACTATTTCAATGATAATACCGCTCACGAGCAAGATGAATGGCAAAGCTATCTGCGCACGAATCCTCTCCGCGCCCCGGAGAGCAACTGCGAACAATGGGGCGCCGAAAACGCCGTTCGAAATTGTTCTGCAGAACATAATTTAATGATAACAAAAACCCCGGCTTTTGATAACCGGGGTTTTAGCGCTTCTGCGCCGCTACTTATTACTCTGACTGGATGACGGAGCGGGTGATGGGGCCGCCGGGGCTTGTCCCTGGGCCGAGGGCGACGGCGTAAGCGTTGGATTGGTTTGAATGAGCTTCACGAGCTGGCTGTTGCCAGCAAGGCGCGTATACCACACTACGTCATTCCGGTTGATCTTGACGGAATCTTCAGGCCCCCAGAAAACATTCGTGAATTTCTGGATGCTGACCGGGTTTTGCTGGTTCTGGGAATTGACCTGCAGCATATAGACGCGACTCAGGGTAAACGACGGGAATGTGGAAAGCTCCCCGAAATACAAGTCTCCTGTTCTCAAGTACACCGCGTAGTATGAAGGATTGCTCCACCACAGCTGCCACGCAATAATGCCTACGATAACGAGCACGAGGACAACGACCACGAGCAACAAAACCTTGTTCAGTTTATTTTTCATTGAGGATACAGAGAAGCGACCTTTGTTTTCCCATTATAACATACGCCGATTTTTTGGTATAATTTTGATGCATGAATCCCGTTAGAAATAAACATGCAGTCGAATCACCCGATGAACAAAATGGCACAAAACAAGGTCCCCCTCTGGTCGATCGGATTGTTGAGTTTATGTCTCGCCGGATGAAATTCGTGAAAATCCTCTTCTGGGCGGTGGTCATCATAATCGTCGTCATGACGGTGATCGCGGCGTTCTTGCAGAGCGGCACCGCGGGAGCTGCGACGAATATCGGCTCTTCGACAACCAGTTCGATTGCCTTCGATCCCTTCGACGGCTTTTGGAACTTCTACGGCGCCCAAACAGTCAACGTCGCCGGCACGAAGGTGAACGGATATGCAACATCTTCCGTCGGCGACATGTCTCTTGATTGCGCGACGACGGAACTGGGGAATATCTGCACCGTGCAATCGAACTACGGTATCTGCAACGGCAAAAGCGCGACGCACAATACCGACGGTACCTGCAGCGGCGGCGACGCATCCGGTAACTTGAGCGGCTGGGCATGGAACGATAACATCGGGTGGATCAGCTTTTGCGGAGGTAACAATACCCCTCTCTGTCCCAATAACGCCGGCGGAGTAAGCTACGGCGTTTTCATAGACTCCAACGGAAACTTCAACGGCTGGGCATGGAACGATAACATCGGGTGGATCAGCTTCAACTGCGCGAACGCTGGCGGCGGTAATTGCTCATCGAATCCTTACCGCGTGAGTACCGCCTGGCGATCGACAAGCACCGTGGGGTATCTTGAATCGTACGTCATCGACGCCGGCGGACCGGCAACTCTGAACAGCATCACGTGGCAGGGTTCGTGCGGAATTGCGGGAACGAATTTAGGTTTCGAAGTTGCCGCTTCGAATTCAACCAGCGGCCCGTGGAATTTCATAGGGCCGTCGGGGACCGGTGCCGGCTGGTACGGGGCTTCCTGCGGAGCGAGCCTCCGGGGTGGCTCTTCGGCTTCGTGCCCCGCCCCCGGAACGCCGATTTGCGTCGACCCGACCCAGTTCAACAATTTCAGGTACTTTAAATACCGCATTATGCTTCAAACCAACCAATTGCAAAATTCAACGCCGCGCGTCGACAAAGCAATATTAAACTTCTCAAGATGAAGCAATACGAAGAAAAAATAGGTTATGTCACGTGGATTCACTTCCGAAATCCAAACCAGAAAGATTTGACGGAGACCGCGGCGCTGATCCCAGCGCACCCGCTGATCCTGAAGGAGCTGTCAACCGCCTCGGACAGGAGCAAAATAGAAAGTTACCACCACTACCTCTTCGCCGTCTACCATCTGCCGATCTACGATGAAGGCGAGAAGATGTCGAAAAGGACGGAAATCGATTTTCTCGCATCCCGAGATATTGTGCTGACCTACAGCTATGAAGACATCGGACCGATCACCCAGCTGAAATCGCATCTCAAGGAGAAACTCAACGGGAAGGCTCGGGACGCTTCGCAGGTCATCTATCACCTTCTCCAGGAAATCAACACTTACTCGCTCCGGGAACTTCGGCATGTCGAAGAGAAAGTGAACGCGGTCGGCCGGAAACTTTTTAACCACAGCGATCGGAAACTGTTGGAAGAGCTTTCCTATATCAAACGGGATCTCTTCGAATTCAGTCTCATCGCCGCTTCGCAAAAATCGACGCTCGAATCGCTCCTCCTGGTCGGCGGCGAACTCTACGGCGAAAAATCAAGAGCGTACTTCTCCGATCTCCTCGGAAGTTTTTCCCGGGTGCACTACCTCCTCGAAACTCTGCGGATGACGGTGATTTCTTACAGCGAGACGGTTTCCCAAATTTTCCAGTCTGAAACCTCCGAGGTTGTGAAGCGATTTTCCATCCTCGGCTTCCTCACCTTCCCTCTCCTTCTCTATGCAACGATTACCCTCCAGCCGAATTTCGCCGTACCGCTCTCGATGTTTTGGATTTGGTTTGCCATCATAACGATTGTCGTTGCGATCCTTGCCGTCATCTTCAGAAGGAAAAAATGGTTTTAATTTATAACACGCTTACCAGAGAAAAAGAAGCGCTGAAGCCGATAAAGAAAGGTGTCGTTAGCCTCTATACCTGCGGACCAACCGTTTATAACTATGCCCACATGGGCAATTTGCGTACTTATATATTCGAGGATGTTCTTCAAAGGACATTGGTAAGGGATGGCTACAAGGTCAAGCGCGCAATGAATATTACGGATGTAGGCCATCTCACATCGGATGCCGACGAAGGGGAGGATAAATTGGAGATCGGCGCAAAACGTGAAGGCAAGTCGCCGCGGGAAGTTGCCAAATTCTACACAAAAAAATTTCTTGCCGACCTCGCCGCGCTGAATGTCATCAAGCCCGCAAAAATCTTACCTGCCACAAAAACCATTCCAGAACAAATCGAGATCATTCAACTTCTCGAACAAAAGGGATTTACCTATATTGGAAATAAGGCCATTTACTTCGACACCGCAAAGTTATCAGACTACGGTAAGCTTTCCGGTCAAAAACTCGACGAAAAGAAAGCGGGTGCCCGCGGGGAGGTAATCCAAGACCCAGACAAACGGCACCCGGCAGATTTCGCGCTTTGGTTCTTTTTGAAAGGGCATTACGAGAACCATCTTCTCCACTGGCCTTCGCCATGGGGTGAAGGATTTCCTGGTTGGCACATCGAATGCTCCGCCATATCGCGAAAACTTTTGGGCCAGCCGTTCGATATCCACACAGGCGGCGTTGATCATATCGGCACGCATCACACAAATGAAATCGCTCAATCAGAAGCCGCTTACGGAACATCTCTCGCCAACTATTGGATGCACGGGGAGTTTCTCACCGTCGACCAAAACCGCATGGGCAAATCGGTCGGGAATTTCATCACGCTCGCCGATCTGGAAAAACGGCAGGTGGATCCTCTTGCCTACCGCTACTTCGTGCTCGGAGCGCATTACCGCTCGCCACTCAATTTCACATGGGAAGCGGTTGAAGGCGCACAGCGATCATTGAAAAATTTGAGAAGGATGATTGCTGTATTGAAAGCCTCGAAAAATACCGGCGTGAATAATCTCGGCGCCGCAACAGACTTGTATCGAAAGTTCTCCGAAGCTTTAAACGACGACCTGAACACGCCGCGAGCTCTTGCCGTTCTGTGGAAAACAGTAAAATCCGAGTCAATCCCAGCGAAAACCAAATTAAAGTTCTTGATGGATTTCGACAAAGTTCTTGGCCTCAACATGAAAAAAACCCCTCCAATCGTACGAATGCCGAAAAACATCACGAAATTAGTGCAGGAACGGGAGTTATTCAGGCGCAATAAACAGTTTGTCCAGTCTGATAGTTTGAGAAAAGAGATAAGTGGGTTAGGATACTCTATAGACGATACGCCTTTGGGGCCCTTCGTTTATCAGTCCTCATGCCCACGAAAAAAGAACCCAGCCAATTGAAACTGCCGCCGCAAGACACGGAAGCCGAGCGTTCCGTCCTCGGCGCTTTGATGCTCGACAAAAACGCCATCGTTCAAGTCGCCGATTTCTTGGCACCGAGCGATTTTTACGAGAACAAACACAAAAAAATCTACGAAAGCATCGTGGAATTGTGGAGCAAGGGAGAACCCGTCGATCTCTTGACCGTTTCCCACGATCTCAAGAACAGAAAACAGTTGGGTGAGGTGGGCGGCCTCGATTATCTCACGGAGCTTACGGACAGCGTCCCGACCTCCGCCCATGTCGCCCACTACGCCCAGATCGTGAAGGAGCAGCGCGTGCGGAGAGATTTAATCGCAGCCGCTTCGGATATCAGCGAAAAATCTTTCGACCTCAAGGATTTCGAGGAACTTTTGGAATCGGTCGAGCAGAAAATCTTCGGCATCTCCCAACGTTCCCGTCCCCAGCGTTTCGTCTCCATCAAAGACGAGCTGCCTGCCGCCTACGAACGGCTCGAGAAGCTTCACCGCGGCGAAAAGGAAAACATCAGGGGTGTACCGACGTTTTTCTACGACCTCGACAAATTCCTCTCCGGCTTCCAACCCTCCGACCTCATCATTGTGGGCGCCCGCCCTTCGTACGGCAAAACCTCCCTCGTGCTCGACGTGGCGCGCCAGTCGGCCGTCAGAGGAAAGAAATCCGTCGCGCTGTTCTCGATAGAAATGTCGAAAGAGCAGATCATCGACCGGCTGATTGCCGGCCAGGCCCAAATACCCTTGTGGCGGCTCCGAACCGGGAAGCTTTCCGGCGATATGGAATTTTCGCTGGTGCAAAACGCCCTCGACGAGCTTTCCAATGCCAAGATTTTCATCGACGACACGCCGTCTCCCACCATCCTCCAAATGCGTTCCATGGCGCGGCGCCTCCAGCTCGAGCACGGCATCGACATGATCATCGTTGATTACCTCCAGCTCATCCAGCCGCGGACCGGGAGCGACAACATGGTTCAGCAGGTCACCGAAATTTCGCGCGGTCTCAAATCGCTTGCGCGGGAGCTAAACATTCCCGTCATCGCCGTCTCTCAGCTTTCGCGGGACGTCGACAAGCGCGATGTGAAAATCCCCCGCCTTTCGGATCTCCGGGAATCCGGCAGTCTCGAACAGGACGCCGACGTCGTGCTTTTCATCTACCGCAAGGACAAGGAACGGCCGCTCACGGAGGGGGAGGACATCATGGACGATAACACCGTCGAGATCATCATCGCGAAGCATCGGAACGGACCGACCGGCTCCGTCAAGCTTATCTTTGACAAGGAAAAAGTGAGTTTTAAAAACGTGGACACGGCGCACGCGTCCCCCGAAGGATTCTAAGGGCTTCCCCCGACATTCCCGACTCTGAGCGATGAACGAAGGGGCGGAAATTTCAGGAAATCCTATCCCCCACCTTTCATACTGACGAGATATTGATACAATAAAAGCATGAAAATTGATCCAGTCACGTTCCTCGATGCCATGATTCCCTTACCTGCAAGGCGGGGAATGCTCATCGTGGCGGCTCAATTTTCGTCGCTACGAATGGTTTAAAAATCGAGATCAGAATGGCATGATACCCGAGGAAATAAAAAAGTTCATCGATTGTTTTTCAAAACTTCCCATCCTGGGACCTCGCCAGGCGACCCGGCTGGCATTTTATCTTTTGAAAGAAGACAAGAGCAAGCTGAAAGGCCTCCACGATGCTCTCGCGGGTCTCTCGCATTTAAGCGTTTGCGAGCAGTGTTTTTTTATCAAAGAGGACGGCAGCGCCCTCTGCCGCGTTTGTTCCGATCCGAAGCGGAATCCGAAAGTGATCGCGATTGTCGAAAAAGAAACCGATCTCATGACGTTTGAGAGAATCAATAAATTCAATGGCCACTACTTTGTCCTCGGGAAGCTTGCCGAGAAAGGAATCCTCGAACCGCTCCAAAAATCCCGCCTCGCGGCGCTCAAAGAACGGATCCGAAAGAAACTGGGCGGGAAAGTCGAAGAAATCGTCATCGCCCTTTCGGCGACCGCAATCGGCGACTTCACGTCCGATCTCATCCGGGAAACCTTCAAGGATTTATCGAAAAAAATAACCCGCCTCGGGCGGGGCATTCCGACCGGCGGAGAGATAGAATTCGCCGATGAAATAACGCTTTTGCACTCCTTCGAGAAGAGGTCTTAGAGAACGCGATAGGCCCAAAAAGCGCGCGCTCCGGGCCGATCGACGAAGCATGCTTGCGGCCCCATCGACTTCTCTCGCTGAGTTAAATATCAGCAATGGAAACTTCCGTGTAGTGCTGGCGGGCCCCCTTCAGCTTCCGATACCTCGTTTTCGAATGGAACCGGAAAATGATCTTCTTGTCATGTCTCCCCGCGGAGAGAACTTTCGCTTTCACGGAAGCGCCCTTTACGTACGGCGCGCCGATTTCAACCCCCTCCCTTTTCGCGAGGAGAAGAACGTTCTCGAAGGAAATCTCTCCGCCGACGGCGGATGCCAATTTCTCAACTTTCAATTTATCGCCGGCCTTCACCTTGTATTGCTTGCCGCCGGTTTCGATGACCGCAAAATTATTGTCCATAACCCTGATAGACTATCACGAAAACATCCGAAAACGCAACCCCGCCGGTCGGAGACCGGCGGGGCCGCAGAAAGCGCTATCCGAACCTACCGTTCCGTCCGTTCTCTCAACCTCGCAAGCGTGCGCTCCGCATATTCTTTGCCACCCAAGCCGAATGCCAAGCCGAATGCGATGGCGAGCATCGCGATCAAGCCGGTCACGAGCGCATTGACAATCGCAACAGCAATGCCGAGCTGGGACAGTGAGGCGAGGAAACCAAAGATGACAATCGCCCACCATGTGAGCGTGCCCAAAAATCCGGCGCCGTGAAGCTTTGAAGCCTTCACCGAACCGGCGACCAAGTTCCGCAAGAAATGGCCGATCACGAAAGCGGCAAGCATGATCAAAACCGCCACGATCACGTTCGGGACGTACAAGAGTACGCTCTCGAGGAACGAGGATAAGGAGTAGAAGCCCAAGATATCCGAGGCGGCCAAAAGGAAAACGACGACTAAAAACCAATACACGAGCTTCTTGAAAAACTTGCCGCTCTTCAGACTCAAGCCCGCTCTCTCGAAGTATTCGCCCAGCCCCAAGTTGCTGAGAAGTTTGTCGAGCTGTATCACAGTGATGATTTTCTCGACGAGCGTCCCTAAGAGCGAGGCAACGATAAGTCCGATGATGAAGACGACAAGCGCTCCCACAATGCCGGCGATCGCGTTGATAAACCCTATCCAGATATTCTGAAGGGAGGTTGCGACGACCGACGTCCAATTTGCTATAACCATCTGGTGTATCTCTCGTTGATTTTACACGACCTTTTTGATTATTATAGCAGAAACGCATGAAACTGAAAGTTAACCTGCATTTCCACACCCAAGACGACATTGAAGACAGGGGGATATCCACGATGGTTGCGGACTATGACCTTTTCCAAGGGATCGACAAGGCGAAAGAACTCGGCTTCGACGTCCTCGCCGTCACCTGCCATGACTTTGTGACCGATAACCCCGGATATTACGACTACGCCCGAGAACTCGGCATCAATCTCATACGAGGAGTTGAAAAGCGGGTTGAAGGAAAAGATGTCCTCATTTTGAACGCCGCGAAAACAGCGGAAGAGATACGAACGTTCGATGATTTAAAAAGCTACCGCGAAACCAACCCGGAATCACTCATTATGGCGCCGCATCCATTCTTCGACGGCGGGTACTCTCTCGGACGCAAACTCGTCAAACACATCGACTTGTTCGATGCCATCGAGTGTTCTTGGTTTCACTTTAAGCTGCTCGATTTGAACGCAAAGGCGTGTGACATAGCCCAGCGGCATCATCTCCCCTTTATCGCTACATCCGATGCCCACGACTTGAGCATGCTCGGTCAGAGTTACGCCTTCGTCGATGCGCGAGACAATTCGACAGAAGCGGTTTTAGCAGCCATCAGGACGGGAAATGTCCTCAATGTTTCCCCCCCCGCCCGTTTTTGGAGCAAATACGTTTGGAGCATTATAGGCAAAACGATGCTGGGTGTATTGAAACGGGGAAGAAGACAGAAAAACCATTAAACCTCCCGGTCAACCGGGAGGTTTCTTTTTATTATTTTTCATCTTCGTCTCAATGACGCACAACACGGCGTAAAAGAGAAACAAAGTAGAAATAATAATCAAATCTTCCATGGGGATGCTCCTTTTTAATTTTCTGCCCCGGCGGAAGCAGTTACTTGTTAAAGAGAAAGCCGCCTCTTCCATCCGTTATAGCTTATCATACAAACTGACGATCTTCATGGTATCGAAATCGGCACCCCTTCGCAAGCAATAAACTGAAGCGTCAGCTGTCGGCGCCTTGCTGGTTGGATTTATGCAGCGCTGTGCACTTCGTAGCTTCGGAGAAGCGAAGAAGTGAACCTGAGGGGAAGCGAACCGCCGTCTGCGCAATGTTCCGATAACTTTGGTGGGCCAGTGGACATAGACCGAAAAACATCGAACACCAAAAAACCTTCGTTTTTGAGTGGTATCAATTCTTAAATCACCGTAATAACGGGCAATTAACGGTGAAATTATAGGAAAAAATATTTTCTAGTACCACAATTCTTATATAGAATTGTTTGTATTCTTCTCATACTGGCGCGAAAAAAATTTTAAGAACCTTCGTGAGGCCACTGGCCGCGTGCAACAAGATTAAGTGAGGTGATATGTGCCTCTGACGAAAGTATGGCTGCAATCGCTTTTCCAACTGATGAAGGCGGTGCAAGACGTAGACCACCGTTTTCATCAGACCAGTCATAGCCGTATGAGACTGCCATAGGTTTTATGCTTTCCTGCACTGCTTTCGTATCGTACATTCCCGTATCTACTCCGCCTGGGCGCACATCGGTAATAAAAATGTTGTTCTTGCCGAGCTCAATCATAGCTGCGTTTGCAAAACGACTGATTGCGCCTTTGGCTGCGTTGTGAATAGCCCCGCCTGGTACAGAGCGAACAGCACTCATTGAGGAAACAATCACAACACGAGTTTCTTTTTGCTTTTTAAATATAGGAAGAAGTTTTTGGAGAAAAGCCACAGTATCTTTTAAAACTGTAACCTCGGCCTCTACAAGCTCTGGTGATATATTCTCAATCGTAATATATGGGTTGTCGTCTTTGACTGTCACTGTGCCACCACCAAGTCCTACACACTGGACCCATTCAATCGTTTTGTCGCTTGGAAGAGAGGCGACAAAATCAATTACTTGTTTCTCATTCTTAATGTCTACAGGAGAATAGAAAATCTCGGCATTAGGAAAATCGTTTTTTATCCATTTCTGAATTATTTGTAGATTTTTCTCTGTTCGAGCAAGCATGTGGACTGCTGCACCTGCTTTGCATAGCTCATACGCGGTTGCTGCGCCGATGTTTGCTTTATATTCTTCACCGTCAACTGCCACGAGTGTATGAGACGGTCCTTGCAGGAAAAGCAAAAATGATGAGTGTTATTGCTCAATACGAGAAGAAAATCGAGAAACTGGCCGATGAGCTTGAAGTGCTTGAAGGTGACACTGTAGCCGACTACGACTATGGCATGCCTTATCGAACAGCCTTGGACAAAGTAATAGGCGTGCTTAAAGACCCTTATATTACTTGGGTTGATTACGATGTTTTCGAGCAACAGAAGTTCTTTAATTTCCTTTTTGAGCAGAATTTAAGCTACGACAAAAAGGAAGGTTGTCGAACACCAAAATATACAGTCCTTAAAAGGGTTTTAGAGGAAATTGAGCACTCTGGCTCGGGTAATGTGGACCCAGGGAGAATCGAACTCCCGTCTCGGCAATGCGAATGCCGCGTGTTACCACTATACCATGGGCCCACCAAAATTATCGCGGATCCACGATTTCTAAATTTTAGAATGTTCTATCGGCCTTTTCATTGCGTCTCTTTTCTTCCAAGATTTAATCTGCAATTCTCTTCGCCTAGTTCCGCTTCATGTTTCAAATGACTCGAGGCGAACTCATCGCCACGGCAACCATCTCTTCGTTGATCTCACACGACCACTATTGTGCAATCTTAACCTTTCCTCGGTGTTTCCACAACTCCCGACATGGTAAGAATCATTGAGGGTTGACTGAAGTATGGATGTGTGAAAAACATTCTAAAAAGCAATCGGGACGAATGCGCCGTTCTGCCATGCAACCATAGACCCGATTAACTCTGACCATTTTAACGGATCTTTCGTACTTTTCAAATCGATCCCCTGCCGCCGCGATCTTTGAAGTACTTTTCCAGTATCTCGATATCTTTCAAATCCTTGTCACGCTTCGCGAGTTTTTTCCACCTCAAAACCTCGGAAAGGCGGACGAAGGGCAGACCTTCGATAATTTCCGCATCTTCGATTAATTGTTTGATATCCCATTCTCCCGGCGACCAGCCATTCATCATCTCCACGCCATTATTGGCCAGCAGTTCTTTCCCCTTGATTTCCTTCAATTCCCATCCGGAAGAGTTTTTATATTCTTCAAAAACCTCATCGGTCACAATGAGATCGATGTCGCGGCAATCCCTGAGACCGCGGATCGCCATGGGGCCACTCCCGAAAATGGCGTACCCGCCCGACGGCAAGCCGATGGTTTTCACTTTCTCGAATAACTCCCAAGACATTATTTTTATTCTATAATGACTCATGATGGAGGTCAAAACAAAGGCTTTTGAGATCGCCTACCGACGACTAAACCCTGAGCAAAAAGCGGCTGTCGACGCCGTGGAGGGGCCGGTCATGGTGGTTGCGGGCCCCGGAACGGGAAAGACGGAAATTCTCACGCTCCGCATCGCGAACATCATTCTCAAAACCGGCACGCCTCCGGAAGGAATTCTCGCACTCACCTTTACCGAATCGGCCGTGCGGGGAATCACGGAGCGGCTCGTCGAGCTCATCGGTCCCGAAGGGTATCGCGTCACGATAACGACGTTCCACGGCTTCGCGAATTCCATCATCCAGAACTATCCGGAGGAATTCCCTGAAATTCTCGGCCGGACGAATGCGACCGAAGCCGAGCAGGTGAAAGTCCTGCGAGACGTCCTGGAACGGCTGCCGCTGCAAACGCTCAAAACAAAGAACGATCATTTCTACTACCTGGGGAAAATACTCGGAGCTATCGACGAACTGAAACGAGAAAACGTGACGCCGGAAGAATTTCATCGCTTGATCGATGGAGGAGAAAGATCAAAAGAATTAGCGCTGGTATATGAAACATACGAAGAGGAGATGGCGGAAAAAAATCTCTACGACTACAACGACATGATCATGAAGGTCGCCGCGGCCCTCGGCAAGAATAAAAACCTTCTCTCGATGCTCCGGGAACAATACCTTTATCTCCTCGTCGACGAGCACCAGGATACCAACAAGTCACAGAACAAAATCCTCGAACTTCTGGCGGGGTTTTACGAAAGTCCGAATCTCTTCGTGGTCGGCGACGTGAAGCAGGCCATTTTCCGTTTCCAAGGCGCATCGCTCGAGAACTTCCTCCATTTCAAAAATCTCTACAAAGACGTCAAACTCATAACCCTCAGGGAAAATTACCGCTCAACCCAAACGATCCTCGACGCCGCTTATCGCCTCGCGAAACGCGACGAAAAACTCACCGCAAACGCAAAGCACGCGAATTCCCCCGTCAAAATCTGCGCATTCAGCGAACGATCGGCGGAAAACTACTTTATCGCGAAAAAAATATCCGAGTTCTTGAAATCCGGAGAAAGAGCGGAAAACATCGCCGTGATCTTCCGGGAGAACAAGGACGGCGAACTGGTTGTCGAGACATTCGGGAAAATGGGGATACCTTTCGTCGTCGAAGCGGACTACAACGCCCTCGACGATCCGGACATCAAAAAACTCAAGAGCCTGGTTTTCGCGGTGGAACGGTACGGCGACGAGAAGGCGTTCTATCAGGCGCTCCAGACAAACCTCTTCGGCATTCCCCCGCTCGATCTCTATAAACTCTCCGCGTTCCGGAGAACCGCGAACGTATACGAAACGGCCCATTCGGAAAAATTGATGGCAGAAGCGGGCATCGAGAATAAAAAAGCCGTCGGGAACGCCTATCGCCTCCTCTCACTCTGGAAAAGCGAACGCGGAGAAAAAAACGCCCTCGAACTCCTTGCCGATATGGCAAGATGTTCCGGCCTTATCGAAAAGATATTGAAAGACCCGGAGGGAGCGTTGAAGCTCCAAAAACTCCATGCGCTTTTCAACCACGTCCGATCTCTCACGGAAGCGCATAAAAATCTCGACCTCGCGGATTTCGCGGAATACCTCAGGATTCTCGAAGAACACGGCCTCAGGGTGCGGAGCGCCCCTCAAGCCGCGATACCGAGGCGGGTGCGCCTCATGACGGCTCATAAATCCAAGGGGCTTGAATTCGACATTGTTTTCATCGTCAATGCCGTGGAAAACAAATGGGGCGACAAGAAGCGCCGGGAATATCTGAAACTTCCGGAGAGTGTTTTTTCGGAAGGAGAAAAAGGAGAAGCAACGGAAGAACTCAACGTTTTCTACGTTGCTCTCACGAGGGCCAAGAAAGAAGCTTTCATCACCTATTCGACCACCAAGGAATCGGGCGAACTCACGCTTCCCGTACGGTTTATCAACGAGCTGGAACCGGGCCTCGCGGAGAAAATAAACGCAAAAAAATATGAGGACGAATTCAAAAGCCACCTTGAAACAGAATTCGCTGAAACGAAAAAACAGACCCCCCTTCTTGAAGAAAAAGAATACCTCAACAAACTCTTCAAAGAACAGGGGCTTTCGGTCACCGCGCTCAATAATTTCCTCGCGTGTCCCTGGAAGTATTTTTACCGGAACCTAGTGAGAATCCCCGAAGCGCCGGAGGCGAGTCTCATGTTCGGCAACGCTGTTCATCGCGCGCTCAAGAATTATTTCGAAGCTCTCAAAAAAGGAGAAAAGAAAGATGAACGGTACCTCGTGAGCAGTTTCAAAACGGCTCTCGCCCACGAACCGGTGAAGCAAACGGACTACGAACACTTGCTGAAAAGGGGGGAGAAGGCGCTCGCCGGGTATCTCAGGGAATACGCCGGCACCTGGAACACGAACGTCATCCTCGAAAAATCCATCAGGGACGTCGATCTCGACGGGACGCGACTCACGGGCAAGCTCGACAAGATAGAAATCATCGACGATGCGAACCGCGTGAATGTCGTCGACTATAAGACGGGAAGAGTTAAATCAGAAAACGAGATCAAGGGTTTGACCAAGTCTGGCACCGGAGACAATTTCAGGCAGCTGGTATTTTACAAAATACTCCTCGACAAAAGCGAAAAAAACAGATTCCGCATGATTGCGGGAACCATTGATTTCATCGAGCCGAACGACAGCGGCAAATACAAAAAATACACGTTCACGATATCCCCCCAAGACGCGGAAAACCTCTCGGCAACAATCAAAAAAACCGCCGGTGAAATATTAAACCTTTCTTTCTGGAATACTTTCTGCGACGACAAAGGCTGCGAATATTGCGCTTTACGGAAGTCTTCGCTTCAGCGTTAGACTCCGGTCCGCACGCACCCCCCCACACCAATTTTTCATTCGGGGCACCCAGATTCGAACTGGGACTGCACGCACCCGAAGCGTGTATACTGCCATTATACGATGCCCCGGCAGCATTGGTAGGGGGGAAGCAGCGTGCACTACCGGCATACTCCTCTCCGCCGAAACTATTTCACATAATACTTCTTTTTGATTTCGTTTTCCACTCCCCCTTCGAATTCCTCTTTGACGGCCCGGGCTTTCTCCGACAGGGCTTTCAATTCTTTGTCGGAAAGGGCGCCGAGGCGCTTTACCCGGCCCCCGAGATACTCCGACGAATTTTTCTTCGGGTCATCAAGGACTTCTTCGAGGAGAATTGAAAGTATCCATCCGATTTTCGGTCCCGATTTCACTTCCAGAATCTCCATGATGTCCATCCCATTCACTTTCAGCATTTTCGGGGAAATGGGATCGCGTTTCACTTTTTCGATCATAAAGAGGAGGTGGCGGAGCTTATACGGGAAAGCTTTCGGGACGCCGGAACCAATCCGGTCGGCTTCGCGGACTTTCAGAAGATCACCGACGTTCTCCGGGCCCACACGCGCAAGGAAGCGCCGGATGCCCGCTTCGGTCACCTCACCGACATTGTAATAGAACAAGTGATAGCGAACGAGATGAGCGACTTTTTCAGTCACTTCTTTCGGAAAATGCAGCCGATCCATGATTTTCACGGTCATTCGGGCTCCTACCACCTCATGGTTGTAGAAGGTCGAATCCGGGCCGTCACCGCGCTTCACGCGAGGTTTCCCCACATCGTGGAGGAGCGATGCCAAACGCACGAGAAAAGAATATTTCTTCTCAACCGTGTAATTCAGCGCCCGCACATTGTGCTCAAAAACCGTATAAACATGGTGTTTGTTCTGGCTGCAACCTATACCCTCCCGAAGTTCCGACACAATGTATTTCAAAAGCCCCGTATCTTCGAGGAGAATAATCCCCTCGGCCGCCCTCTCGGATGTTATTATCTTCGTAAATTCATCGCGTATCCTTTCTTTTGAAATCTCTTCCAGAAGACCCGCTTGTTCCTTGACCGCTTCAAGCGTTTTCGCTTCGATTGCGAATCCCAATTCCACCGCAAACCTCACAACCCTCATCAACCGCAGGGCATCTTCCCGGAACCGCTTGTGCGGATCCCCCACCGCCCGGACTGTTTTCTTCTCTAAATCTTTCTGACCACCAAAGAGATCAATGATTTGAAAGTTGGACCTCTTCACGAAGCTCTTTACGAAGTCCAACTTCGTAAGATTGAGGGCTATTGCATTAACGGTAAAGTCGCGTCGGGAAAGGTCTTCTTCGATCGTGGAAACGAACTCCACCCTCTTTGGATGCCGCGCGTCTCCGTATTCTCCGTCGAGGCGGAACGTCGTGACTTCCAAAATTTTCAACGCTGGATCCTCCGAACCGGTTTTCACGCCGACGGTTCCGAAACTATTTTCATACACACTCTCCGGGAAAACTTTTTGTATCTCCACCGGCTTCGCATTGGTCGCGATGTCCCAATCCTTTGGTTCGACACGCTCGCCATAAACGACTTTACGCAAAACGTCCCGCACGCAGCCGCCTACCAAGTACGCTTCATAGCCGGCTCCCTCCAGCATCCTCAGAGCTTCTTTAACCTCCTTGGGAATCCTCGCTATCATTGAGGTTAATTTTAGAATAGGCCGGCTGAAAAGGAAACTTTGAAGTAAAAAACAAATGGTCTATAGTGAATCCGGCCGCCCCCGTAGCTCAACGGATCGAGCATCGGTCTTCGGAACCGGGTATGAGGGTTCAATTCCTTCCGGGGGCACCAAAAAGGAAATTGCAAGTCAGAGCTCGCTGCCTCGCGTTGCTCGGCGGCTCGCGCGTATTGTATTTTCGGCTCAAAACGGAATTCGCGATTTCGTTTGAGGGGAAGAAAAATTTTTAATCCAAGAAATCCCCGAAGAAGAAGCCGCTAACAAGCGGATTTTTTGTTGCCCTTGACGCAGAGCAGCGAATATGCTATTGTTATAGCCGAAAGATTGAGTCATTGTGGCTTGGTCGTGGTAGTACATTCCCAACAAAAAAGAAGGAGGTGCAGCTTGAGTGCAGAAACGATTGGCATGGTTTCTGGGCTGTTGGTAGTGGCGAGTGTCATCCCTTACGGCATCAGAACCCACCAGGGTAAGGTTCAGCCAAACCTGACGAGCTGGTCGCTCTGGACGCTGATCGGCCTCGCACTCTTGCTCACTTACAAGAGTTCGGGGGCCGAAGCGAACGTTTGGCCGGCGGTGTTCGGGTTTACTAACCCGCTCTTCATCACCTTGCTTGTTCTCAAACGGCATGGTGGGTGGACGAAACCAAACCGAGTCGAGGTTGCTTGTCTCGTGTTTGGTCTGCTGTCTCTCGGCCTGTGGCTGGGGGTTCGCGAAAACAAAGAGATGGCTCAGTGGGCTCTCTATCTGGCGATTGTCGCGGACTCGTTCGCGGCGATTCCCACGATTGTGTTCGTCTGGACGCAACCGAATGGCGACCGACCGTTTGCCTGGGCGTTCTTCGCCGTTGGCTACGGACTGGCAATCTTC